>BNWW01000174.1 GCA_025999115.1 Bacteroidia bacterium
TTATTGACAATAAACAATCAACAAATAAATAAAAGTGAAAATATTATGAAATTTGAATTAGTAAAATTGCCGTATGCTACCGATGCTCTCGAACCCGTGATCGGAAAGCAAACCATTGAGTTTCATCATGGTAAACATTTACAAACGTATGTAAATAATTTGAACAATTTGGTTTCCGGTACAAAATTTGAAAATGCCGGTTTGGAAACGATTGTCCGCGAATCCGACGGCGCCATTTTCAACAACGCCGGTCAAGTGTTGAATCACAACTTGTATTTCACGCAATTCGCACCCAATGCCGGCGGGAAACCTACGGGCAAATTGGCGGCTGCGATTGATGCGACTTACGGTTCGTTTGAAAATTTCCAAAAAGAATTTGAAACGGCCGGTGTTGGTCAGTTCGGTTCGGGTTGGGTTTGGTTGGCCGCCGACAAAGACGGTAAATTGTCAATCACCAAAGAAGGAAATGCCGGCAACCCCGTTACCAAAGGCCTGAAACCTTTGTTGGGATTCGATGTTTGGGAACACGCTTATTACCTCGATTATCAGAATCGCCGCGCCGACCATCTGAAAGAATTGTGGAAAATCGTCGATTGGAAAGTTGTAGAAACTCGTTATTAATGAAAATACAAGCGGTTTTTCCGATTTAAAATCACATAGATAATAACCGGAGCGCCTAACAGCGGCGTAACCGCATTCAACGTTAATAATCCGTTTCCGAACGGTAAAGAAGTTAATAAATTGCAAACTAACGCGATAGCTGCCCCTGCAAAAATTGTAGCGGGCAGCAATTGTTTTTGGTCGGAACTGCCCAACACCATCCGCGAAAGATGAGGCGCCGCCAATCCGATAAATGCAATGGGACCGCAATAAGCCGTAACAACAGCCGTTAAAAATCCGGTAATCAATAAAATAGCGATTCGTGTGCGGAAAATATTTACGCCCAGATTAGATGCGTAATGTTCGCCTAATAACAAGGCATTCAACGGTTTAACTAATAAAACCGCCGCTATCAATCCACTGATCAGGCAAATGCTGAAAACCGGCAATTGCGCTGTCGTAACATTCGAAAAACTGCCCAAGCCCCACAACACATACGAACGAATCCGTTCCGACCCTGCCACCGCATTTAAAAAAGAAATGCCCGATGAGGCTAAATAGCCCACCATCAATCCGATAATTAATATCAAAATATTGCTTTTGATGATGGAAGAAAAATAAATAATCAATCCTAAAACCACCAAAGCGCCGGCGAATGCAGCCGAAATTGTAGAAAGTCCGTTTCCAACGATTCCACTTGTCGAAAGCAAAACCAGGGCGACTCCCAAGTTGGCGCCGTTGCTGATGCCCAAAATATCAGGTCCGGCCAAGGGATTCCGGAATAAAGTCTGCAACAATAATCCGCAAACAGCCAAAGCTGCACCTGCCAACAAAGCTGTAACTGCTTGAGGTAAACGCGATTGCAATACAATATTCGTCCAAGCCGTTGATTCATGGCCTTTTCCCAATAAAATATCCATTACCGCCGGAGCGGGAATGGATACCGTACCATAAAATAAATTAGATAAGAAAAGTATTGAAAGAATTGCAACACTCAACAACCAATATGCCCTTTTAGAGCTGCGCATTAGCGTAAACGATCGGCCGAACGAATTAATTTTTCGTCTTTCCGGATCGCTACAATGGCCAATACCACAAAAATGATAGCGATGGCCGGAAAAATGAACGTATAAAATCGCACTTTCAAATCATCCACCGGAATACCTCTTGTAAGTATGTGAAAAAACCAACCGATGCAAACATAAGCCAAAATTTGCAATAAAATCAGCCCGTAGCACCACCATAATTGTTTTTTACGATTTTTATACAAAAAAATAGCAAGCAAAGCAAAAAGCAAACCGCCGCCGCCGATAATATTCATCAAAACCACCGGCAAAAAAAGCGATAAAGGTTGTTCCGCTACGCTGATCATGGGGAAAACCAATTGCAAGGTGCAAAAAATGCCTGCTAGCAACAGCCAAACCGTTTGAATCCGTTGAATCATAATTCTTCGATATTGTCTTTTTCTTTAGCCGGATTGCGGAAATACAGTTCGCTGTCCACGTATTCTTGTGCGGCAATGAGGGTCGGCTTCGGCAAGCGTTCGAAATAGCGTGAAATTTCGATTTGTTCGCGGTTTTCAAAAATTTCATCCAAACTGTCGTTATAGGAAGAAAATTCCTGCAATTTACGTTCCAAATCGTGTTTAATTTCCGAAGAGATTTCGTTGGCGCGTTTGCCGATGATACGAACGGTTTCATATACATTGCCCGTTTCTTCGGCTAAACTCATCATGTCGCGCGTAACCGTGTTGGATGGCGCGTTGCTGTTTTTATAATTCATGATTTTTTATTGATGTGATTAAATAATTTTGTTATTTCTTTTACATATTTGCCGTTGGGATAATCGTTGATGTAGGAATAATA
>BNWW01000175.1 GCA_025999115.1 Bacteroidia bacterium
TTATTTTTTACTTAGAATCGAACTGCAAAGTTACAATTATTTTGCTCAATATTACTTCATATTTAACTTAATTCGAGTTTCAAAAATTCACGGTCAAAATCCGATTGATAAAGTTGGTCTTGCTTTATACGGTATTTTTCAAATTCCGATTCCCTTCGATTTGAACTATCCGGAATTTCCGGATAGTTGCCAATGGATTCAATTCGTTACTTGAATAAAGATTTTTTAGATGTTCGTTAATTGTGCGAATATCCACATCAAACAAAACCGCCATCATTTTTTGCGACAGCCAAATGGCTTCGTCTTCGTAAAACGCCTCGACCGTGTTTATTGCGCCTTCCGCCGTAAAAGTCAGAAATTCGGCAGTGCTGTTGCGAATTTGAAGTTTATTAGTCATATTTTATTTTTCGATATCCTTCTCTTCCAACCAATCGCCCGTGTCCTTCACAATTTTCCGCAAAAACCCCTCATCCCATTTTGGCCGATTCGGATATTGCGATCCACCGTATTCATTCTGAATAAATTTTCCGTTTTCTTCTTTTTTAACAACTCCATCGGCGTATTTCACAATCAGGTAAGCGCCTAATTGTTTCCAACGGTCTTGCACCATTTGCGCTGTTTGTGCAGAATAATCGGTCAGAAAATCAATAATATTATCGGTATGCAAAGCGACTTGTTCAATTTGCGATTGCATCGTCAAAAACGAATTTTCGATTTCATCTTGTAGCGGTTGAACATCATTAATCATTTGATTATAACGCGAATAAGCCATTTGAGCGACCCAAGTATGCACCCAAAACGCCGATTCCCACGAAAAAGTAGTAAAATCGGCCGTTCCTACGCGGTAACATTTCGGAGTTTCGGTGATGGAAGCATACATCGGCGTATAAACTGTGAAACGGGCATCGTCCACACCGAACCACAATACGCCGCCAATCACACCGGGCAAGGAATTTCGCATTTGTCCCACGAAAGTAAAACCGGTTTGTTGGGTCGAAATAGGCCGTTCAAAACCGTAACTCACGCTATCCACTTCAAACGTTAAAGGATGAAAACGATAGGGTGAACCGAAAGGGCCGGCGGCAATATCTTTCGTCGGGTCGAAAACCGTTCCTTCGTAATGGTCGCGCATCATATTCATTAAATCTTTCGCATTCAATGGTTTATTCGGTTTCACGTACAACGGCATCGGATTCGGATCTTCACCCAAAATATAAGGCAACCATTGTTTTCCGTTGTCGGCATATTGATTAAAGAAACTCCAAACACGCGCTTCGCAAATACGTAATCCGCCCCAATCCAATGGATTATAGGCTTTGGTGAAACTGAAATCGGCGTCTTTTCCCGAAAAATAACCCATTTTGCGCGCAAAGGAAATCACATCTTTGGAATACAAGCAATTTTCCTTGTCATTTAACGGGAATTGGTGAATACGCGCTTGGTTGGCATGAGCGGCAATGCAATCGTCAGGAATGCGGACAGCCACCCAGACAGCGCCCTTGTTGCCCGCACCTTTGCCGGCCATCTCCATAATCCAGACTTCGTTTTTATCGGCAATCGAAAACGATTCGCCTTCGCTGTAATAGCCGTATTTTTCGACCAGACCGGTCATCACTTGAATGGCTTCGCGAGCGGTTTTTGAACGTTGAAGTGCAATATAAATCAAACTGCCGTAATCAATAATTCCCATTGTATCAACCAATTCATGACGACCGCCCCAGGTCGTTTCGCCAATGCAGACTTGGTGTTCGTTCATATTTCCAATCACATTGTAGGTTTCGGCGGCCTGCGCAATTTGTCCCAAATATTTACCGGTATCCCATTCGTGAATGTCGAGCAAGGTTCCGGAAGCGTATTTTGCTGCGGGATAATGATATAACTCGCCGTATAAAGCATAAGAATCAGCACTGTAAGTAACAAAAACCGAACCATCGGCAGACGCTTTTTTGCCGACCAACAAATTGGTGCAAGCGAACGAAGGAATTGAAATTAAAATCGCTAATAACGGAAGATTTTTTATAAATTTCATCTGTATTTATATTTAAAAACAGGCAAAGATAAAAAATAATATCGAATTTTTGAATATTCCTTAAAAATCCCTACCTTTGCGGGCGCATTTTTGAAAAGGTCCGGTAGCTCAGCTGGATAGAGCAACAGCCTTCTAAGCTGTGGGTCTTGAGTTCGAATCTCAACCGGATCACTAAAAAATTATAAAATTTATTAAAAAGCACAGCCCCGAATCTCAATTGAGATTCGGGGATTGTTGTTTTTTGCGAACTTGATACATCCACAAATTTCGAACCATATCTTGCCTTATTATAGGATCACCCCTAATGAACGCATACACCAACTCCTCCACAAAACATTTGTCCAAAAAAGTGATAAAATAGACTGTTTTTACAAATTTCCTCCCTTTTTGACACAATTTGTTATTTATACTCTATATAAA
>BNWW01000176.1 GCA_025999115.1 Bacteroidia bacterium
TCGGAGGACAAACCACTTCGCAAATGCTGGCTCGTTTTCAAACCGATGTGGTGAATTTAGATCCTCAATGTGTCGTGATTATGGGTGGAATCAACGATTTGGCGCATAATGCCGGATTTGTTTCTACGCCCGACAGCATTGTGAAAAACATCGCTCAAATGGCTGCAATGGCAAGAAAATCCAAAATAGAACCGCTTATTTGCTCCCTTACGCCGGCTAAACAATTCGATTGGAATACGGAAATTCAAAATGTACCGCAACAAATCATCGAACTGAATGTGCTGATCAAACAGTATGCGGAACAAAACAACATCGTGTACGTGGATTATCACAGTTTACTGAAAGATTCCGAAAACGGATTGCCACAAAAATACAAGCGTGACGGCACGGACAATGTCCATGTAAACGCCGCTGCTTACGGTATCATGGGGATGCTGATCACTGAAAAAATCAATCAAACAATTTCTAAAAATAAATAAGATGAAACAGACATTTTTATTTTTGTTCGTGCTGCTCGCGTGCTTTTCTTGTAAGGACAATATTGTCATTCCCGACTACATTGCTCCCGAAATTCCGGATAATGGCGACGGAAATCAACCCGGCAACGCCTCCAGTGTATTAAAATATCAACCGGAAAAATATTATATGTGGGATAATTGGACAATTATCAAAAATGACAGCATTCATCTATTTCATATACAGGGATTGAAAGATCTGAATTACAACAAAGACCAAAATTTGCGAGGGTACGGACACGCCGTTTCAACCGACTTTGTAAGATGGACGGAAGAACGGGAAGTCTTGTCGCTTTACAGCAAAACCTATCCAAATGACGTCGATTTCCGGTATTCGGGTTGCACCGCCGAACACAACGGCAAATATTATATGTATTACACGATGCGCAAATGGGCGATGGAACGCATCGGACTCGCCATTTCGGACGACCTGTATAATTGGACGATATACGATGGAAATCCGGTACTTGAACCCGACGGCCGTTGGTTCATTACGTTTAACAACGAAGGCACCGGCAGCAACAATCCGACTTGGGGTTATAAAGTCGATTGCCGCGATATGCTGGTCATAAAAGATCCGAACGGCGCAGGATATTACGGTTACTTCGTTTCTTCCGTCGTAAGATCCGATTTAAAATCGCCCACATCGGCTATCGGAGTCGCTTATTCGACCGATATGATTCATTGGCAACAAAAAGGAGTCGCTTATCGTCCGATGGGAGTAGGAGTGGCTGAGATGGTGGATGTTTTCCAATACCAAGGGAAATGGTATATGACCTTGACCACTTGCAAAGACGCCGGCATGATTTCCACGTATTCCGATCCGTATATATTTCGGGCGCAATTGTATGCTGTTGCTGACTCGCCCGAAGGTCCGTTTATTGAAAATCCGGTCGACAATGTCATTCTGGGCGGTTCCGTCAATAGCGGATACAGTATGCGCAGTGTCGAATACAAAGGCAAACGGCGAGTGATGTATGTGGATGCCGATTATGCCAAACGTTCGGTATTGTCGCTTCCGAAAGACGTTGGATTGAACGAAAAAGGGCAATTACGTCTTTTTTATGCTTCCGATTTGCTCCAACCTTTGCGCGTAAAGAAAACCGAACTTTCGATTGTAACGCAACCTAATACTTCATTTGGTTGGCCTACATACGGAGGAACGTGGAAATTGACCGGCGGCGTACTCACCTGCGAAACGGATGTCAACAGTTGGCAAGGCGTTATACTCGACGGCCTGTCCCGCAACATGGAATTTAATTTCACGGTCAGCCGCGCCGATTGCCAATCGTATGGAATTATGTTGACCACCTTTGCGGCGAATCCCACGTATTTAGACAATTTGAAATATCTGTTAGTCATTGATTATCAAAACGATCGCTTGTTCTTAACCAACCGTCAATGGATTTTTGAGAATGTCCGAAAATTCGATTTTGAAGACGGCCGTGCGTATCAATTCAAAATGCTATTGGCCGGGAATACGATCGAATTGTATATCGACAACGAATTGGTGTTTAATTCGAGTATTAATAATGCTGAGAATTTTCGTCCCGGATTGTTTGTGAATGATGGGGATATTGAGATAAAGGATGTGGAAATTCAGAAACTTCAAGAGTAATTCCTTTAAAATTATATCCGGCTCTAAGTAGATTTCTTTACCATTTTCCGCTGATTATAAATATCCATAACCAAAAGTAGTTTTTATCGATGAATTGCCTTGGTTCGACACGCCGCGTTCGGGTTTTATTACCGGTTTGGTCGATTTGCTTATTGAACGGGTGCATTTCAAATTGTCGTTTTTTTCTAAGCCGCCAACCTATTCGTATTTTTGAGTACGTCAATCACTTTATTCCATTGCCTATTCATAGCAATCACTCTCAATCGCAACATATTTTGT
>BNWW01000177.1 GCA_025999115.1 Bacteroidia bacterium
TATTATATATATTATGATTTACGGATACATCAGAGTGAGTACAGAAAAACAAACAGTTGAAAATCAACGGTTTGAAATCAATCAATTTTGCATAAACAATCATTTGAAGATTGACAAATGGATGGAAGAAACGATTTCGGGAACTAAAAAGATCGAAGAACGATTATTGGGTAAGTTAATTAAAAAAATGAAACCGGACGACATCCTCATTTGTTCCGAATTATCGCGTTTAGGACGTAATTTATTGATGATTATGAGCATCCTTCACGAATGTATGAATCGCGAAACTCAAGTCTGGACAATCAAAGACAACTATCGCTTAGGCAACGATATAAGTTCCAAAGTGCTGGCTTTTGCTTTCGGACTTTCCGCCGAAATCGAACGGAACCTGATTTCTCAACGCACCAAAGAAGCTTTGGCTCGCAAACGCGCCGAAGGTATGATCTTGGGACGTCCCAAAGGCAGTAAATCAAAAAACAAAAAACTTTCCGGAAAAGAAACGCAAATAATCCAATGGTTGGCACAGAAAATATCGAAAAGCGTAATTGCCCGCCGTTTGGGAGTGCATCGTTTAACAGTGGTGCGATTTATCAAGGAAATGAATAATTAAAAAAAATATTATACCTTTGTATCATTAAAACGATTTTTTATGGCGCCAATATTGAGAAAATTGCCGATAGGCCTACAGGATTTTGCCGGTTTGCGCAAAGGCGGATATTTATATGTCGATAAAACCGCATTCATATATAAATTGGCAACCGAAGGGAAACAATATTTCCTCGGCCGCCCGCGCCGGTTCGGAAAAAGTCTTTTACTCTCAACAATCAAATATTATTTTCAAGGCAGGAAAGAGCTTTTTGAAAGTTTGGCCATTGCCGGATTAGAAAAAGATTGGACGGAATATCCTGTGTTCCATATTGATTTAAATATCGGCAATTTTTCTACATTGGAACTTTTAGATCAGAGGCTGGATGTAATTTTAAGCCGCATGGAGAAAGAATGGGGTGTCGACAGAAATGCTGCTATTGCACCGTCTTCCCGTTTGGAAACACTTGTTATTCAAGCATTTAATAAGACAGGGAAGGGTGTAGTTGTACTTTTCGACGAATACGACAAACCCTTGCTGCGAACGATGAATGATGTTGATTTGAATGAAAAAACCCGTACGGTTTTGCGCGATTTTTATTCCGTAATGAAAAGCGCAGATGCCTACCTGCAATTTGTCCTTTACACCGGTGTAACCAAGTTTTCAAAAATCAGCGTTTTTAGCGATTTGAATCAACCGGAAGATATTTCCATGGCCGATAAATACGCCGAAATTTGCGGTATTACGGAATCGGAATTAATACAAAATTTTGAGCCGGAAATTCAAGCCTTGGCAGGCAGACAAAAAATGACTTACGAAAATACCTTGGCAGAATTAAAACGAAAATACGATGGATACCATTTCTCGGAAGAAGGAACAGGAATGTACAATCCGTTCAGCTTGTTGAATACTTTTTCGCAATTGACATTTCGAAATTATTGGTACAAGACCGGTACGCCCACCTTTTTAGTTGAAATGATTGCCGCCGGCGATTTGGACATACGTGATCTTTCCGATAATGTACCATTGAAACTTCAGAAATGGATGATTATCGCATCGGAACCCATTCGCCTATACCCATCCTTTACCAAAGCGGCTATTTAACAATTAAAGATTTCAATCAGGAAGACGATTCCTACCTTTTGGGATTTCCGAATGAAGAAGTCAAATACGGTTTTTTAAGAGATTTATTACCGACTTTTTTACCCGTCAAAGATGTAAATCCCCTTGATTTTTCTGCATTAAAATTTGCAAAAGATTTACGAAAAGGCGACGTAGATGCTTTTATGACCCGCTTGAAAGCCCGTTTCGCCTCCATTCCATACAGTTTAACCGATCGAACGGAAAGGAGTTATCAATTGGGATTTTACTTAATTTTTGAATTGATAGGTCAATACGTTCAAGCCGAAGAGCAAAGCGCGAAAGGTAGAGCCGATGCCGTCGTCAAAACCAATGATACCATTTATGTTTTTGAATTTAAAATGATTCAAAATGCTACTGCCGAAGATGCTCTCAAACAAATCGACGATAAAGGCTGCCTCATACCCTATACCGCCGGCGATCGCAAATTAGTGAAAATAGGCGTAGAATTTAGTGAAGAAGAGCGAGGAATCTGTCGCTGGGTGGTTGCATAGGAATGTCAATGAATTTGATATACAAAAACTAAATTTAACATTATTTTTCATCCGATAATCCACTAAATTTGCAAAATTATTTTTATTTTCTTAATTTTATTTGTTTTTAACAAATAATCATATACCTTTGTATCTTAATTTTGGTATTTTATATAGTGTAAATCATTGTTGAAATGGTGAGAGGATGGT
>BNWW01000178.1 GCA_025999115.1 Bacteroidia bacterium
TACATATTTTTAATAACACACAGAGAGAGCAAAGAAAATGAAATTTTGCTCTCTCCCCTGTTCTCCGTAGCGTATTGCAATATTTAACAGATAATATTTTGATATAAACAAAAACATCGGTTACATACGCTTGATTTGAAATTTGAATTTTTCGTAATGACAACCTTTCGTTAGCTAAAACAATATCATGTATCTCGTATCCTTGTGGTAAACTCGGAGCATTTCTACCAATACTAAAAACGTCTATTGCCTCTCGACAGTTATTGATGATGACAAACTCTCCTTGATAATACTCTTTTTCCTGACTTTGACACTGGGACACCCAAAATGGTGTCCTGAAAAATTTATTCAGTTGATTATCAGATGATTGCAAAAACAATTGAAAAAAGTGTCAAAGTCAGGAGATTCAATGGAAATGAAAAAGGGATTAAGCATTTTACCGTATGAAAGCGTTCAAGCCGGGAAAAGCAACATTTATCCATGTCCTCTATTTTGGAAATAATCTCGTAGGGAATCGTTTTGGGAGTTGTGTTCTTATTCCTCTTATAGTGTTGCTTGACGCACTGGAATACGGATGTATCGATATCAGGCTGTCCGATTTTATTCAGACAGCCTCATAGGAGTTAAAGTTATGCTTTTATAAGCATAAAACCCTTTACAATATCACTTTACGAACTACGTTATTATTTATTTTTATCAAATAAACACCTTTTCCGATATTCCCCAACGAAATTTCATTATTCAACGAAGAGCGAATCGTTTGTCCCGAAACGGAAATAAGTTCGATGCGGAATATTTCGCTGCCGGATTGAATAATCAATTTGCCGTCCGCGCGATAAGGGATAAAACCAGCGGTGGTGGTCTGGATTCCGGTAATCGTTCCGTTAATCGTAAACGTGGCGGTGGTGGGCGTTGCATTTCCCCAAGCATCTGTGGCGGTGAAGGTTACAGCGATGTGCCGGCCGTTGTTTTCGTCGTCAATCCAGTTTTCGGCATCGAAATCGTTGCTCCACGTGATCGCTGTACGGTCGGTGGCTTCGGCATTTCCATTTGCAGCAAGCCATGCAGCGAAGTCGGTGTCGTTGGCGTCGAGGTTGTAATCGACGGCTTCATCTTGAGCTTCTGCCGTGATGACGGGTGCGATTTTATCGGTTTCGATGGCGCCTGCATCGCACAAATCGTCGGTAAAGGGGCGAGGGTTGCCGAGTTGGTCGTAGGTAAGGGCATATTGTTTGGCTCCGAAATTGATTGCCAACGAGGTTTGCAGCGGAGTGTAACTGTTGGTTTCGGGATCGAAAGCGCCAAGTAACTGATTGGTAGTGGTGTAACCTTCCGGTTTGGTATAATCGGCCTGATTGGTAGTGAAAATAAAACTGTTTGCGACATTATTAATTCCGTTTCCGCTTGAATTGTCTCGAAAATCCTGATTTGAATTTCCTTCCAAAATCGAATTATAGATATTAAATGTTGCAGCAGCGCTATTGATAGCCCCGCGGCCGGTATTATCCTTAATGGTACAATTGATGACATTTACCGTTTGGTTGGCGCTGTAAAGTGCAATAACGCCTCCATTGCCGTTGCCGGTAACGTTTTCTTTAAAAGTAGAATTGATAAACGTAATTTCGGGAATATTGGTCGAGCCTGTATAACGGAAGAAAAAAGCGCCATAATCCGAAGTATTGCCGATCGCAACACAATTTTCGATATATACTTTTATGCCGGCTTTATCTCCAAAATCATTTACCCGCATAACGCTTCCTCCCATATTGCCGGCTGTTGTTTTATTATTTCTAAACGTACAGTTTCTTAATGCGATCAGCGGTTTTGCGGTAGAGATGGAATTGACTGCAAATACTGCGCCGTGATTTGAAGTGGTAAAATTTTCAAAAACCACATGATCTGCTTCCAATGATCCGCCGTCGACATAGCCACATCCGCCGGCAAATGTAGTTGCGTTGGTGGATGAAAATGTCAAATCTTTTAATTTCAATACATTATCTCCACGCAACCGGAATATTCGAATCGTTCCGTCGTTTTCAATTTTAGGGTCGGTTCCGGCTACTCCCTGAATGGTCAGGTCGGCCGTATTGATTCCTAAAAACGGCAACAATCCTTGCGTGTCGTACGATGCTACTTGTGAGGAGCCGTCCACCGTGCCGCTGACATAAATAGTTCCGGTTCGTGTAGCGCCAAGCAAGTCGTAAGCTTTACTTAATGTAGCTACGGCATCCGTAGGCGAAGTGCCGCCGTTGGTATCCACACCGTCGTTTGATACATAAACATCCGCCGCTTGTATGAAAGAAGCGGAACATACCAGCGCCAAAGTAAGCGCTAATCTGGAAAAGTTAATTTTTTTCATGATTACAATAATTTAATGTTGAACAATAATTTTTG
>BNWW01000179.1 GCA_025999115.1 Bacteroidia bacterium
GTTGCCCAAGTGTGAGCAACCCAATCCTAAAGTCGATATGTTTTATTTCTCCAGCATAATTAAAACCCTTTCCTAATCGTTAATGGGTTTATACTTTATTAAAAGTGGCGCAAAGGTAATTCTTTTTTTTAATAGGTAAGGAATTGTCGTACACCCTCCAAGCATCGGCATCTTGTCCGGGATAACGCCGGCGTTGGTCTTTAATGAAAATTTCCTGACTGCGGTCGAATTCCTTTTCTAATTGCTCTAATGCATTCTGATAAACGGTTTTGCCATTTTCAATATTTGTACTGTTAAACAAGGAAGCATCCAAATACCAGAGACCGCCATACGAAAGAGATTTCTCTCTGTTTTTGAGGCTGTTAAGAATTGATTCGGATGAATTGAACAAGTGAATAAAACGCAGGAAGCTATTTAATTCCGTTTACTTGCAGACAATCTGCTATCATTTGAAAATAATTCTCTGCGTTGCAAATAAAAACGAGGCCATGCACAAACACAGCCCCGTCTAACTTACAAAAAATATTATTCCGCCTCCTGCTGCGCTTCGTATTCTTTCAACAATTTATCTTGCACATCAGCAGGAACCAACTCATAAGAAGCAAACTTCATCGTGAACGAGGCGCGACCGCCGGTTATCGAACTCAACGAAGTGGAGTAGCTACTCATCTCTTTCAAAGGCACTTTCGCCGACAATTTTTCGTATCCTTTTTCCGAACTCATTCCCATAATCATCGCGCGACGGCCTTGCAAATCGCCCATCACATCGCCCATATATTCCGAAGGAAGCGAAACTTCTACATCGTAAATCGGTTCGAGGATTTTCGGGCCTGCGTTTTTGAATGCTTCGGAGAATGCGTTGCGGCCGGCCAGCATAAACGAGATTTCGTTGGAATCCACCGGATGCATTTTGCCGTCGTAAACGATTACACGCACGTCGCGAGCATACGAACCGGTCAGCGGGCCTTGTTCCAAGCGCGCCATAATTCCTTTCAGAATAGCCGGCAAGAAACGAGCATCAATCGCTCCTCCCACGATGGAGTTTACAAAGATCAATTTTCCGCCCCATTCCAATGGATATTCTTGTACATCCCGTGCAGAAATTTTAAATTCTTGTCCGTTGAATTTATAGACTTCCGGCATCGGCATTCCTTCCTGGTAAGGTTCCACAATTAAGTGAACTTCGCCGAACTGACCGGAACCTCCCGATTGTTTTTTATGACGATAATCGGCGCGGGCAGATTTCGTAATTGTTTCGCGATAAGGAATTTTCGGTTCGAGAAATTCAATTTGTATTTTATCGTTGTTTTCAATCCGCCATTTCAGCGTTTTCAAGTGAAATTCTCCTTGTCCCGAAAGAATGATTTGTTTCAATTCTTTGGATTGTTCAATAACCCAAGTAGGATCTTCCGAACGCATCCGGTGCAGGATTTCCATCATTTTTTCCGAATCGGCTTCGTTCATGGCCTTGATGGCGCGGCGATATTTGGAATTAGGATATTTGATGAAATCGAATTTATTGTCTACACCTTTGCCATTCAGGGTATTACCGGTGTTTGCGTCTTTCAGTTTTACCGTAGCGCCGATGTCGCCGGCTTGCAATTCGGGAACTTCGGTGCGGTTTTGTCCCGCCACGACGAACAACTGCGAAATGCGTTCTTTCGAGCCGCGGTCTTCGTTCAGCAAATCGTCGCCCGTTTTGATGGATCCCGACATCACTTTGAAGTAGGAAACGCGGCCGATATGCGGTTCGACGGTGGTTTTGAAAACAAAAATACTTGTCGGCAAACTTGCATCCGGTTTTATTTCTTGTCCTTCCGTATTAACGTAGGGTGGCAGTTCGTTTGCCGTCGGCACATTGTTGCCCAGAAATTCCATCAATCGGCGAACGCCCATATCTTTTCCGCCGGAAGCGCAAATAACGGGAAACATACCGCGAACAAGCAAGCCCTTTCGGATACCTTCGCGCATTTCGTCTTCGGTAAGCGTGCCTTGATCGAAGAATTTCTCCATCAAACTTTCATCATTTTCCGCGGCCGATTCGATCAATGCATTGTGCAATTCTTGTGCTTTTTCCATTTCGGAAGCTGGAATATCCAAAATATCGGGAGTACCGCCTTCGGGCTTCCATTGATACATTTTCATTTTCAGAACATCCACCATTTGATGGAAATTTTGTCCTGTTTGCACCGGATATTGGATGGGAACGACTTTTCCGCCGTAAGTTTCTTTCAATTGCAACAGCACTTTGTCGTAATCGGCATTTTCGCGGTCTAATTGATTGATTAAGAAAATAACCGGTTTGTTTGTTTTTTCGGTGTTGCGGAACATATTAATCGTTCCTACTTCCACGCCGTATTGACCGTTGAGAACCATCAGTGCGGTGTCGGT
>BNWW01000180.1 GCA_025999115.1 Bacteroidia bacterium
TTTTGTTTTCGCTGCAAAATACCAAGTTGTCGCGCGATATTACCGACATGAACATCCAATGGAATGTACAATTGGCTTGGTTTCAGCAGTTTCCAAACGCCCAGATCGACAATGCCGTCGTTGCGAACAAGCCAACGCAACGCTAAATTCAGACGTTTCAATGCCGATTTTTCAAAATTGGCCGGCAAACATTTGGAATTGTTTTTTTCGTTGTTAGCGCTTGCCATTTCGGTTTGCAAAAGCCGGGCAATATCCCAAGCATTTTGTACTTGTTGCTTTTGCAAAAAATGTTCGATACTATCGTTTTCCGAAAAGATTTTATGAAAACCGCGCAACATATAAATTAAATCCGGCTCGAAAAAAGTGCGATGAATATTAGCCTTGCCGAGCGCGCGAAAATCCTCGTTCATCACAAAATCGTAGGGATTGTCGCCCATCTTTGCAAGCATCCGGTCTGCATTTTTTATAATCATTTCACGCTTTCCCCAAGTGATGGCCGAAACGACAAACGACACAATTTCAATATCTTGTAAACGTTCGTAACGACGCGGAAACTGCACCGGGTCGGTTTCTATAAACGACGGAGTATTTATTTGTTGGACTTGTTCGTCTAAAAAATGCTTCACTGATGTCTAAATTATTTTAGGAACAAAAATGATTAATCCCGTGATTAATGCCGCAATTGCCGCAACAAATACCGCAGCTGCCGATAAATCCTTCACTTTTTTGATTTGTTCATGTTTTTGAGGCGAAACAAAACCGGCCAAGTTTTCAATGGCGGAATTGACTAATTCACAAGCAAATACCAATCCGAAGCAGGATTTCCGGTTTCCAGTCCGGGCGATTTTAATTCGGTAGTGGAAATATCCAAAGCGGTTACTTGGCCGACAATTTGTGCATTGACCCGCGCCGTTGAAAAAGACATTGATGTGGCCGCAGAAGCCCTTCAATACGCCAAACACAAACGAATTCATACGGGAATCGGCACATCGCCTTATCATATTCAGTACAAATTTAATTCTACACAAGACGAAATTCTCGAACGCGCAATTGCTTGTGTGAAATACGCAAAAAAATACGTCGAAGATGTGGAATTTTACTGCGAAGATGCCGGTCGAACGGACAATGTTTATTTGGCGCGCGTGGTCGAAGCAGTCATCAAAGCCGGCGCTACAGTCGTCAATATTCCCGACACCACCGGTTATTGCTTGCCTTCGGAATACGGCGAAAAAATTCGTTTTTTGATGGAAAATGTGAAAGGTGTTCACAACGCAATTCTTTCAACCCACTGCCACAACGATTTGGGAATGGCTACGGCCAACACCATTGCAGGTGTGATCAACGGCGCCCGGCAAGTGGAAGTTACGATTAACGGCATCGGCGAACGCGCTGGAAATACTTCGCTCGAAGAAGTGTCCATGATTTTGAAAAGCCACAAGGAACTACTCATCGACACCAATATTAATACGAAACACATTCATCCGATTAGCCGGATGGTTTCGAGTTTGATGAATATGCCGGTGCAGCCGAATAAGGCGATTGTCGGCAGGAATGCTTTTGCTCATTCGTCGGGCATCCATCAGGACGGCGTATTGAAAAATCGCGAAAGTTACGAAATCATCGACCCAAACGATGTCGGCCTCGACACCAATACGATAGCTCTGACGGCTCGTAGCGGTCGTGCCGCCCTGAAACACCGTTTGAGTGTGTTGGGCGTAGAACTTTCGCAAGAAAAATTAGACAGCATTTACGAAGAATTTTTGAAACTCGCCGACCGGAAAAAAGACATCAACGACGACGATGTTTTGATGTTGGCCGGCAAGGAACGCAGTGATAAACAACGGATTAAACTTGAATATATGCAAGTAACATCGGGCATCGGCATTCAATCGGTAGCCAGCGTTTGCTTGAATATTGCAGGTGAAAAATTCGAGGCGGCAGCTTCGGGCAATGGGCCTGTGGATGCGGCCATCCGGGCGGTTAAACAAATTGTGCATCGCAAAATGACGATACAAGAATTTCTGATTCAGGCGATTAACAAAGGAAGCGACGACATCGGTAAAGTCCACATGCAAGTAGAACACAACGGCGTGAATTATTACGGATTTTCAGCCAATACCGACATTATAGCCGCTTCGATCGAAGCCTATATTGATGCAATTAATAAGTTTGTGAAGTAGAAACTTCGATGGACAAAAACGATAAATTTTCATTCAAAAAACAGTTGAAGAGTTTTAAATATGCTTTCAACGGGCTGAAAATATTGATTCGGGAAGAACATAATTCACGGATTCATTCGCTTGCCGCCGGATGTGCTGTTGTTGCAGGTTTTCTGTTTCACATTTCTTGTACCGAATGGATGGCTATTG
>BNWW01000181.1 GCA_025999115.1 Bacteroidia bacterium
CAACTGCGGGAGAAACTGTCGAAATCCGGGTCGGTGTGCGCAAACAATCGCTTTTTGAAGACAATTCCACCATCGGCCGGCGCATCATTCCGGGCGGCTCGATGTGGGGCTATATGATCGCCGGCATCTGGCAGGATGTTTTCCTCGTCGCCGTTCCCGAAATCTACATCAGCAATGTATTTGTCAAACCTTTGCTTTCGCAACAAACACTGGAATTGGATATTACCATCGAAAACGCCACTTCTTCCGAAAAAAAGAGGACGTTGGAAGGCGACATCCGCGAATGGCTCAACCGTGCAGGAACCGGTATAAATTCTGCTCCTGTTCCCGACTGGGAATTATCCCCAACCGCCTCGTTGTTCCTCCCGTCCCAAAAATTACAAATAAAACCGGGAATTAATTCGTTTACTATTCATATTCCGGTAAAAAACAACGTTTTAAACGAATGGTCGCCCGAACATCCCAATCTCTATGGTTTAACTTTAAAACTCGGCGCCGACATCCAATTGGAACGCTTCGGCTGGCGCGAATGGACTTTTCAAGGCAATCAACAATATTTAAATGGAAAACCTTACGAATTGCGCGGCGATTCGTGGCACTTCATGGGCATTCCGCAAATGACCCGCCGCTACGCCTATGCATGGTTCTCGGCCATCAAAGCCGCCAATGGAAACGCCGTTCGCCCTCATGCGCAAATTTATCCGCGCTTCTATCTGGATATGGCCGACGAAATGGGCATTTGCGTCTTGGACGAAACTGCAATCTGGGCCAGCGACGGCGGCCCCAAAATGGATTCTCCTCTCTTTTGGGATGCCTGCAAAGAACATATCCGCCGTTTGGTTATCCGCGACCGCAACCACGCCTCGGTTTTCGGTTGGAGTGTCAGCAATGAAAATAAACCGGTTATCCTCCACGTTTTTAATAAACCCGAATTGATGACTTTCCAACAACAAGCATGGCAAGATTGGCGCGATATTGTCCGCGCCAACGATCCCACCCGGCCGTGGATTTCGAGCGACGGCGAAGAAGACGGCGAAAGTATCCTTCCCGCCACCGTCGGCCATTACGGCGACATCAGTTCGCTCCGGCAATGGCAAGCCCTCGGCAAACCTTGGGGTGTGGGCGAACATAGTATGGCTTATTACGGCACACCTCAACAAGTAGCGAAATACAACGGCGAGCGCGCCTACGAATCGCAGGAAGGCCGCATGGAAGGCTTGGCTAACGAAGTCTATCATCTGATTTCCGATCAACGAAAAATGGGCGCATCCTACGTTTCGGTTTTCAACTTGGCTTGGTATGCCCTGAAACCGCTTCCTTTCGGAAAAAAAGATTTAACAACGATTCCATCCTTGGAAAACGACGGAATTTTTTTCTCCGGTTATCAAGAAGGCCTGCCGGGCGTTCAACCCGAACGAATGGGACCTTATTCTTCCACTTTCAATCCGGGTTACGACCCCAATTTACCACTTTACGACCCTTGGCCGATGTTTGAAGCGATACGCGCCGCCAATGCCGGCGATTCTCCCGCTTGGTCGAAATGGGCGGAAATTGATAAAGCGACAACATCCGAAACTGTCCGGCTTTCAACGAAATACGCGGAAGTGTTATTTATCGGCGACAATCATTCGAAATTGAAACAGTTGCTCGATCCTTATCAAATTCGTTTTTCGGAAAAATGCAAAACGCCCGCCAATGCGATTTTCATCATCGACGGTTCGCAAATATTATCCGAAAATACGATCGCGAAGCTCCGCCAACAAACCGAAAAAGGCGCCGATGTGTGGATTTGGGGAATCACGCCCGCAACGCTGGTTTCTTTCAACAAACTTTTACCTGAACCGTTGAATCTGGAAGCACGCCAAGCCTCATCCTATCTGCCCGCCAACCGCTCATGGACAACAGGCATGAACAACTCCGGTTTCTATTTCTGCGAAATACAAAAAGACAATGCTTCCGAATACGGCATGTCTGGCGATTTTGTCCGCAACGGCGTCGTCCTGCTCAGCGCCTGCAACACCGACTGGCGCTGCTGGAACGGCCAACCGGAAGAAATAAAAACCGCCGCCATTCTTCGTAGCGAACAGGAAGCCAAAGGCGCTGCGCCGGTATTTGTCCAATATCAAACGGGTAACTCCTGTTTTTATATCACTACACTCAATCATTTTGCTCACACCGAAAAAGGAAGTCAAACCCTCGTCAAATTGTTGCACAACGCAGGTATTCCCACCGAAACTTCAGATATTCCGGCTTCCATACAATTAGACGACAACGGTTTCCTTTCCCAATCCTTGAAAGAATTTTGGGTGTGGAGTCCGCGCCCTTTAGACGATTTATTGATTGAGCCGGAT
>BNWW01000182.1 GCA_025999115.1 Bacteroidia bacterium
TAGAACTCTTGTCTGTGGTTGGGTCTGCATAAGGATTGTCTGTGCCATACCAAGTATAACCCGGATTAAGACCCGCAGCATTCAACGCTTCGGAAGCAGCATCTACACAATTATCATAAAGCAAACTATACCATCTTTTAGATGCTTTATCGGCAGCATCTATAGCTTTTTTATCTTGTTCTTCTGTTGTAGTAAATCTAATGCGTTGGGTATAGGGTTTTCCACTATTTTGTGCATAGATGGAAGTGTTGAATTCTGCTTCACTCTTATAAACTATATCATGATCACGAGTATTAATGCTTTTTGACGGCCCAAAATTAGGTAACCATTTCGAACCATCTTTTGATACATAAGTCCATCCTGTTTCGTCGTTACCAATTAGAACAGCAGAATGTCCATTGCCGGAAGCACCTGTAGGAGCCTGCAAAACGATGATGTCTTTTCCGGTAGGATCAATGTAGTTTACCGGATTATTAGCACAGTACGCATACGGCGAAACCGCATAATACTTCTCCTTCAACGGATCCGGCGAAGTAAACCTCATCAGCGCCGGATCTTGCTGCCGCCACTCAAAATCATAAAAATCCAACCCATTTGTTCTGTCAAGTTCCTTGTTCGAGAACTTATACGGCTGCTTCCCCTGATCCGTCCTTCTCGCAATTCCGCCATCTGAGTCCCCGAAGGATAATAGTTATTGATTTGTTCCGTATTCCCCGTTTTATTAAAAACTACCCGGTTATTGCCCAGATGGTCTTTCAGGTAATAATAATATTGGTAATGCCCGCTTGCCTTTTCGATATAGCCCTCTTCCGTGAGGATGCGTTTTAATTGGCCGTTTACATAAACTTTATTGTTGATGTAATTGGTCGTTGTCGTCAACAAGGCGGTGGGCGTTATTTCCTCATCCAAACTGATGTAAGCCGGAAGATTCTCGTTGAATGCCGATTCGATATGTTTAACTGTCCTTTTCACGCCTGCCGCATCGTAACTGTACCGGATTTGATGTCCGTAACGGAACTGAATTAATTGCGGCAAAGCTAAGTAATTATAGCGAGTTTGGCAAATCTTTTTGTTGTAATCGGCGTAAATCCTGTTGTGATGAACATATTCGTCGGCGCCGGTAAATCCGTTCTTAAACTCCATGACATCGGCGTTTTAATCTTTATCCGGCTTAGCTACCAACTCCATTCGAAAAACAGGAATGAGCTCGTCTTCCGCTACGGTCTTCGCTTCTATCATCCTATAGATCGTATAATAAATAGTGTCCGTCTTACTATAATTAACCTCCGAAGCAACCAAAACGTCATTACTTTGTCCAAATGGATTTTTTGAATCATCTCTTATTTTCCATTTATGCCAGTAATTATCCATATTAAACAAAGTATCTTTATTTTGAATGCTAAAAACTACATTATTGCTTGATGATTTATCCACAACTAAATGAATGATTCCAAACTTATTTCGTTCGATAACTTCATCTTTTGTCATCCAAATATTCTTAAATTTAGGAAAATTGTAATTGGGTTCCAGCGTATCAATACGACTTATTTCATATTCCCAAAGGAAAGCGCCTGTTCGTTTTGATTCGTTTATGCTTTCCGGAATTGTCCATGTCCACAAAGGCGGAACAAATAATTTTATAAGTACAATCGTGATTACAATTATTATTGCTATCCATTTCAAATGTTTCATCGTTTTTCTATTTTATGATTTTAATGGACTGTTTTAATCTTTATCAGGCTTAGCTACTAATGTCATTCCAAAAAGAGGAATAAAATCTTCCGGCACTTTAGAAAATGGTTTCATCACTTTATAGATAATATAATGAATAGTATCTCCTCTATTACATTTAACGTTATGACCACTAAGTACACCGACATCAATGCCCAAACTGTTTTCAAAATCGTCTATTATTTCCCATTTACGAAAATAATTATCCATATTAAATACAGTATCTTTATTCTGAATATCAAACACGATGTAATTTTTTGACGAATAATTTGCAACCAAATGAATGATTCCAAACTTATTTCGCTTGACAAGTCCTCTTTTCGTCATCCAGATATTCTTAAATTTAGGAAAATTGTAATTGGGTTCCAGTGTATCAATACAACTTATTTCATACTCCCACAGGAAAGCGCCTATTCTTTTGGATTCTCTTATATTTTCCGGAAGTCTCCCTCCCCATTTAGGCGGAACAAATAATTTTATAAGTACAATCGTGATTACTATTATTATCGTTATCCATTTCAAATGTTTCATCGTTTTTTCTATTTTTATAATTTTAACGGACTGTAATCACAATATTGGGGTTTTG
>BNWW01000183.1 GCA_025999115.1 Bacteroidia bacterium
CCGTTTGTCGAACAGCACGCGCGACACACGGCGTTGGATAATGCGAGTCGCCAAACCTTCCACGATAGCCGATTTCCCCACGCCCGGTTCGCCAATCAGCACCGGATTATTTTTCTTCCGGCGGCTCAATATTTGCGCCAAACGTTCGATTTCGGTTTCACGGCCTACAACCGGATCTAAACGGCCTTCTTCGGCAGCTCGCGTGAGGTCGATGCCGAAACTGTCGATAACCGGCGTATCACTGTTTTTGCTGGTTGCAGCGGTCGTGCGAGCCGTTTCCTGTTGTTTGCGGGAACGCGAAAACTGGTCGTCATCGTCATCGTCGTCATCGTCGTCATCTTCAAACGTGGCGCCCATTTGCGGCGCCGGTTTTTCCAAACCTTTGGTTTCCAAAAGCGCGTGATACACTTTTTGATAATCCAGATTATATTGGTTGAGGATACGGGAAACCGGCGAATCTTCGTTTTTCAGCATGGCCAGCAACAAGTGTTCGGTATCGGTTTCGGAACTTGCCAATCCTGCCGATTCCAACAAACTCAAACGCAGCAAATTTTCCACGCTTTTATCTATATCTATTTGATTTTCGGACATATAACTTCCTTCTTGATACATAGTCTTATCTAATGTTGTTTTTAATTCCTGAGAATCGATTCCCAAACGGCGAAGCAAAACGGAAGCCGTGTTTTGCCGGTCGCGCAAAATACCCAACAGGATATGCTCTACACCCACCTGTCTATTGTGAAGACGTCCGGCCTCCTCCCGGCTGAACATCAGGATGTCTTTCACATGATTCGAAAAATTTTTTCGCATAATTTTTTACTTTGAAAAATACCTCTATCAAAGAACGTGCCATTCTGAATTTTAGTGCAAAAGTAGGTAATTTTGTCAAAAATGCTTGCCGCTACCTACCTAATAGAAACCGATACGGAAACAGTTGCTTATTTTTGCCTGTCGAACGACAATCTAAAACGGGAAGTAAAAGACCGTTTAACAGCAGACGAGAAAACAATATGGAACAGATTAAGCCGAATTATTCCTCACCCAAAACGCAGAGGCACTTATCCTGCCGTGAAAATTGGCCGTTTGGCCGTAGCAAAAAAATATGCAGGCAGTGGTATGGGTAGAAAAATACTCAACATTGTTACTCAAATATATCTCGAACAAAATCAGCGTTCAGGCTGCCGCTTCATAACTGTAGATGCCTACGCCAATGCTTTCGGCTTTTATCAAAAAAACGGCTTTGATTTCATAACAGACAAAGATAATGGCGATAAAACGAGAGCCCTGTTTTTCGACTTGAAAAGAATGCAATAAATATAGATATTTTCTTTACTTTTCCACAACAGATGAGATACTGGCAAACAAAAAATATTCTCCTATTCATGATTATCTGGACGACTGGTTGGAAGACAACAGGGAGCAAATATTTCAATACATTGAGGAAAGAGATGATAGTGATCCTATTGCCGAAATGCTGTCCCGAACAAAACTTAGAGGCAGAGCAACACTATATACAAATTACGACTGCTTTCCAAGTAACTATGCCACAGGAAATATGATAACTGTTCTGCCTGTGTTGATGAAAGCAGATGAAATATCTTGGGAAGATTATCAGTGGAAAGCTGGCGGGATCAGCAAGCCCATCCACGATGTCAATAAAATGTTTGATGAAGCCGAACATTGGGGCGTCACCAATCTGAAAGGTTGGGTAGAAAGTCACGAATCGTCCCGCTTCACACAAATAGATGAACGGAGTGCCATTATTACAGCTGAATCCAATATGCAATATATCAAGGAGTGGTTCATGCAAAACCTTCGTATGGATAGCATAGAAATAATTATCTAATCGGTCGCGAGTGAAAGCATCTATTTATACTGATTTTTATAGGCAATCGGCAACATGCCGGTCTCCTTTTTAAATAGTTTGTAAAAATGAGGAACATCCTCAAATGAAAGACTGTATGCAATGTTTTTCATCGTTTCTTCTTTGGAAACCAACAGGAGTTGAGCCTTTTCAACTTTCTTCCGCATAATATATTGCGAGGGCGTACATTGCATCTCTTTTTTGAACAGGCGTGTGAAATGGTCGTGATTTAAACCGCAGATTTCTGCTAAATCAGTGATATGAATATTCTTATCAATGTTTTCACGAATATAACGCAGCGCTTTCTTAATCCGTTTATCTGCGATTTCCTGTTTGAGAGTCGCCTTTTCTAAAAACCGGGAAAACAGCAGATTGAGAATCCCTTTTGTTTTCAATTCAAGAATAAGCGATGTTTGACTGCTCGTGGCCATGTTTTGTAC
>BNWW01000184.1 GCA_025999115.1 Bacteroidia bacterium
TGCCTGTACCGTTTTCCAATGCGCGGTTGGCTTCTGTTGCTTTGGAAGCTTGTGCATACACTTGTTCTTTTGTTACTGTGCCTAATGCCTTTTCGATTTCTAATTTAATACTCATAATATCTATTTTTCGTTTAAAATCTATAATTGCCATTTGGGCGCGAAAGTACAAAAAAATCTTCAAATTATAAATTTATTTACCGGTTTAATTTTGTATTTCATCTTAAATAAAAATCATACCTTTGCGAAAAAAATTGAATAACATGAGCGATTTTGAAGAATATATCAGGCAAGGAGAACCCGGTAAAATAGAAAAAAGCCAAATCTGGCAAACAGCTATCGGCGTTTTGTAAACGGAACGAAAAGTATTTTGCTTCGTTGTTTGTTGAAACAGTTGAAGAGAATAATACCTTTGTCGCGTTAATTGATTGTTACTTTTACCACCTCCTTGTTGTTTTCTGTTTGTATAGCAACGATATAGACTCCGGGTAAAAAAGGCTTGATTATTTTATTACCGAAAGTAACAAATCCCACATCCATGCATTGACCGGAAATAGTGTAAATAGCATATTTCGTAAGAGTTGTTGTCTCTGACCGGATATAAACAACCCCTTTATTTGAATATACTGTTACCGTCTTCCCTTTTATATTTGGAATCGCCGTTTCTTCTTTTTGAAAAAGTTGCCATTCGGACATCTGAAACATGTTTCCGCTTTTCAATTTCGTAACCGTCAATCGGAAATATTTATATTCGACAGCGCTTTGCACCGGATATTCCAATGTACTGTAACTGCCCATAAATTCCTGTCCGGTTTGTTCGTCCAAAACCACCCAATTCGTTCCCGATACCGAACCTTCCAATACCCAATCGACCGGATCTCTTTCGGGTGCATCTTCGGCGGAAGTTAAGGTATATCGTCCTAATTTTGCAGGAGTTTTGGATTCATACTGCATCCAATACGGCGTACCCGAGCTGAGATGGGCCGTACAATATTTCGTATTCAAATTCCGGTCAATTAATTGTGCTGCGCCCTGACCATCCGTTTTGTTAAGCTTTTCGGTAATCGTGCCGCCATTGGACGTAATGGAAGATTCGATGGCGGTCAAACTGCCGAATAATTGCCATTCTTTCAATCCGATTTGACTGCCGCCGTTATTGGCTTTGATCAGCAAACGATATTTTTTGTAATTAGCCGTTCCGCTGTATGAAGTAAAGAAACTATTAAATACATGCGTTTCAGTCGATAGGAATTGTACATTGTTTTGTGCATCGATTCTTACCCAATTTCCGCTTGTGTTCAAACCTTGCAATTCCCACGATTTGGGACTATCGGCGGCGGCATCGGACGTAAGCGAATAGGCTGTTATTTTGGTATTGGCTGGCAATTCCACCTCAAACCATACTTCGTTTCCGGCAGTATATGCCGTATTGACAGCCGTTTGAGGATTGTTGTCGATCATGGCTTCGATGTTTAGACCGGCAACAGACGAAGTTGAAACGATGCTTTTGTCCGTTTGGTCGAAAGAACCCAGAAGGAGAAACAAATCATCCGGCAGGGGAGGATGTTCGCAGGTGGGGCAAAGCGCTTGTGTAACAAGGTGAGCCATGTACAAATATCCTTTTTTATTCGGATGCACACCGTCGACTGTCAGGTAGTCTTTCCCAACAAAAGGAGTATGCAAATCAATAACCGGGATGTTCTTTTCGGCGGCTACTTCCTTTATCTGTGGTATTATACTTTCTATCAAAACATTACCTGCGGCGGAAGAACTTGTTATGGGTAACAGCAAACCGGCATATACTTGTGGATGGCTGGGCAATTCTTGGTAGCTCCGAACCAGATCGAGATAATCTGCTTTGAAATTGTTTTTGACTTTATTCCAATTAAGCGCATCATTCGTTCCTAAAACAATGACGACAATATCCGGTTCCCAATCGAGAGAGGCTTGGTATCGAGGGTGTGTCCAATAAGACCAACCTGCATCTACCGGCGGCTCTTTGGTTGCATATCGTCCGCTGGCGCCAAAATTGCGTACTTCGTATTCATTGCCCAAGTTTCTTTGCAAAACAGACGGATAGGCATCGTTTGCATTATCTACTCCGCCGCCTTCCGTAATGCTGGCGCCGATGCAAGCAACCTTGATTCGTGGAACTACATCGCCAAACAGTTGCCATTCGGCTAATTGAAAGGTTTTCCAATTCCGAATCCGGCTGATATTCAATTTGAAATATTTGTACGGTACATTTTGTTTATCGGCAGCAACCGGATATTCCAATGTACTGTATCGCGACATGAAATATTG
>BNWW01000185.1 GCA_025999115.1 Bacteroidia bacterium
GTTTGGGGCAACAGGCAGGCGGCGAGCCGGAGGCTCTGAAGCATGCGCAAGACAGTATCGAAACGCAATTGAAGGAGTTCGGAAAAGATTTGTGGATTTATAACGATTCAACAGGAGTGAAAAAAGCAATCAAACCGATAGCCAAAAGCGAAAAAAAGCGCACTAAAAAAGAAGTGAAGCCGAAAGCCGGCAAGTCGGATAAATCGGATAAATCGACAGCTAAACCCGACAGCAACAGTGTTGGATATGAATAATTTACAAACACAATTTTTAAAATGTTTTATCATGAAAAAACGACTTTTTTTAGCTTTTGCAATGCTTTTTGCATTGTTAAGCAGCACGTTACAGGCGCAAACCGATGTAACGGCGCAGTATTTAACGAATGCGGATTTTGAGACTGCTCCCATTGCCTATGAAGGACCTGGGGCGACTCTAAATCCGTCGGCAACTTTCCTCTCGGCTTCGGGCTTGGGCAGCAAAGTTGTTGTACCTACAGGCTGGACTGCCGAATGTGCCGGTTCGGGCGGCAACGCTCAATACGCTCGTATGGCTACGGGATTGTTTGGAGTGAACTACAACTCAATTCCCGACCCTCTCAACGGCGTGAGATTTTCAACGTCCGACAGAACAGGAGCGTTTTTGGCGCTGTCAGGCGCTTACGCTACTACGCCGCGCCTTGTTCAAAACGTAACCTTGCCGGCAGGAGTATACCAATTGCAGTATGATGTGTATGACCAGAATCCAAACAGGGCTTTTACCAATTTGTTTGGATTTGTGCCGAATAGCGGAACGGCTGTTTACGACAACGTTACCCAGTTTACCGCTTCGGCGTGGGAAACGCGAACCGTTTCTTTTATACTTGATGCGGAAACCGCCGGCAAAATCAGTATTGGAGTAACCGGCAATACTGGAAATTCAGGGGCAAATGCACATTTGGCTGTTGATAATATAAAACTTTTTTATACCGACCTGAACACAGGACTGAACACCATACTTACCTCGCTTATTGCAACGGCTACCACATTGAAAGACGACACAACCGTTCCCGCCTCGGTCGACAAATTGGCGATTGAAAGCGCTATCACCAGCGGCGAGACAGCGCTCCTTTCCTCCGTAAGCGAGAAACAAGCCGCCATTACGGCACTCAACACCGCCATTTTCGATATCCAGGAGGCAATAAAGGTGGCAAATCTTGCCAAGCTTGTAAGCATTGCCGACATTGTTTCGGGGCAAAAATATATTCTGCGTCACGTGGTAACAGGAATGTATTTGCAGTTCCTCGACCACAACGACGGCGACTTCTGTCTCAATGCTCTGCCTGAGGGCAGCAACGCCAATTTCGATTTTATTTTTACAGCCGTACCCGAAGCTGCTGCCAATACCTATATGCTCGGTATTGAAAGTGGCGCAAACAGCGGCTATATGTCGGGGAGCGGTTGGAACATTCAACTTGCCAATCCCGCCACCGCCACACAAAAACGAATTATTCTGCTTGACCAAGGGAACAGGGTGGTACGCCTACGGGCCGGATGGCTAACAGGAAACACGATTAACGTGGATTATATTACTGCCGGAAGTCGCCTTTACGCCAACAAAGACGGTAGCGACAATGCCAATTTCTATATTGAACTCTCGCCCAACGCCCTCGATATGACGGCGTTGATTAACGATGCAAGAGCGCTTTTGCAGGCGACAATGAATGAGGCGCAAACCCTAAACAACAACACTGTAAACGGAACTTTGCCCGGACAATACACAGGAAAAAATGCATTTGAGGCGGCTATTTCTGCAGCAAATGCAGTAAAAAACAATACCTCAGCTGCATTAGCGGAACTGCTATCAGCAAATGCCACGCTCGTAATCGCTATAGAAACTTACAAAACCACAAGAATCAATCCCTACATAGGTTATGCCTTTAAATTGAAACAGGTCAGCAGCGGATTGTATATGAGCAAAATTGTTCCATCGGAAGATACCTCCGCGGCTGTGTTGAAAGAAAACGGCTCTACTGACTACGAACAGACATTTGAATTTGAAGAACTTTCAGGCGTTACCAATGGCGTGCGCTTGAAAACAAGCGATGGTTACTATCTGTATTATGCAAGTTATAATTCCCGTTGGACTACATCGCCCGCTGCCTCTGCCAATTTGGAAGTGGAAGAAGACGCAAGCGGCGAATTTATCCGGTTGAAATTTATCAACAACGGCTATTTTTCGTCCGACGCTATAACCGACGGCTCTGCTATCTTCTGCGACAAAGGTGCAAATGCCAATGGACGCTGGATAATGG
>BNWW01000186.1 GCA_025999115.1 Bacteroidia bacterium
TCGGCGCCGGTGTAGCGGGAACGGTTGCGGCGCGTGCAGCCTTGGCATTAGGCGCTATGGTAAAGGTTTTCGACAGTGATTTACGCAAATTACGACAGTTGCAAATCGAATTGGGACATCCCGTTTTCACTTCCGTTTTTCAACCGAATGTCTTGATGAATACCTTTCAATCGGCCGATGTGATTATCGGTGCAATGCGTTACATCGACGATTCGGTGCGCCACGTCATTTCCGAAGAAATGGTTCAAACGATGAAACCGGGAGCGGTCGTCATTGATTTGCGCATCAATCAGGGCGGCTGTTTTGAAACCACTTGTTTTTTGAAAAAAGACCATCCGGCGATTTTTGAGAAACACGGCGTGCGGCATTATTGTGTTCCGAATGTCAGTTCGCGGGTGGCGCGGACAGTGGCTATGTCGTTGAGCAATATTTTTACGCCCTTAATTGTAAGTATGGGCGAATTGGGAGGAATCCATGCGATTGCTTCGTCCGATCCGAGTTTCCGTTCGGGATTTTATATGTATGGCGGCAAGTTGGTCAATCATTACGTGGCGAAGCAGTTTAATTTACCGGCGAATGATATTGGATTGTTTTTGTCGATGTTTTAATTTTTACAACAATCAGGTTGGTTATTTTCTGTTTTTTAATAATACATTTGTGTTGTTAAATTATCAATGTTAATACGCAATGAAAAATATCTTTTTTTTTATTCCTTCTGTTTTCCGCAAGTCATGGAAATTCACAATCTTTTCAAATTTCAGGAATCTTACTTAATGAGCAACAAACAGCTATCACATTTGCAGAGGTTTTACTCACTAATAATACCGAAGTGGTTCGGTTTGCATGGACGAATGAAGACGGCTGTTTTTTAATTGACTCGGAAAAAAGGAAATTACAATCTGTTAATCAGACAATTAGGAGATACGCTTTATTCAAAGGATGTTATTATCGAAAACAGTATAAATTTGGGGACAATCGAAGTAACTCAAATTGCAAAAATGCTGGACGAAATTACCGTTACGGCGCAAAAAAAACTTTTTGAACGCAAAGCCGACCGGATGATTTTTAATGCCGAAAATCTGCCCTCAACCGACGGAGGCGACGTAATTGATATTTTGAAACTTACACCCGGTTTAATTGTAAATCAAGACAATATCAATATTGCGGGAAAAGGTGGAATGGCAGTAATGATTAACGACAGAATAGTTAATCTTTCGGGAGATGAACTGATGAATTTTCTGAAAGGCTTGCGAGCCAATGACATAAAGAGCATCGAAGTAATCACGACCCCACCTGCAAAATATGAAGCCGAAGGCACCGGCGGATTGATCAATATTGTACTTAAAAAAACACTGCAAAACACGTGGAGTTCGTCTTTATTCGGTAGTTACGAGCAAACAAAATACGGATACGGCAATTTCGGCGGCAATTTTAACTATCGAAAAAAACGTTTGTCGTTTTATACAAGTCTTTCTCACAATCGAGGATATAAGAATGGCGGCGACGAGGGAATAATTTATTATCCGACTTTGAAGTGGAGCAATGACGGTAGCAGCAAAGACACATACAATTCAGTAAACACCCGTTCCTGTTTAGATGTGAATATTACGGATAATTGGACGATCGGAGCGCAGTATATAGGCAATTTCAACAGGCCGAAACCTTCAACAAGTAATAATATCAGTCAACTTTTTAACATTGCCGGTGAAAGTCCTGCCGGAATTATTGCTACGAAAAGCGCCGGTCAAAGCAAATCGGTTACGCACTCGGCCAATGTTCATTCAATATTGGTTTTAGATACTTTGGGTAAAAAAATTAATTTTGATTTTGATGCGTTGAGTTATACTATCAACATCAACAAGATTTTTTCCTCAACCACCAACGACTCGCAAGATGTTCAAATACCCAACGGCTTTATAAGTCAAAATAATTTGTTGGACAGAAAAATTACCAATTATTCCGCACAAATCGATGTGGAACATCCTATCCGAAAGTTCAATCTGAATTACGGTGCAAAACTTTCATTTTCGCGTACCGATAACGACATTCTGGTTTTCGATTTAAGTTCGGGTGCACCCATTGACAACGTCAATCAAAGCAACAATTTTCTGTATAGTGAAAATACGCAAGCAGTTTATATTTCGGGAAACACAACATTTGGAAACAATCATCAATGGGAAGTGCAAGTAGGACTTCGGGGTGAAAACACACAATTTGAAGGAAATTCCGTAACAATAGATACGGTTTTCAAAAAATCGTATTTTGAAC
>BNWW01000187.1 GCA_025999115.1 Bacteroidia bacterium
GAGGAAGGGTGTGAAATTGAAGGCCGTAATAATCGGGGTCGTCGAAACCGGCTATCGTAGCATCGTAATTGCTTTCAGGATAATAATTGATTAAATTTGTTTCCAAATCAATTCCTGCGCGGCCGGCCATATTAATCGTATTTCCTACATAACAATTTTTCATCTCAAAAACATCGGGATGTTCTTCGGGTGTGTACAAAGCCGTTAAGTCGGCAAATGTCGCGCCTGTTTCGTTAGCATAGTTTCCGTCGAAGATGCTGTTATAGATGTATTTTTTCAGATTGCCGGGTAAATAAGTTTCGTAACCGGTCATAAATGAAAGTCCGGGTCCATGGCCTACATTTCCGTTGGTGAAATTTTCGTGCAAGGTAACGTTTTTCATTATCAATTCACTATTCGGTTGTACGTTCCAAACGCAGATGGCGCCGCCGTAATCGTTGGAATTATTGCCGTAAAACAAAGAATTGGTAATGGTTACGTTGTCGCGACTTTGACGTCCCATGAAATTATCCCACAAAATAGCGCCGCCTTGACTGGATGTCGCCTGATTGCCTACAAACGAGCAGCGGTCGATGGTAAGGATGGTGGAAGTGGAAGTATAGGAAACTTTGTCGAGCAGGGCGATTGCACCGCCTTTGGCCGCCGTGTTCCCTTCAAAAACGGATTTCCGGATGGTACAATACAAAGGGCCGTTGTTGCCGTGTACCCAAGTATAAATGGCGCCGCCTTTGGAATCGTTGATTTCGGCGCAGTTGTTGTATCCGAAATAGCAATCATCAATCGTTACCGAACCGCCTTGCAGATAAAGACAGCCGCCTTCCCGCGCCATATTTTCCGTAAATTCGCAATGGATAAAGGTGGCTAATCCGCCGGCGATCATGATAGCGCCTCGATCGCCCCAACCATCGATGGGGTCGGCGGGACTTTCCGCTCTGCGGGTAACGTCGTTTTCACTGATGATGCAATTGTCGAAAACGGTTTCCGTATTCGACGCCCAAACGGCCGAAACATCGCTTCCGTATTGACCGGTGGCCGCACGATTGGTAACCGCTTTGGTCAGTTTAATGTTTTTGAATGTCAATGGAGCCGAACCGTCTAATTGAAATAACGGAGCGCGGTTTTCGCCCGAAAAACCGTCTTTGGAAGGATCTTCTCCCAAAAACGTAACACCCGCCCATTTGAGCGTGTTGCGAAGATAGTAACCTCGATGATAGAGGTAAATACCGTTTTCGGGTGCAGGCGGATCTTGCGTGCCATCGTTGATTTTTGTTTCAAAATCAGGTTCTTCCGTTATTTTGATGATACCGCTCACGTGGATAACATCTTCCATTCCTACGATTTCATTGACACGGATCAGCGATTTTACTGCCGTTGCAGCCGAAAGTCCGTCGTTGGCGTCATTGCCTGTGGTGGAAAGATAAATGTCTTTCGCGCTTGTGTTTTGCATGAAAAGCCATGCAAAGATTACTGATAGAAGTTGAATTTTTCTCATGATGTAAATTATTTTAAGATGAATATTATTTTTTAAATTGTTCTCTCATTAATTTTAAATACAAATTTCCATAACCGGCGCCGTAACCTTCTTCGGCCGGTTCGATGGCCGAATTGGTTTCCCAATTATTGAATGCGTCCAAGATAACCATCGGCGTTTTTCCGAGATTCATTTTGGCGACACTACAATATTTTTTGAATTGTCCGGGGTCTTTCGGCACTTGCGGTTCGCCGTAAGCCGTGGCGCTTAACGGATAATAATTGTAAGAAGGGCCGACCGAGGGAACGAAATCAATTCCGTAATTGGTACGGATGTATTCGCGGTTGTATTTGAAATTTTCGTTAATCATTTGAGGCAGATAGTAGGTTCTGTCCCAATTGCCGCCGCCCACGTTACACATATTGCGCATGGTTACGGCATCCACTTTGCCTTGCAGGAAGAAATAGTGGAAACGGGCGGAAGGCGTCCAAGCCTGTTGCTGTGCAATCAGATAAATCTCTTTGCCCGAATGATTGCGCACGGTTTCGCGAATGTCGTTGTAAACGGTTTCGGGGTTTTGTGCGTAGAGCCGTTCGGGGTCGCGGACAATCACGACCGGGCGACCGTTGATATGGTAATAATTCGGGTCGGAAAAATAATCGGAAATCCGTTTGTAGAACGCATATAATTGGTCTTTACGCGAAATCATCGTCGAATCGTAATGGATTGTTCCATCCGGATTTTCTCCCTCCGGAATGAAAATCTTGGTCGAATCCGCATTTTCGAGCAATTTTGAG
>BNWW01000188.1 GCA_025999115.1 Bacteroidia bacterium
GAGCGCAAGTAGGCGGCTACGATAATCTGTCCTCTTTGATTGGCTCTTCTACGCTCAGCAACGCCGATTGGAATCAACTCTTTACCCGGCTGCGTTTTATGCGCCCCGGAATTGTGCGTATCATGGGCAACAGTTTGGATTATGCGCTTGGAAATCCACAGACAAGCAAAGCCGGTATTTTATTTAAGATGCTCGACTTTTGCCAAGAGGAGAATATTGATGTTATTTGGGGCGAATGGAACCATCAAGGAGGCAAAGATAAAAACGGTAACGACTCCGTTAACAGGGTGTGGCTCAATCATTCCATTGATTTTGTGGATTATCTGTTGCATACCAAAAATTATTCCTGCGTAAAATATTTTACGATGGTCAATGAGCCGAATATCAATGCCGGAACGAACGGAAGTTATCTCGTTTGGAGGAATTTAATGCAGCAAGTGCGGCAAGTAATGACTGAAAAGAACTTGTTGGGTCAAATTCAAGTCATGGCTCCCGATGTTACGATTTCAAGAAATGCCTATATCGGCGAAAGTCCTGTTACCCATTCGTTTATAAGTTATACGGCTCAAGAGTTCGGCTCTTTTGTCGGAACGCATGATTTGCATTTTTATCCCGGAAACGACCAAGTTGAAAATGATAAATTTTATATTTCAACAGCGGCATATCGAAAATTGATACCGGCCAACAAAGATGCCATCGTCTCCGAATTGGGATTCAGTTATTTTCCCGACTCTCCCAAAGGCCAACTGAACGCAGAATTAAAAGCCGCCGACCCACATGCTGATGCAAGTTCCAATATGATCGTTTACGAATCTATCTATGGAATTGATATTTCGGCGGCAATCATTCAATTGTTGATGGGAAATTTTAAAGGCGCACTCGTTTGGCGCTTAGACGATGCCATGTACACAAGCGGTAGCGGCAGTTCGGTGAAAACAAACCGTTGGGGCTTTTGGAACAGTCTGGGCGCCGAAGTATTCGGAAGCGCCGATGATGAAAAGCTACGTCCCTGGTTTTTTCCCACCTCCTTACTCTCGCGCTATATTCCCCGCGGCAGTTCGGTGTTGAAAGTCAACATTCCTGCAATAGCCGGAGTATATGCCATCGCTGCCAAGAAAGACGGAAAATATACGATCGCATTGGTCAACACCAGCGCACAACAACAAACCGTCGATTTGAAAATGCCCGGCGGCAGACCAATGAGCAATATGCGACAATATAATTATGTAGCATTGGAACGCCGGAATTTCATCGGAACAGTAGATAGCAACGGCTTTCCGATAGCAACGAGTACGCAAAATATTGATTTAACTTACGGGAAATCGCATCCGGTGCTGATGGAGCCGGGTAAAGAGTTGATTCCAATCGGCGTTGCTGAGCGTAGAAGAGCCAATCAAAGAGGACAGATTATCGTAGCCGCCTACTTGCGCTCCAATTCCGAGGAAATTTTCGGATACTACCTGTTCTTGATAAGCCGGTTTATCGGAAACAATATCCGACATTCCTTCTTGAATCAAGTTGTGATCTAAATAGAAAACGCCTTCACCCTTTATCTGGTCATTTTCGTCCTCTTTTTTATTTCCCCAAACGATGGAGTTTTTTAAGTTCAATGTTCCATCGTTATAAATTCCACCGCCTTTTCCCGAACAAGCATTATCACTGATAGTTGTATTGATAATATCGACTATCGTTCCTTCCGCGCAAAAAATAGCGCCGCCGTTTGGCGCCGAGTTACCGGTAAAAAGACAATTGACAATCGTATTTTTCTCCGTCGATTGAAGGAAGGCCAAGGCGCCGCCTGCTGCATCGGAAAATCCGTTGACAAACACAAAACCGTTGAGGATTACTTGAACAGCCGCTCCGGTGATTTGCATAATCTGATGCTCGTTCATTCCATCCAAGAACGTTTGGTCGCCAATAAGGGTCAATGATTTATCAATCACGCAGGTAGCCGGGATTTGAAACGTTCCTTTTCCCACTTTGATTTCATCGTTTTCCGAAGCCAACGCAATGGCTTTGGCAAGGGTCGCCAAAGCGCCTTCCCACGATTGGCCGTTGTTGGAGTCGTTTCCGTCCGGTTTTACATAATACGTTGTTTGTGCAAAACCGTTTATACAACAGAGTAAGAAAATGAAAATCGTTAATCTTTTCATATCATTATCCTATTTAACAATCAATTTTTGAGTGGATTCACCGGCAGTAAGCAGGTAAATGCCTTTTGCTATGTGCTGTATATTCAAGTTAATAAACCGTTCAGTCGTCGCCAC
>BNWW01000189.1 GCA_025999115.1 Bacteroidia bacterium
GCGCTAAAGATAAATGCAATGCCTTGCAAAAGAAGAAAATTTGTGTGGCACCCGGAGAGACCTCCGGAAAGTATGACTGCTGAAAATCAGTCGGTTAGCAGCGGTTGATACGCAATGTGGGTTAATTGATTTTCCAATACCCTGTTTTGTCGGAACCTACTCGTTCAATTTTGTTTTCTATTTTAAGAATTTCGATTTGTCGGTATATTGTTCTTTCCGTTACAGACAAAATTTTTGCCAATTCTTTAACTGTAATCGTAGGCATTTGGGCTATCATATCAATAATTTTATCTTTTGCACTGACATTTGTATTATCTTTTACACTGACATTTACACTGACATTGTCGCTTGCTATGGATTGTTTCTGTTGTTCCTCGTCTGTTTCGGAAATATCAGAAATCAAACCTTTTATCATTTGTACAGAGAAATCTAATTTTTTAACAACAAAAGCATAAATATAATCGTAAAATGGTTTTATATGTTCAAGTGTAGCATTTGCGCCATTATAAGGTTCTCTGCCTGTATTTTCATCGCATAGACTTAACGCATTTAGATAGTTTTTGTGGTCGGCTGTTGGTATTACTACCATTGGGTAATTGTGTCGCAAAAGAATGTAATTTACAAGTAGTCGGGCAATTCTGCCATTGCCGTCTTCAAAAGGGTGAATGCGAATGTAACGATAATGAAACAGTGCAGCCAATTTTACGGGCGACAAAGTCGCTTTCTGTTCTTCTGTGTTGTACCATTTTACTAAATCCCCCATAAGCGAGGGCGTTTCTTCGGGCGAGGCATAATCAAACATTTCGCCGGCTGGCGTGATTACAGAATTGGGACGAGTTTTATAAACTCCCGTATGAATTTTATAACGATAACTACCATCGTTGCTTACTTTGTAATAGTCGCCCGCAAGAATGGTACGGTTCAATTCGCGAATAAAATTTTCCGACAACGGTCGCTCTTTGTCTAATGCCTCAACTTTCATCATTTCAAGTCCAACATTGTGCGCTTTCATCTCTTCGCAATCGCGAAACAATGCCTCGCCTTTTATTTTACCAAAAAGCAGTAATAATTTTGTTTGCCCATAAGTAAGCGTGTTCCCTTCCAAGTGGTTTGAATTGAAGTTGAAATCTACCATAAACGCTTGGTCGAAACGCCGTTGAAGTGTGGCATTCAAGGGCTGTGCATTGCGCCATTCTTTTAATAAATTTTCTATGTTTTGTGTTTCGAGCATAATATTCATTTTCTAAACGTTCAAAATTTCCAACAATGCTTGAAGTTGCATCTAATAAAACAATAGGGTCAAACTTGAAATAGCCTATTTTAGTTTTATTATTTGTTGTGACATAACTTTTAGATAAAGCTCTTTTTGATATTAAATGAGGCATACTCCAAACAGGTTCAAGAACTGCACTAACTGTTCCTGAAACAAGTCCAATTTTAGCGATATCTTCAGGAGCGGCAATTTTTACATCTTTAATATAAAGAGTGTTTTTTATTGCTCTCAAATTGAGTTCGCCATCTGCTGGCAAATGAACCGCGACCAATCCACTTGGAGTTTGAAGTATTAATGTTTTTAGTTCGTTTCCTAAAGGGACTTTTCTCGCAGTTGCCGCCTCTTCACAACTTACAACCTCGCAGTCCGTTTTATATGATTTCATTTTTAATCCAGGGGCTTGATTGTGTTTTGTCGTTGGAAGTTTTATATATTCGGGGATTTTTGCAACTTTCCATACATTGTCAAAAGCATCTATTTGTTCTTTGCATATTGATTTATTTAATTGAAGTCTGGCTCCTTTCAATTTATAGGGATTATCATAAAATTGAGTTGTTTTGTAACAACATTTCTCGTTAGGTGTCTCAAACATTATTGAGTCGTCCAATTTAATATAGTCGGAAAAAATGCGCGGGTGAATTGTTTTTATTTCGAATCCGTTTTTGATTTGCTCTTGAATTATTGTCCAATGGTTATCAATTTGTTCATCTGTTGCTATAAACAATCTCTGTATTTTCGCTCCATTTTTTTTCGCTTTTACATTAAACTCAAAAAATCTCCTTTGGTGTGGGTCATTTAGCCATAGTTCTGGCGATATTAAAGATACTGCTCTAATTTTTGTATCTGAAGTTGAAAGTTCAAATGGGTGCATTTCAAATTGTCGCAAAAACGAACTACCTTTGTCATCATCAAATCACTCAATATTATGACAAAAGAAGAATATCTGTCCCTTGCCGCCAGTCGGTATGAGGCATTAGAAAAGTTGAAAGA
>BNWW01000190.1 GCA_025999115.1 Bacteroidia bacterium
GGCATCATGATGTCGCTCACGATAATGTCGGGGATATAGCGCATGGCTTGTCTGAAACCATCCGTGCCGTCTTCGGCTTCCAGAATGGTATAACTGTTTTGCAAAACCGTTTTAATGTAGGCGCGTATATCGGGATTGTCATCAATAACAAGCACCGTTTCGCGGTCGCCGGTATTTTCGTTTTCATCAGTTGATTCCGAGTCATAATCTTCAAAATCCGCCGTTTCTCCGTTTTGAAAATTGGTATGCAGGGGCGCGATTAATTGCGCCTCTACTTCGCTGTACGGAGTTTCTGTCCTGTTTTGTGAGAAAGGAATGACGACAGTAAAGGTGGTAATGCCGGTGGTTTCGTCGCTGCCGGCTGCGATTTCGCCCTCGTGCAGTTCCACGAGCGCCTTTGCTAATGCCAATCCTTTTATTACAAACTTTGCGTTCATTCTAAATTTTAAACGTATGAACAGAAAAGATTATCCGGCGGATATGTCCTATTTCCGCCTCTCGCTTGTGGCTTTTTTGCGTGAAAGCCACCCCGAATTGGTTGCGGACGAAAAATTTATCAACGCCCGCACCCAAGCCGCACTGGATATTTACGAAGATATAATGAAAAACGGCGGCAACCCCCTTGAAGCCGAACATTGGGCAAATGAAACGCTGTTTGGCAAACTGCATTTTTCCAAGCAAGACACGCTGAAAAATATCCTTTGGGACGAGTTTTCAAATAAAATTCCCGAAGATGAAGCCAGAGATTTAGCCATTCGCCTGTTGCCCGAATGTGAAGATGTTTTCGCCCTACATACTCTCACAGACGATTTTGCGTATTCGCCCGAATATGAGCTGCTTTATACCGAATTAACCGGCGCAATCGCCCTATACCTTGAAAGCAATGAGTTACAATAAGAAAGCACATTTGCAGACCAATATTGAGGCGATTAAAATTGCCTTTACGCTTGACAGTGAAAAGCGCAACGCCACCGATGCAGAACGTGTCCTATTGCAGCAATACAGCGGCTTTGGCGGGATAAAATGCGTTCTCAATCCCGCGCAAAACGAATTGGATAAAGCGTATTGGACAAAATCGGAAATGGATATGTTCCCGATGGTTGCGGACTTGCACCGCGTAATCCGCGAAAACAGCAAGGACGAACAGGAGTATAAACGTTACTATGGCAGCCTGAAAAATTCTGTACTGACAGCGTTTTATACCCCGCCCGAAATTATCAAAACCATTTCCGACACCCTGAACGAAAACGGCGTAACTCCCGCGCGTTTTCTTGACCCTTCGGCTGGTAACGGTGCATTTGCCCAAAATTTCAAAACTTCTTTTCCGACAATGGAAACCGTCTGTTTTGAAAAGGATTTACTGACAGGCAAAATCCTTTCGCATTTGCAACCCGAAGACAAAGTACATATTCGCGGCTTTGAAGAAATCGAAAACCGCCCCGATAATCAATTCGACATTGTTTCGTCAAACATTCCCTTTGGCGATGTTTCGGTTTTCGACACCGCTTTTTCCAACAGCAAAGACCCCACACTGCGGCAGGCAAGCCGGACAATTCACAACTATTTCTTTATGAAAGGGCTGGATGTGCTGCGTGAGGGCGGCATACAGGCTTTTATTACTTCGCAGGGCGTAATGGACAGTCCCGCCAACGAGCCAATCCGCCACCGGTTAATGGAAAATGCAAGTCTTATTTCGGCTATACGTTTGCCCAACAATCTGTTTACCGACCATGCAGGAACGGAAGTCGGCAGCGACTTAATCATTCTGCAAAAGAACAGTAACAAACCGAGATTAGCACTGGAAGAAATCGCTTTTATAAAAAGTCGGGCTTTAACCAACGGACAAACGATTAACAACTGTTTTCAAGATTTCAAAAGGGTAGTTCATACAAAAGGATATATGGATACCGACCCTTACGGCAAGCCCGCAATGGTTTTCATTCACGAGGGCGGAGTTCAGGGAATGGCTGCCGATTTACATAAAATGTTATCCGCAGATTTTGATAAACGGCTGAACAGGGAATTGTATTGGGATAATACCATTCAAACAAGACGCCAAATACACGCTTATCAACCCACAACGCAAGATTGGGAAGAAATGGGCAAAATGATAGAAGAAGCAGAACGGCAGTCAAAGTTTGAAAATCCGCAGGAAGAACAATATGATTATCACAGGAAAAGTACCTACGAACTTGATTGGGAAGAAAATTCGCCCGGTTTTGACGACCTCTTTTCTGTCGAAGATTTTGCAGATATAAAAAG
>BNWW01000191.1 GCA_025999115.1 Bacteroidia bacterium
TCCGGTAAGCATCAATATTTTGGGTGATTTTAATTTGGCGGGCGAATTGTGGATATTAGCCGGTTATTACAAGAAAATAGGCATAGAAATATTAGCCTCCATTACAGGCGACGGACGGGTGAATGATATTCAAAATGCCCATCGGGCGGCTTTGAATGTGGTACAATGTTCCGGCTCCATGCTCCATCTTGCGAAAACGATGAAAGAACAATACGGCATTCCGTTTATGAAAGTGTCGTATTTCGGAATAGAAGACATGTCGGATGCTTTGTATGAAGTAGCCAAATTTTTTGGAAAAGAAGAATTGATGGACAATGCCCGCGATTTAGTCAAAGACGAATTGAAAACCCTGCTTCCTGCTTTGGAGCCTTATCGCAAAGCCTTGCAAGGCAAGAAAGCCGCTATCTATGTGGGAGGCGCTTTCAAAGCCATTTCTTTAGTGAAAGCCTTGCGATTGATAGGCGTGCAAACCGTAATCGCAGGTACGCAAACCGGCAATACGGAAGATTACAAACTGCTGAAAACCATCTGTGATGACGGTTGCATCTTGGTAGATGACTCCAATCCGGTAGAACTGTCGGAGTTTGTGAAACAAACCGGAGCCGATTTATTTATTGGCGGCGTAAAAGAACGTCCCATTGCTTATAAGTTGGGCATTGGCTTTTGCGACCACAACCACGAACGCAAATTGGCATTAGCCGGTTATGAGGGAATGCTCAATTTTGCAAAAGAAGTGTATGAAACCGTATGTAGCCCTGTATGGAGGTTTGCCTTATGAACACAACAAAAGAATCCATCCTCAAAGAAGCTGCTTCTTCTTGCAATGCGTGTAAACAATGCGCCCCTTTGGGCGCCTGTATCGCGTTCAAAGGCATTGAAGGCGCTTTACCGATGCTGCATGGCTCGCAAGGTTGCGCCACTTATATCCGCCGGTATTTAATTAGTCATTTTCGGGAAACGATGGATATTGCTTCTTCCAATTTCAGCGAAGAAACTACTATTTTCGGCGGTAACAAGAATTTCAATACAGGTATAGACAATATTATCAGCCAATACCATCCGAAAGTAATTGCAATTGCCAGCACTTGTTTGGCGGAAACAATCGGCGAAGATGTGCAACGGCTAATTTATGAATATCAGGCGACACATACCGTAGAGACGGGACATGACTCGTCTCTACCGGAAATGGTTTTTGCCTCCACGCCCAGTTATCAAGGTACGCATTACGAAGGCTTTCATGAAGCGGTATTTGCAACCGTCAAAGCCTTGGCAAAGAAAAAGACGACAAGCAATCCTTTTTCACTCCACCAACTGAATTTATTCTGCAACTTGATTTCACCCGAAGACATTCGCCATTTGAAAGAAATAGTGGCCGATTTTTCCATAAAGGCAATGATATTCCCCGACTATTCCGACACGCTCGACGGTACTTCTTGGGATAGCTATCAACGCATTCCCGAAGGAGGAACAAGCATCGAAGCCATCGAAAACAGTCTGTGGGCTGTCTCTTCCCTCGAATTGGGAACCATTTTGAATACGCTGACGCAATCGGCAGGCGAATATCTGCAAGACACTTTCGGCGTGGAAAACTTCCGGACAGGGTTGCCGATTGGCATCCGGGAATCGGATAAGTTTTTTGCCCGACTGTCCGTTCTTTCCGGTCAAGCAATTCCGGAAAAATACCAAAAACAACGGGGACGATTGGTCGATTTGTATTTTGACGGACATAAATATGTGTCAATGAAAAGGGCGGTTATCTATGGCGAAGAGGACTTGGTAGTAGGTTTGGCGGCTTTCGCTGCCGAAGTAGGAATCATACCGGTTTTGTGCGCCACTGGCGGCGAAAGCGGTAAATTAGAAGAAACGTTGAAAGAAGCGCTTGGGGATTTATATTCCGATGAAATAGCAGTTGGTCAGGGGATGACTTTTGAAGCGATGGAAGAAACTATCCGCAACCGCGACTTGCATCCCGATTTATTCATCGGCAACAGCAAAGGCTATTATCTTGCCCGTAAATTGGATATTCCGATTGTTCGCGCCGGATTTCCTATTCACGACCGCATCGGAGCGCAACACAATCGTCTGTTGGGATACGAAAGCACGACCATGCTCTTTGAGCAGATAGTCAATACTTTATTGGAAGAGAAACAACGCAAATCATCCATTGGATATAAATATATGTAATTTATGACAGACATTTCAAAACATCCCTGCTTCAATGCAGAAGCGAAACATCAATATGCCCGCGTACATTTG
>BNWW01000192.1 GCA_025999115.1 Bacteroidia bacterium
AGGCGCTAAAGATAAATGCAATGCCTTGCAAAAGAAGAAAATTTGTGTGGCACCCGGAGAGACCTCCGGAAAGTATGACTGCTGAAAATCAGTCGGTTAGCAGCGGTTGATACGCAATGTGGGTTAACAATTTTCTGAATATACGTTTTCCCGTCGCACACAATTTTTACTAAATAAACGCCTGACGGTAATGCAGAAACATCTATTGAATGATCAACTAAAAACGATGAATGATAAACAGTTAGTCCGGAAACATCAACGATTTTCACTTCCTGAATTGTTAATTGTTTACTGTTGATTATTAATTTATCTTTGACCGGGTTAGGATAAATCTGCAAATCATCATTTTTGACAACTGAAATTTCCGTTGGTGTTTTTTTAATTAACGATCCCGAACGTACTCCAATAATTTCGCCTTCAGAATTTTTGATTTGTACAATGATAATCAATTTTCCATCGGGCAAACTTGAAACATCAACAGACGTAACTTGCGAATTGACAGAACGAGGCGCACGACTGATTGACGAACTTTGCTGCGATTGCCCGCCGGTTATTTCGCCGCTGATTTCTTCGCCTGTTTCTTCATTGATAATGCGGTAAGTGAAACAAAAATGGCTATCTGTTTCCGATGCAATTTCCAGACTGATGATATTATTCTCTAATTCAGAGAAAAGGACATAATCGGTAGTTGAATTATCCGGCTCAAAAATCAGGGTTTCGACAAAATTATAGCCTCTGCTATTTTGTACTTTATCCAATACGGATAATTCTGCAAGTCCCCAAATTCCGGGTGCCGAGCCTTGTGGTAAAATGCAATTTATTGTGTATTTTTCCCAAACAGTGGGGTCGCCGTCAAAATATTGCGTATAAAAATTTCTGTGATAATGAAAATTTGTATGAGCAATTCCCTGCGGGTCGCGCAAAATGTAGCCAACCAATCCCAAACCCGATTTATCATCCCGCGCATAATAGTTTATTGTTACCAAAGTTTCGCCGTCAGGGGCTTCGGGGTGTGTTGGCTCCGCATACACTGTTATTCTGTTCAAATCTACCTCTGGGGCGGTTGTGTCGCCATTAGACGTTTCGATATAAATTTTTTGAATGGGCTGGTCTAATGGCGAATCGGGATCAGCAGCAAAACCATGTGTTTATGAAAGGCGCATAGCGCCAACATCTTTGTAGCCGTGTGCGTAAGCGCACGGTAATAAGGGCATACACAAACCCATAGCAGCGTAGCTGCGCCACTTTTATTCGAAGAATTCAAACAAATATTTGGGGTCGTATTCAATCTTTGCTTTTTTCAACATATTCAGATATTCCATAACCATCTTGCCATGCAAAGAAATGATTGCTTTCTAAATTTTTATGATAGAATCGAGATGAATTTGCTTTGATTTTATTTACTAATTCCGATACGGAAATAGATGGATGTAAACCGACTAATATATGCGTGTGGTCAGGATGGCAATATTATAATATCGCAAAATATGTCGCAGCTACGCAGCTCTGGATTTGTGTATGCCCTTATTACCGTGCGCTTACGCACACGGCTACAAAGATGTTGGCGCTATGCGCCTTTTCGCACAAACACATGTTTTTGCCGGTGATCCGCGAATCGGTAAAATAAGTATATTGTCCATTTCCCGCAGAATCTGCAATAATCACACTGACTACCCAATAATAGCCCGAAGGTTGATACTCGGAAATAAACAAATCAATGGTTGCTGTTTGAGTTTCAGGATTGTAAGTTCCATACGCTTCTGTTGAATGTGCTGCGCCATCTCTGTGTATTGCACAATATTGCTTGGCTATTCCTATGTTATCTGTTAGTTGATATGTAACTTGCAGATTTTTGGCATTATGTCCATCAATAATCGTGTCTGTAAGTTGATAATTCAAAGTACCCGGAACATATTTTGGGCCTTCCAAATCTTCGAGCGGATTATTGATATATATATTCCAAACACAGTCGTTTCTGCCTTCAAAACGCTGATTACCCTGAATATCATTGATAACAATATCGCCCGCTGTCCAATAACCTGTCTTGCTGTATTTGCTGATTTGTGCTGTCCCTCTTAACCCACATTGCAGCCTCCCCTTTATCGAAGTGTTAAAAGATCAAAAATATCCAAGTTAAATATGCATTATACGTTCTGTGGGCTGGTGTATATGTTAAAACATTCGTTTTTTGGTGCTAAAACC
>BNWW01000193.1 GCA_025999115.1 Bacteroidia bacterium
TGCAAGCCGGTATCGAAACCATCAAAAATTATTGGAAACAGCGCCATTTGGATACCCAGAGTTTGTTTATGTTCGACGGCAGCGGATTATCGCCCGTGAATGCGGTTTCGCCCGGTTTGATGTGCCGGATTTTACATTATATGCAAACCGAAAGTCGCTACAAAGAAGCTTTTCTTGCTTCACTTCCGCAAGCCGGGAAAGAAGGAACTGTTCGCAATGTGTTGAAAAACAATCGTTTGCCCGGAAAAATATTAATGAAAAGCGGTAGCATTATGGGTATTCAATGTTATGCCGGATATTATATTCACGGCAAACAAATAGAGTCGTTTACCGTGATGGTGAATCGGTTTACTTGTTCGCGACGTGAAACGGTGGCGGCTATTGAAAAATTATTGATTGGAATCTTGTAATTCCGAATCTTTCTTTAATTTTTAGCCAGCAAATTTTCAATCAACCGATTTTGCAACTCAATTAATTGAGCAATTTGTTCTTGATTTTTCATAATTGTTTCGACAATATTTTCCGGAAAATTATTGTTTATCGTTACCTGACTGCGAATATTGCCTATAGCATTGTCCGAACCACTTCTTTCGATACATTTTCTATTGATCCTGCTAACTTTTTTGCCACTTTGGGCTTCCCATTCTGCTTTCGCAGTTTGCAAGCGTTGGCGGTTGGATTTGATGGCTGCCGGAATTTGTTCCCTGTCTTCTGATGCTACTATGATCGGTTTTCTTCCTCTACCCGATTTGGTGTGCAATACCGAGATACCCTCTGAATTAAAGCGTGCCATTTATAAATTAATTTTTAGCACATACTTATGTAAAATTATTTCAAATTGCTGTTTTTCGGGAATCAAATTATATTAGATACCTTTATCCAATATAATTTTATACGATTTATGGAAATGGGACAAAAGATAAAAGAAGTGCTTGAACAGCGTGGATTGCCTGTTCCCGCTTCGGATTTGCCGGCAGAAAATAAAAAAACACGAGTGTTTGTCGAAGTTGAAATCGACAATGATTTGAGGAATAAGTTATCGTCGCAAATTGTGGCTTTGTTGGATGAAAAGTGAAAGGCTTACTTGATTAAGCCTGTTTCCGCCAAAGCAGCATATCGCCCCTCAATCTGCCCTTTTTTATCAATTACATAAATTGTCGGCGTAGCGACTACCCCGTAAGTCTTGAAAATATCGCCTTCAAATCCTTGAAAATCACAATGTTGATCCGGCCAAGGGAAATTTTGGGAATGATATTTGAATACCGCTTCGTTGCTGTCGGCCGAAATCGAAATGACCCGGATGCCTTGCTTTTGAATGGCGGCATAGTGCTTTTTCAATTCTTCCAACTGTTTTTGGCAATTGCTGCATCCCGATTCGTAAAAAATGAGTAAAGTATTTACCGGATTTTGTTCGCCCTGTATCGCCGGCGCTTTATCGCCCGGTTTGATTTTCGACAAGGCATGGATGAGATGCAAACGGCCGTGCGAGTCTTCCAATCGTCCCGATTCTACCAAATAGGGGAAAATGACGTTTTCGGCTTCCATCCATCCGTATTGTACGCATATCGTTACCAAATCGTTGGTCAATGTATTGAAAACGGCTTTGTTCGCCATAGGCTATTGAAAATTAAGCGAATGCATTCGGATAAGGCTCAGGTCTTCGTCGTTTAAAAAGTTGGCCCTCTGTTCATCGTAGAGTGATGTTCAATGTAGCTAAGGTGTTGGGCGAAGTCTCCAGACTTCGTCCGGTTAATAGCAGGTCTCCGACTTGCAACAAAACGAAGTTTTGTCGTAAACTTCTGCAAAATAGCTATTTATTTTAAGAAAGAAACAGTATATTTGTTCAATTTTTCGGGACAATGGAAGGAAACGATAGCAGGATAATTGACAAAGCTTTGCTTTGTAGCATGTCAGGAGACATGCTTTTAGCACGACAAAGGCGGAGCCTTTGCCGAACTGCTTTCTACGCACTTTCAACCTACGCCGATCGGGGGTGGCGGAGAACTTCATTTATTTATATGTCTACTCATAAAACCACATCCCATTTGATGTTATCGTTAAATCATGAATTTATTCATTCGTGGCAATTTTATAAATTTGGATACTCTGATAGAAAAGAATGGAATAAATTTAAAGAAGCATCAGCATACCGATACACACAATCATATTATCCAACG
>BNWW01000194.1 GCA_025999115.1 Bacteroidia bacterium
CCTTTGCACTATCAAACAAATAAATAAATCATTAAAAAATGAAAACAATAAATCCGGTAATGACATTTACCAAATATCAAATTTTTGTAGTGGCTGTGCTTGCATTGCTGCAATTTACGATCATAATGGACTTTCAGATTATCATGCCTTTGGGCGATATACTGATGAAAGGTCTATCAATAGACACGGTGCAGTTTGGATTGCTGGTGTCGTGCTACGCTTTTGGCGCGGGCATTATGGGCGTATTGGTTTCGACTATCGCCGATAAGTTCGACCGCAGAAAACTCTTGCTTTTCTTTTACACGGGCTTTATTCTGGGTACGCTACTGTGCGGATTTTCACACAATTACCGGATGCTCATCGTGGCGCGAAGCGTAACAGGATTGTTTGGCGGCGTAATTGCCTCGATTACCATGGCGATTGTGAGCGACTTATTTTCCCTGAACCAACGCGGACGGGTAATGGGATATGTGCAAATGGCGTTTTCTGTCAGTCAGGTTTTGGGCATTCCCGCAGGAATTTTGATTGCCAATCGTTGGGGTTGGAACGCCACGTTCTTCTCGGTTGTGGCATTAGCCGGTATCATCTGGATCGCAATTGTTACCAAATTCCGTCCGATAATCGAACATAAAAAACTGCAAACGTCTGAAAATATGCTTCAACGATTGTGGCGCGTTTTCTCTACCAAATCGTATTTGACAGGTTTTGTGTTCCTGACTTTCGTTGCTACCGGCGGTGCTATGATTATGCCGTTCAGTGCCACTTTTTTAATTAATAATGTGGGAGTTACACCGGAACAACTGCCTTTGGTTTATATCTTTACAGGCATTGCCACCATTATAGCTATGCCATTAATTGGCAAATTGAGCGACAAAATGGATAAATACAAGTTGTTTGTAATAGGTTCGCTCCTGTCGATTGTGATGACTGTTATTTTTTCACACCTCACCCCCATTCCGTTTTGGGCGGTAATAATGATCAATATATTGATGTTTGTGGGGATTTCGAGCGGCAGCGTGTCGGGAATGGCGCTTATCACGGCAATACCTTCGCAGGGCGACCGGGGCAGTTATATGAGTCTTGGCGAATCGCTACAGCTTCTGGCGAACGGGCTGGGAACGATAGTGGCCGGACTTATTATTGTGCAACACAACGAATCAACGGCTCTTATGCATTTCGATCATGTAGGATATGTTGTTGCCTTTATAAGTGTTATTTGTATATTTTTGTTGTATCGAATCAATAAAATGATAAAGAAATAGGTAAGTAATCAGCGTATTCAAAAAAATTGTAACTTTGCGTCCAAATGAATATAATGATTATAGACTATAAAAAAGAAAAACTAAAAGTAGAATTTACGGAAGCTACTGTTGGTTGGCTTCGCTTAAATATTTCTGTGGGAAATAGGCAGTTGGCATGGAACGCCTTTGAAAGATTTTCGTTCTGAAATTATTGAAAAATACTTAAAAGGAGAATAAATAACGAATTTATTAATAGTTTTCTTGCAATGAACGAAATTTTAATTGTCCCCGACATACACGGCAGAAATTTTTGGAACCCCGCATTAGATTACAAAGGCGAGGTGATATTTCTCGGCGATTACACCGATCCTTACCCACAAGAGGGATTTACACAGGAAGATGCTTATTTGAACTTACTGCGAATTGTTGAATTTAAAAAGCAAAATCCAAATAGGGTTACGCTGTTGATAGGAAATCATGAACTGCATTATTACAATAAAAAATTTTATGGAAGCCGCTTTTCGAAGGTGTATTACGACCGATATCATGAAATTTTGACGGATAAGGTTACAAGTGGCTTATTTCAAGTCTGTAAACAAATTGATAACTACTTGTTTATGCACGCAGGAATTACCAAAGATTGGTATGATTTACATATTGATGAATTACAGTTGTTAGGAAATAGCTTAGAAGAACAAATCAATCGTTTATTTATTCAAAACAAAGAAGTATTTTATGAAATTTCACATTTCAGAGGTGGGCATCATAGCAGTGGAAGTCCCTTGTGGGCAGATGTAAGGGAACATTTCAATGAATCGGAACACTTCAATGATGATATTATTCAGATTATAGGTCATACACAAATACGATGCGAAGAACCTATGATTAAAGATAACATTCGATTGTTGGATAACCGGAAACTATATTTA
>BNWW01000195.1 GCA_025999115.1 Bacteroidia bacterium
TTTTAAAATAAGAAGCATCTTCCAAATATCGGGTGGATGTCAATACATTGTAATCGTAGCTGTATCCGGTATGTACGCCCAAACGAACAGGACGAGGAACGGTATTACTGCTTCCGGGACCTTGCCAATAATGGGTGGCAACCTCTTTGCTGACATTGAAAAATTGCTCTACCGATTCGCTTTTATCCGGAACTTTCACCGATGCGTAGGCAAGTCCGAGATGGTCGGTTCCTTCCACACCGTTTATCCCTTTCCATGCCGAAACGATTTTCCCGCCTATGGAATATTGAGAAAAAATAGAAAAATCAAATCCTTTGTAATTCATAGTAGAGGTAATACCGCCCACAAAATCAGGCGTTGCTTTGCCAATAATTTGCCGGTCGGCATCCGAAATGTCGCCATCTTTATTGAAATCATCATACATCACATCGCCGGCTCTCACTCCTTTGGCATACAGTTTGGCGGGAACGTCTTCATCATATTGATATATTCCGTTCATTTTCAACATATAGTACGAACTAACCGGCTCGCCGTTTTTTAAGATGTGCATCGCACCACCCAACAGATTACTGCCGCTGCTGGGTACGATATATTGGTCAACGCCATCAATCAAGGATAATAATTTATTTTTTACATACGAGATGTTTCCGCCTAAATCCCATTTGAAATCGCCGGTTAAGATTTTTCCGTTAATTCCAAATTCCAAGCCTTTATTTTCAATCGTTCCGATGTTCGATTGGATAACTGTATTTCCGGTAGTGGCATAAACCGGTTTATTGTATAATAAATCGCTGGTCTTTTGATAAAATGCGTCTATATTCAAGACAATCCTTGAATTGAGGAGTTCGACATCTGTTCCTATATTATATTGATTTGATTTTTCCCATTTCAGATTTTGAGCATCTTGCGAAATTTGAAATCCCGCCGCACCATTGTAAGAATTACCACCGGAACCGACTAATGACAAGGCGGCAAAATTACCTACACCTGCCATACTTCCGGTCATACCCCAACTGACCCGAAATTTCCAATCGTTGATATAGTCATTAAGATTGTAAAAATCTTCGTTGGAAATACGCCATGCAAAAGATGCCGACGGGAAATTGCCATATCTTGTCTTTTTGAAAAATCGGGAAGAACCATCTCTACGCATCGTTGTATTGAATATATAGCGATTGTCCCAATTCAAGGCAAGCCGTCCGAAATAGGATTCCAAGGCATATCCGGTATAATTTATACTACCGGCATAAATGTTGGCTCCGGCATTGATTACGTTAAAACTGGAAGATGGATACGCGCCATTCGCATAATTTTCACTTCTTGCGCCGAATTGTTCATATTCGTAATGTTCAAAGGAATGTCCCAACATGGCTGATGCCATTAATTTATTCCAATCGTAAGTATAGGAAAAGATATTGTCAATTACATAGCGGACACTTACGTCTTTTTGCTGACTGAGGGCAGACCATCCGTCATTGTTTTTCCGGGCATCGTGGCGGTCGGAAAGTTTTTTCGATTCGTTATCAAAGATGCCGTAAATGCTTACAGACGGTGTGTATTTGAATCCCTTAAAAGGCGTTATATCTAAACTGAAAACTCCTGAGAGTTGATTTTTTCGTTGTACCCAATCTTCCTCATTGATAAGCATTAGCGGATTATGGCGTAAAATCATGGTGCCGTTTACTTTGTAGGACGTACCGTCTTCCAAATAAGGCGAATACCACGGTTGTTCTTCACGTGCCGTGCGCAACACTTTCAGACTTGTACTTTCTTCTTCCAATACATCCTGTTTACTTATTGCTCCCGATATATTCATATTCAGTTTGAACATGTCATTTATTTTGTGTCCGAATTTAGCACGTAATGTATTTTGGGTATAATTACTTTTTATCAAATAACCCTGTTGATTGTCGTATCCATAAGAAGCATAAAAAGTGGTTTTGTCGCTTCCTCCGGAAATGCTCACAGAAGCTGCCTGTGAATGGGCTATGTCGCGAGAAATCAAATTTACCCAATTGGTATTTTCAAGTATTAAGTATGAACGTATTAGTCAAACAACTGATACAAAGGATGTATATTATGTTGGCACAGGCAGTAATCTTGTTGGCGTATTACAAGGTAATAGTGCGCATAACGAATTTGAAATTCGAGGTCATAATATT
>BNWW01000196.1 GCA_025999115.1 Bacteroidia bacterium
CATGTTACCTTTAATATTAGGTATATTGGGAATTTTCTTCCAAGTATATGCCGGAAAAAAAGGTACGCAACAATTCTGGGTTACTTTCCTTCTCTTTTTCATGACCGGTTTGGCCATTGTGGTTTATCTGAATCAAACGCCATTCCAGCCGCGTGAACGGGATTATGCCTACGCCGGTTCGTTTTACGCTTTCTGTATTTGGATTGGCATCGGAACGGTTTCCCTCATCAACGGATTGAAAAAATTGAAACTCAACGAAACTACGGCTTCTATCGCCGGCGTTGCCATCGCTTTGCTGATTCCGTTACAAATGGCGTCGCAAACGTGGGACGACCACGACCGGTCGGGACGTTTCGTGGCGCGCGATTTCGGTATGAATTACCTGACGACTTGCGAACCCAACGCCATCATTTTCACCAACGGCGACAATGATACTTTCCCGCTCTGGTACGCGCAAGAAGTGGAAGGATACCGTACCGACGTGCGTGTGTGCAACCTTTCTTACCTGCAAACCGATTGGTATATCGACCAGATGAAACGGCAAGCCTACGAATCGGAACCGCTTCCGATCGACTGGAAAAAATACGAATACGTGCAAGGCAAACACGATATGGCTTATGTTTTAGATATCGAACATTTCCCGTGGCCGGTGGATAAGGTCCTCAACCGGATTAAATCCGACGACCGGCGCGACAAACAGATTCCGCAATACGATGTGGAAGTCGATAATGTTCCGACACAAAAAATCGTCGTTCCGATTGATAAAGAGGCGGTTTTAGCTTCAGGCTTGGTGAAACCGGAAAACGCCGATTGGATTCCGCCGCATCTTTTGGTCGATTTCAGCGATAAACCCAACGAAAAAGGCGAACCGACTGCCGCCGCCAAACGCTACATCGTGAAAAACGAAATGATGATTCTGGATATGTTGAAAAACAACGCCGAATGGAAACGTCCGATTTATTTCGCCATTACCGTCGGTTCGGATCAATATATGCGTTTGGAGTCCTACTTCCGGCAAGACGGCGCAGCTTATCGTGTCATGCCGTATGAAGCCGCCAAATACCAAGCCGTCGATACCGATATTCTTTACGACAATGTAATGAACAAATATAAATGGGGCAATCTCGAACAACCCGGCTTGTATTTGGATGAAAATTGTATGCGGATGACACGCACTTTCCGAATCATTTTCAGTCAGTTGACGCAACGCTTAGTCGATCGGGGCGATATGGAACGCGCCGAAAAAGCCGCCGACAGATGTTTGCAGGTAATTCCTTCTTACAATGTACCTTACGATTTTTATTCCACCGGTGAACTGGCCGACGCTTACCACCGGATGGGCAAAGAAGAAAAAGCCAACAAACTCTACTCCGAATTGGCCGATATTTCGATGCGTAATTTGAATTGGTACAACCGGTTGAACCGGAATCAATATGCTTCCGTAATCACGGATATTCAACGGGATATGCTTTTCATGCAATCGGTTCTGTATTATTTTGCCGAAAACGATACCGAAAAATTCAATCGCTATTCGCAAAAATATTCCGATTATTTGCAACGCTATCAAACAGTTACCGGACAACAACGGAAAGGAGGATTTAACCGATAAAGAGATATGCTGATTGAACGCCCACCTTTTTTGTATCGAGCGCTTTTTCCCGGCGCACATTGGCGATTTAACACGCACCAAAAAGTCGTTTATCTCACGTTCGACGACGGCCCCATACCCGAGGTAACTCCTTGGGTATTGGATTTATTGGATCAATATCACATCCGCGCCGCCTTTTTTTGCGTGGCCGATAATGTGCGAAAACATCCCGAAGTTTATCAAATGATAAAAGATCGCGGGCATCTGACCGGAAATCATACTTTTCATCATTTGCAAGGTTGGAAAGTGCGCACAAAAACCTATCTGAATGATGTGGCGAAAGCTGATAAACTGATTCAAAGTTCCCTGTTCCGTCCGCCGCACGGCCATTTGCGTTTGCCGCAGTTCTTCCGCCTGCGAAAAAAATTCCGGATTATTATGTGGGATGTCGTAACACGCGATTACAGTCGTTTACAAACGGTGGAACAAGTTTTGTTTAACGTAAAAAAATATACGCGCAACGGCTCTATTATCGTTTTTCACGATTCGTTGAAAGCCGAAGAAAAAATG
>BNWW01000197.1 GCA_025999115.1 Bacteroidia bacterium
AAAACCACTTTATTTTTTTGTTGGGAGCACTAAATTTAGTGATAATTTTTCAAACAGCAAAGCGTTTTAAGTATTTTATTTACAACGCTTTGCTAATATATCTAATCGCTTAATTGCGGATTTAAGGGTGGATATGATCCGAATTTGGAAAACCTCTCCGGCGTAAACAATCAAACTTCTATCTGTCTTATTATCGATTGCTTACAAGTGAAAAAGTGGGTGGGTATAGTCCGAAACCGGTTGCCGCCGCGCCCCGGATTTTTCGTCCTCCCTTTTTTCGCAGACCATCGGATGCTTTTTCCTCCATTGGTGGGTGGGCATGCTCCAGAATCTGTAAGCCGCCCGCCTTTTTGGGACATGAAATCATCCTTTTTATCCTAAATCTGGGTGGGTCTGCCGAAATGACACCTTTTTTAATCCATTTTTCAGCAAGATTTTCAGCAGGATTTTTCCGGTTGCGGTGGGTGGGCTTGAGCCGAATTATGCATGCATCGCTCGGTAGAAATTGATAATATCCTTGTCCCTCTTGCATTCCGCAGGAATGCAACCGTTTACATAACAGATGGTTGCAATCCTACGGATTGCAGAGAGGGGGTGGTTTCAATGCATTTCTACCGAGCGATACATTCCTAACGGAATGTTAAATGTGGCAATACCGGAAATAGCACCTTCAAAAAAAGATTTAGCCTTTTTCCCGGGAATTTTCGGTAGCCGCTTTTTTGCAATAATAGGTTTTGCAGGTCATCTTTCAGACCTGTTAAGTTTTGAAAACTTAACAGGTCTTTTCGCTTCAAAACCCCATTTGCAACGGAGTTAGCGTCTTTGTTAGATTATCTCATATTCAACTTCGGGAAACCAATCCATCAACAAACTTTCGACTTTTCGTTCTATTTCGGGCGTAATGTGTTTGCGTACTTTTTTGTATGCGTAAGTGATGGATACAATTTCGTCTATCCAACCGATTACAGGCAAACGCTTGGCGGAAATCAAGTCAATAGGCAAAACCAGATAGGACAAGGCGGAAACGATGAGTAACTTGTCCGATTTTGGTGTGTCAGGGCTTTTCAGCACAAAGAACAGCAGCAGTATAGGACGGGTGGCGGTTTTACCGGCTTTCTTGGCGTAGGCGGTGAGTTTTTCCCGGAGGGGGGAGTAGTTGATTATTTGATTTGTTACCATACTATTTTGATTTCTTTTCCAAAGGTTTATATTTCTTTATTTCTTCTATTGTTTTCCCTTCATGAATAGTTCCCAAGAAAATTGTTTTGTCATCTATGATTGCTTCAGAAAAATCAGTAAACTCTAAATTAGCATTACTTAAATCAGTTCCTTTCAGATTGGCATTTTTTAGTACAGTTTTTTCTAAATTCCCTTCATTCAGGCTAGCACCTTCCAAGTCGGCATATTCTAAATTTGCTTCTTGCAAATTGGCTCTCCATAGTCTTGCACCCTTTAAATTTGCATAAAATAAATTTGCTCCTTCTAAATATGTTCTCTCCAAATTTGAATATTCTAAAATTGTTCTTCGGAAACTTATATCATCTAAATACGCTATCTTGCTATTGGAATTGTTGTCATAAAGAAGGCGATAAACAGGAGTAGTAGTTACCATTTGTAGATTTTTCTTTTCTGCGAACTCCAGTATTGCTTTATAACATTCTTCTTGTTTCATTGTAAAGGCCCCCTCTAAATTTGCTCCCTCTAAATTTGCTTTTTCTAAATGAACATTACCTAAATCCGTTTCCTTTAAATTTGCCCATTTTAAATTTACACTCTCTAAACGCGCTTTACACAGATGCGCTCCTTCCAAATGCGCTTGTTCTAAATTTGCATTTTCCAAAAATGCGCTATCTAAACTTATGCCCTCTAAATGTGTTTCTGCTAAATTTGCGCCTTCCAGATGCGCCATTGCCAAATCGCAGCCTTTTAAAACGCTTCCTTGCAAATAAACAGGATGTTCTTCATATATTTTCCATGTTTCTTCTCTAAACAAGTTGTCGATAATATTGGATTTGATCGGTAAATTGTGTTTCGTCGGAAGATTGATAAGTACGGGTGCGGACATAGTTTTGGTTGAGAGAAGGGGTAGATGTTACAGAAATTACACTTCCTTCGATGGTTGTCGTAAT
>BNWW01000198.1 GCA_025999115.1 Bacteroidia bacterium
TTCAACATATTCAGATATTCTTCTTTGAATGTTTGCTTTTTATGATGCTCTTTTTGATTCTTGATATAATGATATACCTTATCTATTTGTGACCGGGAATTACTAAAAACGCCATATCCATCTTGCCTCCCAATATGTCGCAGCTACGCAGCTCTGGATTTGTGTATGCCCTTATACCGTGCGCTTACGCACACGGCTACAAGGATGTTGGCGCCATGCGCCTTTTCGCACAAACACATGTTTTTGCCGGTGATCAACACATGTTTTTGCCGGTGATCCGAAATTAGGTTAAGAATCCGCGTAAATCCGCGTTCCATAGGTGTGTTAGCCCTAACAACCCACCACCGTTAGTGTTTTATCGTTAATCTTCTCTGTTTTAAGATAGATTTTGCTATCCCAATCCATATCGATTCTGCGGTCGAAGATGACCAACCAACCTTCTTTGACACCCAGCGTGTCCATGTAATCGAGGATTTGATCCTGGCTGTTTTCTTCTGTTTTAGTTGTGCGTCGGAGTTTCAGTTCGACGGGATATTTTTGTCCTTCATACACCACGCACAAATCCAAGCGGTTACGACCGGCGGCAAATTCACGGATGATTTGTCCGCCGCCATTGACCACCCGTTGCAGGAAAGCCTGTAAAACCAAATGAGGAGCCGCTTCTTCATAGTCGAAACGTTTTGTCCAGATGTCGCAGTTCTCGCGCCAGAACGATTGGAAATCCTGTAAGAGAAAATTCATATCGATACGTCCGTTTTTCAGATAGCGGGGCATCCGGTAAGGATACCGGCTTTCACTCAAAACATTTTGGAAATTAGCGCTTAGTGTACGGATGATTACTTCGGCGTAAATCGGATTAGCGGGTTCCACCAAGCCAGGTGCTTCCCGTATCAATCCAAGGTCTTTGGTATAATTGTAATCGTCCGAAAACTTGTCGATCTCTACCAATTCGCCGATGATAACAGGCTCCATTACACGCCGCACCCGATCTTCTTTGAGCCGTTCCAGCAGGCTGTCAATGTGTGTGTCGCGGCGCAGGATAATGGTTTGGATGGCTTTATTCACCCATTCGGCAGTAACAGGTTGGGTGTAATCGGACTGAAGCATTTTTACAATTACCTCGCGAGCAATGGCGTTGACCAACCACGGCTGCCCTTGTGTTTGCCGATACACCAATCCAACTGCATCAGGTTCAAATATTTGCCCGGTTTCGGTCGTATGCTGTTCGTACAATTCCGCTATTTCATCTCTTGTAAAATTACTGAATGTCAACGCTTCTGTAATAATATTAAAAGGGCTTGCACTGCCCAAGGTTTCGCTGTCGGGACGGATTTTCGCCTTGAAATCGCGAATGTTGCGCATACCCACCAAAACTACCGAATGTACAAACGGTGTCTGACTTCGGGTATTGTAACCATTCCGCAACTGTCGAAGGAAAGAAATTAACGTACCTTCGCTCAAGCAGTCTGCTTCGTCAAAAAAGATGACTAACGGTTTGTCTAATGACATACTCAAAACCGTCAATTCAGTTAGCAATACACCGGTGTAATCGCTGTAGTCAGCATCTTTGGCAAAATTTACCTTGGGTATATTTGAAAATCGCAACGCATTTTCTATCCGTCTTACTATTGCCGGAATACCTTCCTTCGAATCTTCAACACCCTGCACCGCCTCCAACGAGCAATAAAGCGCATAATACTTGCCTTCGTGATTGATGCGATTAGCCAAATCAAGCAACAATGTGGTTTTGCCGCTCTGACGGGGAGCGTGAATCACAAAATACTGCCTTTGAGCAATCAAATCATCTACGTCCGTCAATCGAGATGAAGCCTCTATCATATAATGGTCGGCTTCATTACAGGGTCCTGCTACATTAAAATATCGTGCCATCGTCTAATTTTTTTTACAAAAGTAGGTAAAATAATTGATAAAGTAACATGCGGCTTTTTCGCATTTACTAATTGAAATTACAAGGTTGTTGTACAAGCGTACCTTGTAAAGTATTAATGTTTCGCACTTCCCTTTAACTCATTGACAAATAGAAGATAAAGAGAAGTATTAAAATTCTATCTATTTGTGTATAAATCAATTAACATTTCCATTTTCGTTATCCGGCCTCTTGGAGGCA
>BNWW01000199.1 GCA_025999115.1 Bacteroidia bacterium
GGGTAAACCATTGCCTAACTTGGTAATTTTATTTTTGTTAAAACCGATATTGAAATTGAAATCCAGTCCATAGTCTTTCTTGTCAATCGCTACATAATTCAACGTTAATTCCACACCTTTATTCTCGGTAGAACCCAAATTCAGGAATTGATATTTGTAACCGGTAGGAGTTACGGGAAATTGGATCAACAAGTCGTCGGTAGTATTCAAATACACTTCCACACTACCGTTCAATTTACTTCCGAACAAGCTATAATCCAAACCGGCATTGCGAGTCGTAGTCGTTTCCCATTTCAAACCGGGATTGGCCATATTGGTATCCGGCGCCCAATACGACGTAAAATTCATCCATGTCGTATTTTCGGAAACAAAATTTTGCCGCATCAAATCGGATGGAATGTTATTATTTCCCGCAGCGCCCCAACTTAATCGAAGTTTCAAATCGTCTAACCAATGATTCGTATTGGCCATAAATTTTTCTCCCGAAATACGCCAAGCGGCAGCGGCGGAAGGGAAAATTCCCCATTGATTATCTCTGGAAAATTTACTGGAACCGTCGGCGCGTAAGGTTGTCGTAAAAAGATACTTATCCAAATAAGCATAATTGAGGCGACCGAAGAAAGATACCAATTTATCATCCGGATCATAAAAATCTTTGGTTTCGTAAGTCGTTCCCTGATTCGTCAGTTTCCGGCAATCTTCAAAAGAAAATTCTTGCGGAAAACCTTGAATATCGCTGGATAATTTTTCTATTTTTTCAATAATCGTTTCCTGTCCCAATAACAAGTTCAAAGAATGATCTTTATTTTTCAATACCGATTTGAAATTGTAATTTATCGTATTGGTATTTCTGATTTGATTACGCCAGCTATTTTCCATGATAATTTCCGGCATATTTCGGAAATCGCCCATGACATCGTTTTGAGCGCGATAGGTTGTTAGTCCATAAAAACGGGTACTGCGATTGTTGTTATTATCCATCCCGATTTCCGTTTTGAGTGTCAGGTTATCTACTGCTTCCCAAGCTACGCTACCTGCAATATTATAATTCTGTCTTTTTTGAACCCGGTCATTATCCTTGATTGCAGTTCGCGGATCCACCATATTGGCGCTCAAATCTTCATCCCCGTAATCATCGCTTGTTTTCCGAAAAGGAATCGGCGAATAAATCATCGTTTGTTTCAAACGGGAATCGCGTATGCCCGAAGAAACGGCATTGGGCGTTGTAGATGCTCCTCCATTGATATTTGTAAGAGAATAGCGCGCCGAAAAATCCACAGAAACCCGCTTGGTTGGTTTGGAATTTAATTTCAACGAGAAATTATCCCGGTTGTAATCCGATCCTAATTGAATGGCTTTATTATCCACATGAGCATAAGAGAATGCGTATTTCATTTGCTCGCTTCCTCCGTTAATGCTTAAATTGTGATTGAAAACATGTCCTGTGCGCCCATAAAGTTGCTCTAACCAATCTACACCTTTGTAATTTTGATACAAATCCATATCTTCGTAGGCGCCGAAATATTTTTCATAATCCGTTGCATCATCAAAATAGGTTCCTGAATTATCGCGCAGTAAGGCTAATTCATATTGCCATTTCAAATAATCGGGAACCGTAAGACGGTCTAATTTTTTAGCCAGCGTTTGCCACGCATAATACGCATTATAATTTACTTGCACTTTTCCGGCTTGTCCGCTTTTGGTTGTAACAATAATTACACCGTTAGCTCCACGCGCGCCATAAATAGCCGCCGAAGAAGCATCTTTCAAAACATCAATCGAAGCAATATCCGAGGGAGCAATATCACCGATACTTGATACGGGAAAACCATCCACAATAAACAAAGGCTCGTTACTTTGGGTGATCGAACCGCCTCCACGTACCCGTATATTGACCGATGCATCCGGAGAACCTTCCGTCGTTGTTACTTGTACTCCGGCCAATTTACCGGTAATCGCTTCAGCCGCCGTAGCTACCGGAACAGCAGCTATTTGCTTGGCGCTTACCGAAGCCACCGCTCCCGTCAAATCTTTCCGCTTCATCGTGCCGTAGCCCACAACCACCACTTCTTCCAAAACCGAAGCATCTTCTTCCAAAGTAATCCGCATTTCGCTACCGGAAACCG
>BNWW01000200.1 GCA_025999115.1 Bacteroidia bacterium
GTTCATATTACGCAGCCGGCGGAAATACCCGGTTTCGATTACAGACTCGACACCACAATAGTGTTGCCGCCCAATTCGGTGCGCACGCTCGATTTGGTAAATTATAAAGGACAACTCGAAACAAATGCAGAATTGTCTTATCCTTCTGGAATACCTTTCGGCGTACTAATTACTTCGGATAACAATATCAGCTGTTACTACGCCAATACCAGTAACGACAGCGAAATTTATACCCTCAAAGGACGAAATGCGCTCGGCATTGACTTTCTTGTGCCGATGCAGTTTGAGTACAATTGCGGTGCGTATGCCGATGCATTTAATTCCATTGAAATTGTGGCAACCGAGAATGATACGGAAATAGACATTGAGCTTTTGCAATGGACAACCAGTTCGCTACAAACCGCTCAAACGCAAACAGTTCATATAACGCTTAATCGAGGATGGGCCTATTCGTTTGCGGCGCGGGGAAAGACCGGCGCTGCACATTTACATAGTACGCGAATAAAGTCCAACAAGCCCATTGCCGTAAATTCTACCGACGACTCGGTTACGCCCGGCGACCTTGTCGGCGACCAGCTTATCCCTGTGAAGGCAAGTAGTACGAAAACCCTTGCGGGAAAAGAATTTGTCGGGGTTCGTAACTTTGGAAATATAGAGAAGGTTTATCTTTTTCCCACCGAAAAAAATACGCGCGTATGGGTTGATAATGTAGAACAAACGCCTTTCACTAATCTGGGCGAGAAAATGGTAATCGACCTCAAAACACAAACGTATGATGCTACTTACATTGAATCGGACAAGCCGGTTGTTTGTTTTCAAATTACTGCAAAGCAAAATTCTTCGGAACTCGGCGGGGGGATTATTCCGTCCATTGCCTGCACCGGAAGTACCGAAACCGTTTATAAATCGGCATTTAACGGAACGATCGTTTTGGATTTAATTACCAGAACCGCTTATACTTCCAGCTTTTTGGTAAACGGACAAAGCGGCATAATTACCGCAAGCGATTTTGGTTTGGTGCAGGGTAATCCGGATTATTCTTTTGCCCGCAAGGTGCTTTCGGCAAACGATGCGATAGTGTCGAGATATAACGGCGTTATCCGTGTCAGCAATCCTTTGGGCTTTTTCCATGCGGGCGCACTCGATTATGGAGGCAGTAATTCCTGCTCATACGGCTATTTTTCCGATTTCCGCGAAATTGAAATCAAGGCGGTAACTGATCTGAACAGTTATGTTGTTGGCAACGATCTGACTCTGACTCTGCAAAACGGCGCTGCGTTGAAAGATATTATATGGACAAAACCCGATGGAACGCAGGTAAGCGCCAATCCGCTGGTACTCCAAAATATTACAACTGCCGATGGCGGAACCTACAAGGTAACGGCGGCAAGCAAGGAGGAATGTACTATAGCCGAAGCAGGATTTGTGGTAGTAAATGTTTTTCAGCCTGAAACAAAAAATGTGGATGTTTGTGAAAATGACAGTGTAATATTGACAAGCCGCGGCGAACCCGCCTTTACATGGTATAGTGCGCCAAAATTGACCGAAGTAACCCGGAGCATTACCGTTTCGCCCACTGTAGATACGGTTTACCGGGTCGAAAACCATCAGCTTGGGCAGAACATAACAATCAACGGCCATTTTCAGGAAGGAAACCGGTTTTTTGAAAGCGATTATCTTTACGGCGGCTCAAACGCTACTGCTGTAACTTCCGGTGGTTATTACAGTGTATGGAAGGTTGCAAAAGACGTAAATTCGGTTTTAAACCGTGTTTACGACCACACTACCGGCAGTTCTGCAGACGGCATGATGCTGATTGCCAACATGGACGGCGCAGCAGGCCGAAAAATATGGAAAAAGAAATTAGACGTAATCCCCAATACGCGCTACAAACTTTCCGCTTGGTTTATCACACCCACTGTGAGCGGTGAGCAGGTAAAGCTCGACTTTTTAATCAACGAACAGGCACAGGGAAAAACGATTGTTCCGCCGTTTACACAAACAGTTTCAAGACCAAATCAGTGGGCGCAGGATTCCTGCTTCTGGTACAGTGGAACGCGCACTTCGGTTGAAATAGCCATTATAGCTAATGCGGGAAATGCTGAAGGAACCTGCGTT
>BNWW01000201.1 GCA_025999115.1 Bacteroidia bacterium
CTATTATCATGTAACATGAAGATAGTTTACTTATGGCTACTTTTGTAGCCGTTTGACCATTTTATATCAGACAAATAGCGATAACAATCCTCGTCTGTCTGAAAATACCGGTTGAATGTTATTGAATTCATTTCTTCAAAAATATGTTTTGTAACATGATTTTATAAGTGTTCATTTTTACACTTATTTTTTATCTTTGCGCCGTATTTAATAAGTGTATAAAATACTCTTATTTGCAAAGACGATTAAATTGTTATTAATTAAATATTTACCATATTGAAAACATTAAAACAAACAGTTTACGAAGCAAATATCGACCTTGTCAAACACGGATTGGTCATTTTCACGTGGGGAAATGTCAGCGGCATTGACCGTGAAAAAGGTTTGGTGGTGATTAAACCTTCCGGCGTTTCGTATGATGATATGAAGCCGGAAGATATGGTTGTATTAGATTTAGATGGAAATATAAAAGAGGGAAAATTAAAACCGTCTTCCGATACGGCAACGCATTTGGTGTTGTACAAAGCTTTTCCTGCTATTGGCGGCATTGTGCATACTCATTCTACCTACGCAACTTCTTGGGCGCAAGCCGGTTGTGATATTCCCAATATCGGAACTACCCACGCCGATTATTTCAAAGAGGCGATTCCCTGTACCCGGCAAATGACACCGTCGGAAATAAACGGTAAATATGAATTGGAAACCGGCAATGTCATTGTAGAACGGTTTGCCGGTTTGAATGCAGAATATACTCCGGGAGTACTCGTAAACAATCACGGACCTTTTGCCTGGGGACACGATGCACACGATGCCGTACATAATGCCGTTGTGTTAGAACAAGTCGCTAAAATGGCGTCGATTGCTTACAGTATCAATCCGAAATTAACAATGAATGATGAATTAATAAAAAAGCATTTTTACCGGAAACATGGAGCAAATGCTTATTATGGACAATAAATAATTACGAATTAACAAATAATATCATGAAAAATTTAATCTATTTATTTGCTTTCGCAACCATCTTCTTATTTGGTTGCAATAAATCTGCTCAAAAGGAATTGCCGCTGATTGACGCCGCCAATTTCAATACGACTATTGACGGCGAGCCGGTTTCTTTATACACGCTTGATTCCGGTAACGGATTGATTGTGCAAGTCACTAACTACGGCGGACGCATCGTATCTGTTTTTGCGCCGGATAAAGATGGCAACTACGAAGATGTAGTCCCCGGATTCGACAGTATGGATAAATACATCAACAATCAGGGCGAACGCTTTTTGGGACCGGCTGTGGGTCGTTACGCCAACCGGATTGCCAAAGCGCAATTTGAATTGGATGGTGTAGCCTATCAATTGCCTGCTAACGACAACGGAAATTGTTTACATGGCGGATTAAAAGGTTTCGACAGCCGCGCTTGGAAAGTGGGTGCCGTGACCGGTAACAGTATTCAGTTATCACTTGTATCACCCGATGGAGAAGAAGGTTTCCCCGGAACGGTCAATGTACAAATGACTTATACGCTTACCGCCGATAATGGAATAAAAATCGAATATGCTGCAACGACGGACAAACCGACTCATGTCAATCTTACCAATCATTCGCACTTCAATTTGAAAGGAGCCGGAAATGGCGATATTTTGGGACATATTTTGACTCTAAATGCCAATTATATCACTCCGGTTGACCGCGTTTTAATTCCAACCGGCGAATTACTCGCGGTAGAAGGTACACCTTTCGATTTCAATACGCCTACGGTAATTGGCGAACGCATTGAAAACGACGACTCGCAATTGAAAGTAGGAAACGGTTACGACCACAATTGGGTAATTAATCATTCCACGGAAAATGCGGTAGAATTAGCAGCTACCCTTTACGAACCGGAAAGCGGAAGAGTAATGGAAGTTTACACCGACCAACCCGGCATTCAAATTTACACAGGCAATTTCTTCAACGGCAAAGTAAACGGAAAATACGACAAACCGATGATTTACCGTTGCGCCATTGCATTGGAAACACAAAAATATCCCGATACGCCCAATCGTCCGGAATTTCCGACGACCCGGTTAAATCCGGGTGAAACTTATACACATACCTGTAT
>BNWW01000202.1 GCA_025999115.1 Bacteroidia bacterium
AATATGCATTATACGTTCTGTGGGCTGGTGTATATGTTAAAACATTCGTTTTTTGGTGCTAAAACCACGAAAAAGCCCCATGTGTGGCACCCGGCTTTTTGGAGGATAGGTGGCACTATTCGTACCTTTGCGCCATGTTTATCAAAGGGGTACAGAAACACAAAGCAGGCACCAACGACAATCCGATTTACTTCCGTTTGTGCGAGAGTTACCGCGACAGTTTTGGCAAGACACGTCAGCGGATGATCATGGCTTTGGGTTATATGGAAGAGTTGCCCCGTTGGTCGGACAAGCAAATACTCTGCCGCTGTTTGAATGATATGGTTTTGCGCCATCAACATGCCATCTGTGACAATCCACAGATAGTAGAACTCGCCAATTATTTCTATCAGAAGCTGATAACTACCGGTAAGATTCCTCAGATAAGAGAGAATGAGGAATCTTGGTTGCAAGAGGAAGAAAAGCGGAAACGGGAAGAAATAACCATCAAATTAGCTACCTTAACCAACATCTCGCCCAAAGAAATCGGGGCGGAACATGTAGCCTTGTCGTGTTTGGAACGCTTGCAGATAGAAAAATTTCTCACCCTGAAAGGCTGGAATCCGTTTGACATCCGGTTGGCAAAAGCCCAAATAGCAGCTCGCACGATTTATCCTTATTCAGAATATAAGACCGTGCGAGTATTGCGGGATAACTCCGCTATCTGTGAGCTTTTGGGACTTCAGCCCCAAGAAATAACGAAGGATAAACTGTATCGTTCGGCACGTCGCCTCTACGATTTACATCACGAATTGGAAAACTGGCTATCCAATCGTGTTCGTTCCCTGTTTGGATTTGAAGACAAGATACTGCTTTTCGATTTGACTAATACCTATTTTGAAGGCAGGATGCAAGGTTCTTCTTTGGCAAAATACGGGCGTTCCAAAGAGAAACGTTCGGATTGTAAATTAGTGGTTTTGGCGGCTGTGGTCAATACGGAAGGTATTTTAGTACGAACTCAAATCTTTGAAGGGAACGTTGGAGATTGTACTACCATGCAAGAAATTATTGCATCCATAGAACAGGGGGGATTGCCGGAGAGCGAAAAGAAAGTCATCGTAATGGATGCCGGGATTTCCACGAAAGAGAATCTGCAATATCTGCGAGATCATCACTATGATTACATCACGGTAGCCAGAAGCAGTGGTACTCGTTACGAAACGATAGGCAGCCCAATAAAAGAAGTAAGGGACAACAAAGGGCAATCCATTCGCTTGGAACGGGTCAAGGTGGAATCAAGCGAAGATACTTTTTTGTTAGTGGACAGTAAAGCAAAGGCTCGAAAAGAAGAAAGCATGTACGAGAGGAGTTGTGCGCTGTTTGAAGACGGTCTGAAGGCGATTGAAGCCGGATTAAATAAAAAAGGAGGAACGAAAAAACGGGACAAAGTGAATGAACGTATCGGCAGGCTCAAGGAGCGATGCTCCAAAGTCTGGTCGCATTATGACCTCTCATTTACCTGCGATAAGCAAGACAATGTTTCTTCCATCGCATGGAAAAAGAAAGCAGATAAACAAGCCGATGCGGATACCAAACACGGCAAATACTTGTTGCAAACTACGTTGGATGAGGACAAGGAAGAAAATATCTGGGAATTTTACAATGTCATCCGAACGGTCGAAGAGACCTTCCGCATCCTGAAATCGGATTTGGACATCCGTCCTGTTTATCACAAGGGGGATGACGGCACGAAAGCACATCTTCATTTAGCAATACTGGCTTATTGGGTGGTCTCCACCAGTCGCTATCAATTAAAGAAAGCCGGAATCCATCACCAATGGAATGAAGTAGTCAGGATACTTTCCACGCATAAAATCGTCAGCACACGCATGCAACAGACCAATGAGGATTGGATAGAAATCAGGCAATGTACGCAACCGGAACCGGTGGTAACCGAAATCTACGAGGCGCTAAAGATAAATGCAATGCCTTGCAAAAGAAGAAAATTTGTGTGGCACCCGGAGAGACCTCCGGAAAGTATGACTGCTGAAAATCAGTCGGTTAGCAGCGGTTGATACGCAATGTGGGTTAA
>BNWW01000203.1 GCA_025999115.1 Bacteroidia bacterium
CTATCGTAGAATTAAACCTTACCCCGTTTTGCCCATATTCTTCCACCTCCGTCAATTTAGAATAAAATCCGTCGTAATAATAATTAAACGCATATTCCCGAATTTTAGTATCAAACGCGCTGCATTTAATCCGCTTCAAAAGAACGCTTTGCCGGATCTCTTTGCCTGCAATGTAATTCGTCGTAGAATCGGTGCGTGTTTCGTAGAAAAATTCGATTTTGTTGTAAGGCTCTAACTCGGCTACCGTATTTCCTGTATAATCAATTTGTTTCAGGCGAAATTCTTTTGTAACCGCATCTTTGTCGTAGGTGTAAATCATGTAATTGCCGTTGGCATCGGTCGCTTTTTTCAGTAGCCATGCGTAGGCGGTTGTGCCGTTTTTCGGTTGAATGTAGGAATCGTCGGAGGAACCGTATTCCATTGTCCAATCCTCTTTGTTTTTGACTTCAAAACAAAGTTTGGAGTTAATGTATTTGCAAGTGATAGTTTGATAACTTTCGATTTCGGTATGGTAAATCGACGAGGCTTCCAGATTGTTTCCTGATGTTCGTATCAAGCGTTGCCCGTCGAACATCAGGTTATCGGAGGTGGTTAGTTGAGGGGCGGCAGCGGCGTTGTCGTAGTAAAAGGATTTGCCGGTGCGTGTAATGGCTGAAATTGCATTGAGATTCCAACCGAGGCCGAGTAATCCGTTGCCTGATTGACTGTTATAATTAATTGATACATGGGGTTGTACACCGCTTGTCCCCGGCATAACCTCTACCGGTATTTGATAGCTTGCCGCACCGGTCGGACTTACATTGGCTTCTCCGGCAATGCTTCCGACAGCATACGATTGATTCAAACTCCGGTTGGGATTCGGAAGTTGCGCCGATGTTTGATAGTCTGCCGATTCTACTAAATGCTCATTAATATACGCATGAAATGTTTTATTTCCGGCCGAATTAAACGAAAATCCGGGTAATAAGCGGATGCAATCGCGGGCAACGTAGTCTTTGGAAGTTGTTTCCGGTTGCGACAGTTCGATGGATTTTTGCCCGAAAGCGGAAAATCCGGTTATCAGTAAACCGATTAAGATAGATCGTTTCATACACAGCAGGATTTATTGTTTAATAATTTTCCATTTCGATACTTTATCGCCCAAATGGATATTGAGGAGATAAACGCCTGTGTCGCCGGTGATTTCCAATTCGGTTTCGCCGGAAACAATGGCTTGTGTTTGAAGTAATTTGCCGCCGGCATCGTAGAGGCGCAGGAAATTGTTTGTTGCTTCGGGAGCCGGTTCGATTGCAATTTTTATCCGTCCTTGGGTAGGATTGGGATAAATGGTAATTTGGTAATCGGACAATGCCACGGAGGCAATACCGGTGGTTTCCGAAGTATGGGCGGGTGCAGCTTGAAGCGTAACCTCGTAGCGCGATTCCATATTGCCGTCGGCATCGTAGGTGAAAGCGATGTTTTGTCCCCAAATATTCGAAACACAGGTTGTCAACAGCATGACGATTGAAATAATTAAGTTTTTCATAAACGTTTGTTATTAGTTATGATAATTTATCTATGGCGTTATATTCGCCGTAACCACACTGTTTGTTGCATTGTTTGTGAGCGTGTTGATTCGATTCCCTACTACAACATTGTTCGAGCCGGAAAGTGTCAAGTTATTTATATCCGATGCCATTATGCGGACATTATTTCCCAGACTTTGAAACGTTCCCGTTGAGACGGATAAACCTGTTATTACGCTATTTGAAATGTTGACAGAGTGAGTATTGTTAGCAGTACCGGATAGTTTCAAGTTATCTATATTAAATGAAATTCCAGATAACTCAATCTCATCATTGCAATCAACGATTGTTATATTTCTAAAAATAGCATTCGTAATATTCCAAAATTGCAATGCTTTGGTCTTGGTATTCTTAATTAATACATTCTCAATGGTTATATTGGCTTCTGTTGGATTAGGACGCCATGCTTGTATCCCCCATAAATAATCACCTTGATTGTAAGTTGCTTTTTCTCCATCAAGAGTCAGGTCTTTTAACGATGAATTATTATCCAAACGAACAATCG
>BNWW01000204.1 GCA_025999115.1 Bacteroidia bacterium
AAATTTTTTTCGCTATCTTTGCCCATCGTTGTAATTTTATTGGTGGTACAACAAATGTACAACTTTGGGGCGAAACCGCAAGGGATTAACCCCTTTTTAGCTTTTTTTTTAGTCGGTCAGTAGTGATTGAAAATATCTACAAAGTGTATGATATTGCTTTTGCCAATGGAATACAAGCTGTGATGCTCAACAGTAACGACAGAGCAAGGGAAATCTGCGATTATTTTCGCAATCATAAATCTCAATATGGCCATTTATCGTGGTATCCTTCCATTCCTTACCCGCATAAATATGCCAATATGGTGAATGAAAAAGGGATTTTCCCCGCCATCAATGACGTTTTATTCAAAAATAATACGGCCTTGGGTGTTCTGGGAATGGTAGCCAAAGGCGGTATGGCTGTTCTAAATAAAGATGCTATCGAACTAATGAAAATGTTGGTGGATGTGGAAGCGAAAATCTATAAAGGGCTGAATGTCAAAGTTATTTTTTTGCAAAATATTATTGTTGATTTGTTGTTGGGCTATAATGTGAAAGAGGTGTTTTATGAATATTGCGAATATATACGAAAAAAATATCATGCTATACCGGGTTTGATTACTCAAAATTTACCTTTCTTAAAGAAAAAATTAGAAGAATGGCAGATTGAAGAAGTTGTTATTTGCAGTTCCATCAATAAAATAGGTTATTTGATGTCGCCGGATGTACCAACGTATGTTGAAACGATAAACAACAACCATTCGGATAAATATCAATTAATGGCGATGTCCACATTGGCCTCGGGCGCCATTCGTGCCAAAGATGCTTACGAATTTATTAATTCCCTGAATTTGCAATCGGTGGTATTCGGAGCGTCTTCGGAAAAGAATATTCGAGAAACAGTTAGTTTGATAAATATAAAATGACAATTCTCATTACCGGCATCCACGGCTTCGTCGGCTCTAATCTCGTGTCGGCGCTCAACGCCAGGCATTCCATCTATGGTTTGGACATCATTTCTCCCGAAAAAGAAGGAGTTATCAAATGGACGTCCGTTCGGGTCTGAAGCAGACTTTGCAAACATTTTAGAACGCGAATGACACATAAATGCACTATCTCATTCTAACCGCCATCCTTTTTGCCGCTATGTTGCTGTATTTCAAAATTGCTACGAAATACAACATCATCGACAAACCCAATTCCCGCAGCTCGCATGATTATATTACGATTCGTGGCGGCGGCATCGTTTTCTGGTTGGCAGCCGCGTTATACAGTCTAAACCTTCCAAGTTTTGCAAACTTGGAAGGTTTTTCGTTTCTCATCGGCATCACGCTGCTTTCCGCCGTCAGTTTCTGGGACGATATACAAAGTCTACCCAACAAAATCCGCATCATAATTCATTTTTTTTCAATCAGTTGTGTGTTTTACGGTTTAGGGATTTTCAGCACATTGCCTTGGTACATGATAATCACAGCCTACGTTTTCTTCGCCGGCATTTTAAACGCCTACAATTTCATGGACGGCATCAACGGCATTACCGGATTATATAGCCTCACCATTCTTATCGCCTTGCAATACATTAATCTGCAACAAATTAAGTTTACCGAACCGGCTTTTATCAACTATGCCATCCTTGCCTGTATCGTTTTCCTCTTTTTCAATTTCCGGAAAAAAGCGAAATGCTTCGCGGGCGACATCGGCAGTATGGCGATTTCGTTTTGGATAGTAACCTTACTCCTGCAATTAATGCTAAAAACCAATTCTATTATCTGGATCCTGTTCTTGGTTGTTTACGGTGTAGATTCCACCTTAACCATTCTTCATCGTATCTATTTAAAACAAAACATTTTCAAAGCCCACCGGATGCACTTTTATCAAATTCTTGCGAATGAAAAACATCTTTTGCACCCATTCGTTTCTTCTCTTTACGCAGTTGCTCAACTGCTGATTTGCAGCATTATCATCCCGATTCACTTCCAATTTCCACATTTGGAAATCATTGCTGCAATCTCCATTCTTCTTGTTTTATCGTTGGTTTATTTGCTGAAATTCAAATTTCTGAAAAAAAATATTCTTGCATA
>BNWW01000205.1 GCA_025999115.1 Bacteroidia bacterium
AACAAGCTTTGGAAGAATATGTACAATTGTATATTCGAAATTTCAATCAAACTGCTATCAATCAAAAAGATACAATTGAAGGGACGATTTTACGGGAAGATGAAACCGGTTATCTTTATCATCAGAATTTGAAAACCAAAGTTGTTTTTAATGCCGATTCGTTTATCTCTTTTTTGGCTGAAATAGGTGATTATACGGGCGGTTCTCACTCCATTCCAATAGTCAAAGCGTATGTCTTTCATTTGAAAACGAACGATTTTATACAGGAAAATCAGTTTGCGGGACAAAATTACGAAGTCAATTTATCAAAACTATTGACCGGCAAAATTGCCGCTTCCGATGATATAAAAGAGGATGAAATTGCTCCGAACAATAATTTTACCATCGATGATAAGGGATTGACTTATTATTTCAATGGAGAAGACGCTGTCTTTTTGGGTGCCGAAAAATCTATTTTTATTCCTTACAACGAGTTATCTATCTATATCACAAACGATTCGCCTCTTTCTACCTTTATCGAATAAACGCCATGCTGATGCTAATCAAAAAATATTTTCCCGAAATAACGTCCGGGCAGGAAGCGCAATTTGCAGCCCTGTACGATTTGTATGTCGATTGGAACAACAAAATCAACTTGATTTCGCGCAAAGATATCGAAAATTTATACGAAAAACATATTCTTCATTCCTTGGGAATCGCCAAAGTATTGAATTTCAGCGATAAATCAGCTGTTTTGGATGTCGGAACCGGTGGCGGATTTCCCGGAATCCCTTTGGCGATCCTGTTTCCCGGTGTTTGGTTTTTATTGCTTGACAGCATTGGCAAAAAAATCAAAGTAGCAGATGATATTGCTCGCCAAATCGGTTTAAAAAATGTGGAATGTGTACAGAAACGGGCGGAAGAAGAAAAACAACAATTCGATTTTATTGTCAGCCGCGCCGTAATGCCTTTGCCCGATTTAGTGAAAGTTACGAAGAAAAATATTGTCAAACAGCAACAAAACGCCCTGCCCAACGGTTGGTTGTGTCTGAAAGGCGGCGATTTGGAAGCCGAATTGCAACCATTTAAAAAGAAAATAGTCGAATATGAATTATCCGACTATTTTGAGGAGGAGTTTTTTCAGACGAAAAAAGTGATATATCTTCCGAATTAAAATTATTCCGCGTACTTCACAAAATAAACCAATACCGGAAAGTGGTCGCTATATCCATTTAAAAAAACATTTCCGCTGTGTGTCCGCAAAGGATGTCCTTTATATTGTCCTTCTTTGGCAATCAGAAAATCGCGGTTAAACACTTCGGCTTTCCAAAATTTGAAAGTGTGACGGTCGCTACCCAGCAAATTGCTCGAAATAATGATTTGGTCAAATAAGTTCCATTTGCCGTTATAACCCAGAGTACCAACGCCTTTGGCAAAAATTTCGGCCATCGGATTGAATAAGTCATTTTCCGAAACCAAGGTGCGTTTCGGTTTGGCTTGCAATTCTTTAATCAAACTTGCATCCGTGGGATCGTCGTTTAAGTCGCCCATAATGAGGATTTTAGAATCGGGTTCAGCCAAATGCAACGAATCGGCAATCGTTTTATTCAGTCGTGCAACGGCGGCGCGTAAAGGTCGCGATTGTAGTTCGCCCCGACTGCGCGACGGCCAGTGATTTACGAGAATATGAAACCGTTCGCCCGACATTAATCCGCTGACCAACAACGGATCACGTGTTTTAAAATCCGGTTCGCCCGGCACTTCCAAACGGAAAGAACGCGACGATTGCACCTGAAACAAAGCCGGATTATACAACAAAGCCACATCTACACCGCGTAAATCGGGCGAATCGTAATGTACGATTTGCAGATTCTGTTTTGCCAAATCGCCCGTTTTGACCAAATCTTCCAATACACTGCGATTTTCGATTTCCGAAACACCGATAACAGCCGGTCCCATGGGACAAATCTCTTTGCCCAACTTGCTCAAAGCATAGGCCATATTGTTTATTTTGTGAAGTACGCGGAATAATTTTAATTCGGAAGATATATCACTTTTTTCGTCTGAAA
>BNWW01000206.1 GCA_025999115.1 Bacteroidia bacterium
GTTAAGCACTTTTCCTTTTATGGTATTATCGCCGACAATGATGCAACCGGCACTACTTTTTTCGGTAGTTCCGGAATGAATCAGGATGCCGATAAAATGCGGAACATTGTGCAAGCGCGGCAAGATACGCCCGAATTTGGGACTGATTTCCATTGTTACCTTGTACGTTCCGGCAGGAATGGCAGTTTCGGCATAAGTCTTTTCCTTGCAGAAGAAATACGGTTATCTGTTTTGTTTGAAATTATTTATACTTTTGTATCCGGTTAAATTTTTTAGAACAAACAATATGATTATTATCCTTTCACCATCCAAATCCATAGATTTCAAGGCAAATGAAATTCACAAGGATGCTACGATTCCACAATTTGAGCAGGAAGCGTGTTATCTGATGTCTTTGCTGTCAGGATTCAGGGCAGATGAAATTGCAGAAAGAGAAAAGACCAGTCTCAAAATAGCTCTTGATACTTACCAATTTATTCAAACTTTTCCGTCCACCCCTGAAAAGGAAGCTGTTTTTGCCTATAGTGGAAATGCTTACAGCAAATTAAACGGGAAAGAACTGGATGAAGAATCATTGCTTTTCCTGCAAAAACACCTTCGGATTTTGTCTGCTTTGTATGGCATTTTGCGCCCTTTGGATAAAATAAAACCCTACCGTTTGGATATGAACAGCAAACTCATATCGGATTTATACGGCTATTGGAAAACTAAAGTGACCGCTACGGTAGCAGATTTATTGAAAGACAATGACTGTTTGCTGGTTAATTTGGCATCGGTTGAATACTACAAAATGATTGATTTGAAAACGTTGCCCAAACAAACGCGCATCATTACTCCGGTATTCCAACAGGAGAAAAACGGAAAATTGGTATCAAACAGTTTATTCGCCAAACAAGCGCGTGGCTTGATGTTACGGTTTATTGCGGAGAATCAAATCACAGAATCAACTTATTTGCAAGCATTTGATAGCGAAGGTTATTTCTATAATCCCCGATTATCCAACGAAAATAATTGGTATTTTACGAGATGATTTTGTCTATTTTTGAATTTCAATGACTTCCGAATACTTAATTTCCACATACGGATTATCCGAAGAAATCGTTTGGTGTACCGCCTTAACGCCCCACCTCCACCACAAAAACTTGTGTTTGGGTTCAATCCAAACGGCTTGCTGAAGATTGACCGGCAAATGAATATTCCCGCTAAGGTGGTTGTTTTCAATAATGCCGCTTATTTGCAAAAACGGCGTATCCATTTCAAGTTTCTTGACGGGAACGGTAACGGTATCCCTGATTATTACCGAATCTTTGAGGTCAGCCTCAACGGGTGCGTTTACATCTATTTCGTGTTTAGCCGCCATTTGCAAGTCATTTAACTTGACACCCAATTTTTTTAACTTTTCCGCATCTTCCGTCCGGTATTGTTTGTATTCTTCCACCGTTAGTCTAAGCGTTTTCACATCCACCGCCGTTGTCGCAGAGTCAATTCGCATCCGTTTCATATCGGAAAGCAAAGCATGGGTGTTGCCTTGATAGGTGTCGCGCTCTTTTTCCAACCGGTTTGCCCGTTGCACCAACGAACAGCAGACGGCAATCGTTACCAACAGCACAACCGGCAAAATTCCTGTTATCTTCTTCATTACCGTTTGTTTTTTAGCAGTTCTTTAATATCCGCCCGCATTTCTCGCAAGTCGGTCTGGATGGATGTAAATTGTGCCATATTGGCTTCAAAAACGGCTTTATCCAATTTGATGGCATCAATCCGCTTGTATTGGTCTTCGATTTTTAATTCGAGTTCCCCGCACTGCTTGTCCAATTCCGCAATCTTGGAAATATTGACCGTATGCTGCACATACAGCGTTACGGCGAAAGAGACAATGAGGACGATTGCCTTAAAGTTGGAAAGTACAAATTCTTTTAGTTGTGCCATTGTTTTATGTTTTTAGAGTAAAATTGAAAATGCTTCTTTGACGGCATGGATAAGCGTTGCTGCCGCTTCGCTATCCTTAAAACCATAGATGACAAGTGCTATAACTATCAGAATATAG
>BNWW01000207.1 GCA_025999115.1 Bacteroidia bacterium
GAAATGTAGAATTTTACAGCCTCTTCCGTATTGTTCAGTGGCAGGGTGGGGTACAGGGAACGGATAAACAAATATTCCAGTTCGTAAGTCGATAAAGATGAGTTGTTTTTTGTTTTTTGTTTTTTCCAATCTTCATAATGTTTTATGAATTGCCGGTCGATAAAGGCAATCGCCCGTTTGTGTAATTCGTTATCCGATTGATTATCCATTTGTTTTAATCCGTAAAGGATCCATTGCGTAATCGAAATGCTGCTGTTCATTCCCTTGAACCAAGCCCAACCGCCATCCTCGCCTTGAAGCGATTGAAGTTTTTCAAAGGCTTGTGTTTTAAGTTGTTGATTGCGGTTTAGGTCGAAAAGCAAGGCTAAACGTTGTTTTTGTTCCGATTCGTTTTGCGCTTCCATTACCCAAGGTGTTTCTTCGAGCAGGATGTTTTTTAATTCCGTATTTTTTTCAGGTTACCGGATGTTTCCAACCAATCGCTACCGGAAGTCAGCAGAGCTTGAATGGCATTTACCGTGGCCGGCACGCTTTCCCACAGTTGGGTGCGCTTTTGGTTCAGGAGCCAAAATTTCATTTCATCGATTTCGGCGGTAGTGGAGCCGGTTTCTTGTAAAGCGTTCAGTATGAAGGTATGTACGCTCACAGCACTTTGACTCATGAAGCAATTCATACGATTATTCGCCCAAAACATTCCCAAACCGGGTTTATGGGTGGCGTGTTCGCGCAGGGATTGGACGATGGCTTGTGCGGTTTTTTCATTGCCGTTGCGATGTAATATTATTGCGCTCAAAGCTTTATGATACAGATTTTTGTCTTTCAAAGCCGAGTTTTCGAGTTGGGAAATGTAGAATTTTACAGCCTCTTCCGTATTGTTCAGTGGCAGGGTGGGGTACAGGGAACGGATAAACAAATAACGAAGGTGAATTAGGCAGTCGCAAAAGCGTGAATATCCCCGGTGTGCGCATCAATCTTCCGTCATTGACCGAAAAAGACCGGAAAAATATTTTATACGCCATCGAAAATGAAATTGATTTTATTGCCCATTCTTTTGTTCGCAGCAAACAAGATATTTTGGATATTCAGCAGATTTTGGACGAACACAAAAGTCCGATAAAAATCATCGCTAAAATCGAAAATCAAGAAGGCGTGGATAATATCGACGAGATTTTGGAAGTAGCCTACGGCGTGATGATTGCCCGGGGCGATTTGGGAATCGAAGTGCCGCAGGAAAAAATCCCCGGTTTGCAGCGCGTTTTGATTCGGAAATGTGTTGCAGCCAAAAAGCCGGTCATCGTAGCCACACAGATGCTTCATTCGATGATTAACAATCCGCGACCGACGCGCGCCGAAGTAACCGACGTGGCCAACGCTATTTATTACCGCACCGACGCCATTATGTTGAGCGGCGAAACGGCTTACGGCAAATTCCCGGTCGAATCGGTACGCACGATGTCGTCCATTGCGAGAGAAGCTGAAAAAACCAAGTTGCAGGAAAACGACATCCGGGTTCCGATGCCGAACGATGAATTGGACGTTACAGCCTTTTTGTCAAAACAAGCCGTAAAATCAAGCCAGAAATTAAATGTAAAAGCCATTGTTTCGGATAGTTATTCCGGAAAAACGGTGCGCAATCTGGCGGCTTTTCGCGGCAAAGCGCCGGTCTTCGCGGTCTGTTATCAGGAACGCACCACTCGCGAATTAGCGCTTTCGTATGGCGTTTGGGCAGAATATCAGCCCGAAAACGGCGACCCGAAACAATATTTTCTGGATGCCTTGAACAAATTATTATCCAAACAAATGATTGATACCAAGGATATGGTCGCCTATTTAAGCGGGAGTTTCGGCGAAGGCGGCGGCACCTCTTTCTTGGAAATCAACCAAGTAGGAAAAATATTAGAAAGCGCTGAAAAATTTCAGCCGCCGTTTTTCAAGTAAATACAAAGGAAACAACATAGTTTGCACTCTGTGGTTAATTATCGTTTATTTCGTAATTTCTTCCAATTCAACATCCAACCGCCCCATAAACGCGCCTTCATCA
>BNWW01000208.1 GCA_025999115.1 Bacteroidia bacterium
CTTCTAATACTTTTTGAATTTTATAAATAGAAAGAGATAATCTCTCTGTTGTATTAATTAATTTCAATATCACAACCATCATTAATATTGCACATACAATGTATTGTGTTAAACCAACAAAAGCAAGTAGCCCCCATTCATGCAGAAATATAACGAAATCGCTAAAATACATCCCCAAGCGATATATAAGTAAATACCAAACCAGGCATACAGCAACACCAATAGCAGGAATTATATATTCTTGTAACAAAAAAATAGCAGGTATTTTTGTTATTAAAGATCGTAAAACAGGATCCCTCCCATATTTCTTTTTTAAATCTTTTTTCAATGCCTTATATAAAAGATAGGTTGTCTTATCCAAATTTTTTCTAAGACGTTCATCTCTTTTTCTTAAACCTTCTTCCAACTCAGAAATAAGTTTAAGACTTTCCACTATATCCTTATGGTGGTATGTTATATGTCTATTGCTATTCATAACACTTTACTTGTTTAGATGGCATAAAATAGATTCCTTGACTTTGTCGTATCTGTCCTTGAATATCAACATCTACATAAACTGGAGTAAATCCAAATACTTCCGTAGCCAACTGTTTATTTGTAAACATAATGCTTGTCGGCAATTTTCCCGGATTACATTTAGTATTCTGATCTGTATAATACAGATACAAAGGTTCGTTAGGAATTCCTTGTTTCCCTCGCCAGTTTTCATTCCAAGTAATGATAGTAGTCCAATTAGGTATTTCTTCGAAAACAATTGTATTTAATGCTATAATTTGTTCATTTACAATATTTTTCACCAAAACGGAAGCTAAACTAATTGCAGGATTTGGAAACACACTCATAAGATCAGAAATATCAATATCTTGCGACTCTAATTTATGAACGAAAAAGGTAAAATTGAGCAAATTTCCAAGGATTTGAAATTTCGGCACCTTGTAATTAGCAGGAAGAGAGAAATTACCATTTGTAGACCGTAATTGGGCTAAAGTTATATCGTCCAAATTTTGTGTAATGGCTGTGATATTCTTTTGAGATAACTTTTTCACAACTTCTGTTAATTTTTCCGAGAACTCACCCTCATTTTTAAAATTTACCAAATTTTGTACTTCTTTGTTTGAAATACCTGGAATAGTAGATCTTACAATATCCTTAAATTTAGTATTAGATAATGTATGCAACAAATTTTTCAATCCTTGCTCTGTATATTTTATAGATGAATTTGTCGTAAGCAAATTATTTTTGAATGCAGATAATTCCACTTTATCTATATTTTTATATTGCTCCCATAATTTCTTATACATTACCATGGCTTGTTCAGCAATTATATTTATCATAGAAAGTCTGCTTATTTCATCATCAATCATTTTACTTACATCTTTTTCAGGAAAAGTTGCCTTATTTTTTTCTAATAATTTAAGAATATCTTCATGTCTTTCTGCAATTTTCTTGTAAGCATAGATTTCTGCAAATTGCTCAACAATGGAACAAGCCTCTAATGGATCTCCTATTTTTATTTTAGAACGAATAAATACATCTTCTAAAATTGCAACTGCATCATTCATTTTCCTATCATTAGATGTGATTGAAAAATAATCGTATAGTTTTATGGCGTTTATCATTTCATTTGCTTTACTTTTGAGCAGATATTGCAATATTTCATTACTTCCTCCGAAATGAAAATCACCATAATCTTCCATTAAATTAACTCTTTTCATCCCATCCTCATCCGTCTCAAACACCCCAATCACCAGCCCCGGCGCATGAATACCATCCCATTGTATTTTCACTAAGTTAGTACTGCCGCTATACTCCATCAAATTATCCGCAAGGTCGCCTTTGGCGAAACTTTTAGAGGCATTCGCTCTATCAAACGGATGGTCGAGATGGAAAATACCATGCCCGATTTCGTGCGCAATTGTTTGAGCAGTAGAACCTTGAAATAAATACCCGAATTGTTTATCTCTTGGCATATCGCCAACTACGCCGTCTGCACCCGTAACATTCTCAATAATAAACAGGCAAGCAGCGTTGTCTTCGG
>BNWW01000209.1 GCA_025999115.1 Bacteroidia bacterium
CATCTAAATGGCGAGCATCAAACTGAAACCGCCCAAGTCTATCAGGGTCGACTTCAAACCGTCGCCGCGCCAATATGAATTGTGGAAACTGCTGCAACCGGATTATTGTCCGCATTGCGGTGGCGAAATCCGGCAAATTTTAACCGGATACGACCCCAACCACAATCCGCAATACAAACCCCAATGCCAGCAATGCCACACACAAAACCTGCCGCAATTGATTTTGGGCGGTGGCGCGGCGGGTGGTGGAAAGTCGTATGTGGGAAGTGTGTGGTTAATCAGCAGTTGTATCCACCGAAGATATGAACACCTTAGGAAATGTTGAGGCTCAAAACCATCCGGATTATTCACAGTTCGGCACTTACAGGAAAGATGCAATCGTTCGTTACAACGAAGTATTATATATTTGCCTGGCGGAGAATGGTTTTAAATTCGGCAATATCCGCATTCCATTAGTGAGCAGTTGGCTGCAAGCGGATTATACGGATTGGCAACCGATAGGCTATGCTTTGTGGGACGTGGTAAAATACGAAGGCTTTTTCTATACGTTGATGTCTTTGGATGATTTCGACAACAACAGCAATCCCCTGGAATCGGAAAATTGGGGTGCGATTGCCGATTATGCACCGGAACACAACGAATACGAACTGTCGGAACATGAGTACGTGGTTTATAGCGGCAAAGTCTTTTATCCCGAAACCGATGTCAATGCCGATATTCCGGAAATCGGCAGAAATCTGTCGCTGCACGACCCGCGCCATTTCAATCTGAAAAAGCACTTGTTACGCTTGGCTGTCTATGAACTGACGAAATTGATCGCCCCAAACAATGTCAGTGTTGTCCGTGTAAAGGATTACGAGGATTCCATGAAATGGCTTTCGGATGCGGCTAAACTAAAACTGAATCCCCAAATACCCCGCAAGCTGGCAGAAGACAACAAACCGGTTACAGACTGGCAAATGGCTACTTTTCAAACGGATTACGACCCGTATAAAAATCCGTGGTTGACGTGAAATTGGAAAACAGATTGTATCTTTGTGGAGTTTTAAGCAAAATACAATTTTAAGATGAATCAGGAAGATACAAGGCGATGCGGCTGGTGCAAGTCCGACCCCATATACATAAAGTACCACGACGAGGAATGGGGCAGGGAAGTAAGGGATGACCATAAAATGTTTGAGTTCCTTGTACTGGAAAGCGCTCAGGCAGGATTAAGCTGGATAACCATTCTCAAGCGCAGGGATGCTTACAGGAACGCCTTTGCCGGTTATGATGCCGAAAAAGTGGCTCAAATGATGGAACAGGATGTGGAGCGTTTGATGCAGGACAGCGGCATTATCCGCAACCGGAACAAGATACAGGCGACAATTTCCAATGCGCAGCGGTTTTTGGAAGTACAAAAGGAATTTGGTAGTTTTTGTAATTACCTGCGGACATTTCTGCCGAAAGGGAAACCGGTTATTAATTACTGGAAAACATTAAGCGAAATTCCGGCATTTACACCTTTGTCCGATGCTATCAGCAAGGATATGAAAAAGCGGGGATTCAAATTTTTCGGTACAACCATTTGCTATGCCCACTTGCAGGCGGTTGGTTATGTAAACGACCATTTGGAAGATTGCCCGTTCAAATACGAAACAGCATAAATATGGTACGCCAAATTGAATTTTCATTGCCCGAATATCCTTATGGTTTTCATCTGGTAACTCCGCAAATCCTGTCCAAAATCGGGGAATTGCCGGAAACCGGATTGCTGAACCTGTTTATCAAGCACACTTCGGCAGGATTGACCATCAATGAAAATGCCGATTCGTCCGTATTGAGTGATTTTAAGACTTTCTTCTCGGACTGGATTCCCGAAAATTATCCGAAATTTGAACACAATTACGAAGGTGGGGATGATATGCCTGCGCATATCAAGGCTTCCGTTGTCGGACAATCACTGACCATTCCCATTACCGGAGGCAAACTCAATCTCGGAACATGGCAGGGTATTTACCTCTGCGAGTTTCGCTATTCGGGTGGACGGAGGAAAA
>BNWW01000210.1 GCA_025999115.1 Bacteroidia bacterium
TTTTCCTCCTCTCGTTGCTTTTATCCGTTAGGCTTCCCGCCCAAACTCATTTTTCGCAAAAAAATGATGCTTATACCGCATTTCAAAATATTTCCACGAAAGACGGTTTAAGTTCCAATTTGGTGTTGAATATCCTGCAAGACCCATACAATCTGATGTGGATGGCTACCGACAACGGACTCACGCGCTACGGCGGCTCCGTTTTTACCGTTTACCGCCATCATCCGAACGACCGTTTCAGTCTTTTGGACAATCACATCCGCTTATTTTCGTGCGCCGGCGTAAAGCCGCAATTGGCGCCGGTAAAAGCGCCGGTCAAACAAAATGAATTTGTTGTTTCCGGCAATTTGAAAACATTTTTGGCGAATCATCCGAATTTTTCGGTGGTATTGCGCACTCCCGACCGCGCCGGCGATATTACAGTAGCGCAAAGAGAACAGGACAATATCATTTGCAACGAAATTGAAATAACCGCCCTTTCAATGAATCTTCCTTACTATCAGGATGCCTATAAAATAAAGGCGACCGGCGAGCAACGCCAATTAAGAGATGCCAACGGGAATGTAATGCGTGTCCTCAGTGCATCGTACACCGAGGGAAAGTAACTAATTTATCGCAATTCAGGAAACACCGCAGGCCGATCGGAAATTTTTCCGTGTACGGCTCTTGTCTTACAAAAAAGATTCGTCGGGTAGAATTGAAAGCGTCACAGTGGAATACGAAAAATTCTGATGATGTTTTCGGAAAATTTCCAAAAATATCTTACCTTTGTCGTTCAATTTTAGGAAATCCGTCTATGTTTGAATTTTTATTGATCGTTGTCCTTTTGATTTTGCTTGTTCGTTGGATGTTCAAAAGCTTTCTCCGGAATATATTTGAACAAGCGCAATCGCAAGCAAAGCAACAGCAGAAAACTAATCAGCAAGCGAAGCAAAATACAAAAACCGAAACGAAAAAAGTAATCGCTTCGGATGAAGGAGAATATGTTGATTTTGAAGAAGTTAAAAATTAACCGCGAATCAACGAAATAAATTCTTCCCGTGTTTTCGCCTGATTAAACGCTCCTGTAAAATCGGAAGTCGTGGTTATCGAATTTTGCTTTTCCACACCGCGCATCTGCATACAAAGGTGTTGGGCTTCCAAAACCACCATCACGCCGAGCGGGTTTAATGTTTCCTGGATACAGTCTTTGATTTGGGTGGTCATCCGCTCCTGCACCTGCAAACGGCGGGCGAAAACGTCCACAATGCGCGGAATTTTACTCAAACCGGTGATCGCGCCGTTGGGAATATAGGCGACGTGCGCTTTACCGAAAAACGGTAAGAGATGATGTTCGCACATCGAATAAAAATCGATGTCTTTTACCACTACCATCTGTTTGTAGTCTTCAATAAAAACGGCCGACGAGAGGATTTTCGCCGGATCTTGCCGGTAGCCTTTGGTTAAGAACATCATCGACTTGGCGACTCGTTCGGGTGTTTTTAACAGTCCCTCGCGATTCGGATCTTCGCCCAACAATTCCAGAATTTTCCGGTAATGAAAGGTGAGTTCATCTTTTCGTTGTAATTCTTCGGGAGTATAATCCATGGTTTATTCTGTTTGTCCGCCGGAAAATTGAATTTGGGAAGTGATGATATACATTTCCTGACCAAATTCGGGAAAAGCGCGTTGCAATTGTTGTTTAATCAGCGTGGCTTCTTCGCGGGAAGTAAAATCGCCGACGACCAATTTCCAATTGGGAGCGTTGTAACTCATGTAGGTCGGCAATTCGGGAAATAATTCTTTGATGGCGTTTTGTTTGTTCGTAGCTTCGGCGCGCGCCGTTCCCGGCCGGTTACCCATAAATACTTGAATGCGAAAACCTTGTCGCGTGGGGGCTTCACCTCCGTTTTCGGACGATGAGGAAGCGATGGGCGCACCGATTAAAGCGGTAACCGCCGGGTCGCATTCGATGTTGATAACGCCGTCGGATGCGTTGGTTTGCATTTCCAAATCATCAATAATGGTTTGCGCATTTATTCCGAAAAAAACCA
>BNWW01000211.1 GCA_025999115.1 Bacteroidia bacterium
GTATTATTATCCCACGGCTTGTAATACAAGTATGATCGTTTTTTAAAATCTAACACTTTCATTCTTGTGGATATTTCTTTACTGATTTCTTTACAGAAATTACTCATCTTTATAAATTCTTTATATTGGATAATTACCAATCTGTATTGACTTGTAGGTTGTCCGATTTGCCAAGAATATGGAGGATTTGTCATAGGCAATGCATTTCCACCTCTTGGAATTATAGGCATTTTTACAGCATCACTCATTTGAGGATAAACTATTTTTTGATTAGGAGTAAATCCAGCAGAAGGTCCGTTTTTAACTTCAATCAAACGGATTTCCCCATTAAAATCAGCAGCAACATCTACACGGACTCGTACACCGTTTACTTCTAAAGTTATTTCCCTACTTAAAATAGTTCCTCCTTGTGCAACTATTTCTTGTTCCGCTCTATTTACTCCTTCTTGCCCCTTTTGGTATGGAGTTGGCTTTGTGGAAAGGTTTACTTCAAGTGAGTTTCCATTCCAAGGATTAAGGTTATTATCAACAGCATATTTATAGCCTGTTCCCGCTCCAACAGCACCTCCGACACCTGCACCAAGCCACATACCATTTAATCCAGCCTTGTTTGCGGCTTCTATGTCGCCTGTCATTATCAAACCACTTGTGAAACCTCCTGCATAACCTCCCGCAGCACCACCAACTACTCCTGTTGCTGCGCCTCGTAAAATAGGGCTACTGATAGAATTAAGTAACGGACTTGCTGCCGAAGTGGCGGCGGAACTTGCTGCACCACCTGCAACGCCTGCAATTACCCCAATGCCTGCACCTATTGCAATATCTTTTGCGGAAGTTGCACCTCCAAGCCATGCGTTTGTTGCGCCAACGGTAGCACCACCCCAGACCCAGCCGCCAAATTCAGGATATAAAGCACCAAATCCGCCAACTGCACCAGCGCCAAAAGCAGCAAAACCTTTGCCAACACCTCCCCAGAAACCACTTCCACCAAGATTTCCCTGACAAGCATTAACTACAAGATTTACCACACCTCCAATTGCTGCAGCAATCAAATCGTCTATTATGAAATATTCCCCGCTCGGATCAGTGTATTTAAACGGATTATTCAGGCAGTATGCATATCTATTAAACGCCTGCGTAAACTCCGGCGCCTGCACATACGGATCAGGACTTAAAAACCGCGCCAACACCGGATCATAAATCCGCCCATTCATATTAATCAAACCCAGCGCCACCAAATGCTCATGTCCGGTATAACCCCTGTCAGTTATATTCTTTCCCGCAAGCAATATCCGTCCACCCCAAGGCGTATAGGCATATTCCGAAACAATCCTCCCGCGCCCGTCGGTTATGGCTTGTATAGAACCCATATTATCGGTATAGACATAGTACAGATAATCGTTTTTATCGATGGCGACAAGTCCGCTTGGCGAATAAACATAATCGATGGTGGTTTCCCGTCCCAAACTGTCGATTTCCAACTCATAACTACCCAAATAGTAACGGGTTGATTTCAACTTATCGGCATAGTAATATTCCGTTTTGATGCGTTGCTCGTCCAATCCGTAATAAATCAGGTATTTGTCGTTATCCTGTTCCACGCTGCTTACTTTGTTGAAAGCCGTGTAGGTTATGTGTTGGATTTCACCGGTAACACCTTCGCCCGCTTCTCCTGCAATCCCGCTCATGGCGTGCGGCTGCGGCAAAGCGTATTGATATTGGCCTACATCACTTTTTACGTCGATATTGCCGTTGGGATGATAATCCATTTGGTACTGCAATTGGTTGTTGAGAAAAGCGTGTGTCAGCCTGTCCAAATGGTCGTACCGGAATGTTTCCTTGCGGTTGTTTTTGCGGTCGGTGCTTAAATACTCTTTTTGCGTTTGAAAATAAGCCAAGGATGTAAAAGAGCCTGCGGTAACATAAACAAGGCAAAACAGCCAAGTCAGCCACCGGTGAAATAATATATTAACAAAGAAAAATCTCACTATTGTTACAACTTGTTTTTCGGCCTCAAAAATACAAT
>BNWW01000212.1 GCA_025999115.1 Bacteroidia bacterium
TATTAAAAGATTTCCATACATTTGCGCAGAAATTTTAAAGAAAGTATTTTAAAATAAAAATTTTATGATAAAGAAAGTATGCAAGCGAACTCCGTTTCCGGAGTTGTTATTTTTGTTTTTTTTATTATGTGTACACCTCAATTCATTGGCGCAAAATACTTACACGGTTACCGTGAAGTATGATACCGGAGGAGACCACACTTTTCCTAAAGTAGTATCGCCCAACGGCGAAGTTGTAGGTACGGCAACCGTGTATTTAGTCGGCGCAGGCGGCGCAGGCGGTAGCGGTTCGAGTAGTAATTACGGTGCAGGCGGCGGCGGTGGAGGAGCCTCTACTACGGCAACCGGTTACGATGTAGTCAATTATACCCTTCCGTTTCATGTGGCAATCGGAGATGCGTATTCGGGAAGCAGATCTTGGGTTGGGGCTTCCTCCGAAGTATATGCCAATGGCGGCGGAACACCATCTTCCGTATCTTCCAATAATTCTACCAGTAATGGAGCTTCGGGAGGTTCTGCCATTACGGGACTCCCTAAAGCCGTTACATCATCGTATGGTAGCGATGTGAAAATTACAAAGTCTTTTGCCGGTGGTAGCGGAGGAAACGGTTACCGCAATGTTTTAAGCGTAGAAACCGCCGGTGGCGGTGGTAGCGGTGCAGGAAAACTCGTATCCGGCGCAACCGGAAGTGCAGGTGGTGCCTTGGATGGTGGCAGTGGCGCTTCTTCAAGAGGCGATGGATTAAGTGGTTCCGGCGGCAGAGGATCCGGTAATGCTGTTATCAACGCTTCATCCGGAGCTACCGGCGGCGGTGGCGGCGGTGGTCGCACATCGGGCAATAATGCTGCTGCCGGAAACGGTGGTAACGGTCGCGTAATGATAGAATTTGTTTATCAATGGAACGGCCAAATGCCCATAAAGCCGATATTGAACGACTTGAATAGTCGCTGTATTATTACCGAAACATTATCGATTCCACTTTCAATTACCAATCCCGAAATATCGCCGGTCGTTTATCGCTGGTGCCGGTCGAACGACCCCATTCCTTCGGAAGATGATATTTGTTTAACTACGGAAACATCCTATACGGTAACATCTCCCGGTTATTACTATGTATATGCGCGTATCTTGGATGACGCCGCTCCTAATTTTAATGCAACGAGCATTGCTCCCTATTGTGATTCGAGTTTGGGTTCTCCGGCCGTATATTCCGATGTGGTTTGGTTCGGCACAGAACCGCAAATCGACAATGTGATTACTGCACAACCCAATTGCGGTACGCCGGCAATTTCGCTTACCGGCATCAAGCCTTCGGGAACGACCTATACATGGTCGGCTCCTACCAATGCCTCTTTGGTACATGGCACTACAACCGGAAATCGGGCTACCTCATTCAGTGCAGGCAGTTTGGTAAACGGCAGCACAAGTCCGGTAGATTTGGTTTATACCGTAACGCCGATTGATTCGGTATTTGGAGTAAAATGCGTGGGTACCGATTTCACGGTAACCATCACGGTCGATCCGGCGGTGGAATTGAGTTATACCGAACCGGCAACACCTTATTTTATTCCGCCATTGGCTTCGCCCGACAATACAATTACACTCAATTTGCGGGATTATGTCGATTCTTACGAAGGCATTTTGGCTTTTTATCGTAACAATACGGTACAGTATTACGATTCGATATCTAATTCCAATCAACTTGTATTATCTCCATGTGATACAATAATTTATGTGCGGGCATTTACGAGTTCGACCTGTATAACCGACCCGCGGCCGATTCACATAACCGTATTGGAAAGTGTGCAGGGAAAGGTACATTGGGATTCTGAAAACAAAGTCTATTACGCTTGTTCGGTTGTAGATTTGACTAAAATTATCGACAATGTATATCCGTTGAATACAACGGTAGAATTTTAGGATACCGATAACGGCAGTTCCGTTGTAAATAATCCTACTGCCTTTGATATTTCTACGACGGCAACCCGGAATTTCATTCTTAAAATTACACATCCTACTTCGGGT
>BNWW01000213.1 GCA_025999115.1 Bacteroidia bacterium
TTTCGTTATCCACCCGCTCATAAATCACTTCTGCAGCGGTATGCTCGTGAACGGCGAAATGCAGTTTGTTCTGAACGGTTGCAAAAAACACTTTTGTTAAATCGGCTCGCGGGTCATAATCTGTGGAAGTGGCGTAAATATCGGTAACTTGTTGATAAAAATTACGTTCGGAAGAGCGAATATCGCGAATGCGTTGCAACAGTTCACGAAAATAGCGACTTCCACCCTGTTTCAGACGTTCATCATCCATTGCAAAACCTTTCTGAATATACTCGTGAAGCCGCTGTGTTGCCCACCGCCGAAAACGTGTGGCAATCTGCGACTGCACACGATAACCGATTGCAATAATCATATCAAGGTTGTAATGGTCGATTTCACGACGTACCTGACGACTGCCTTCGGTTTGAACTAACAAGAATTTCTTGTGAGTTGCCTCGTCAAACAGTTCGCCGTCTTGAATAATTCCATCAATGTGCTGACTTACATTCTGTTGCGTAGTGTCGTAAATTTCAGCCAACTGCTTTTGCGTCAGCCAAAGGTCTTTGTCTGCAAAGCGCACAGACACATTTGTTATGCCGTTGTCGTCTTGATATAGAATGATTTTATTTTTTTCGTTTTCCATTTTACAATCTCCTGTAACTTAAAATTTATAAAATATGTGTTTGTTAATCAAACTGCTTTCCTTGATACCATTCTTTCACATTATAAAAAGCAACGCCTTCGGGATTGGTTGCCATTATAGCATCTACTAACGATTTATGAAAAAATTGTTTGACACCATTTTCTTTCAGATAAAAAATTAAACGTTCTTCCAATGGAATGGTCTTTAAAAAATCTTCATTCAAAACCACTTTTTTTAATGCCTCGGCCTCTTTAAGAAAATCGTCCCACCTATAAATGGACTTTTCACGGTCTAATGCGGGATAGCGATTTATAATATGAATATACCAATAATCTTTATAGATTTCATCATTCTTTCCTCTGATTATCGTTGGAATTAACTGAATACCTTTGATATTCAGGTTATCCAATACATCAAAAATCTTTTTTGAGATAACTGATTTCGGTTGTGAATGATAATCCGCCATTTTTGGCTTTCGCGGAATGGGTTTTCCGAAACAAAATGCCATTGTTTCGGGATTTTCAATGTACTCCTTTTTTCGCAAATAAGGAGGACAATCGTTATCGGCTATCAATAACGGGTGCTGCGGGTTGTTTGCCCTGCCAATAAAATAATACTCAAATTCGTTTTCCATTTTTTTAATCTTCTTTTAATTTAAAATTTATAAAATATGTTTTTGTTAATCAAACTGCTGACCTTCCTGCCATTCTTTCACATTATAAAAAGCAACTCCTTCGGGATTGCTTGCCATTATAGCATCTACTACCGATTTATGAAAAAATTGTTCCATCCCATCTTCTGCTAAATAAAAGACCAACCGTTCCTCTAATGGTATTGTTTTTAAAAAATCCTCGTTTAGAACAATTTTTTCAAAAGATAAAACAAACCCAAGATTACTCCACTCGCATTTTGAGTTTTCTTTATCAATTGCAGAATAATAATTTGTAATATGGACATACCAATAATTTTCATAGGTTTCGCCTTTTGTTCCTCTGATTACCGCTGGAATTAACTGTATTCCTTTGACATTCAAGTTATCCAATACATCAAAAATCTTTTTTGAGATAACTGAGTTCGGTTCTGAATGATAATCCGCCATTTTTGGCTTTCGCGGAATGGGTTTTCCGAAACAAAATGCCATTGTTTCGGGATTTTCAATGTACTCCTTTTTGCGTAAATAAGGAGGACAATCGCTATCGGCTATCAATAACGGGTGCTGCGGGTTGTTTGCCCTGCCAATAAAATAATACTCAAATTCGTTTTCCATTTTTTATTCTCCTTTTAATTTAAAATTTATAAAATATGTTTTTGTTGTTTTATTTATTTACCACTCAATATTTTTGAGATAATTGTTTAATTGCACAGTCGAAATCGCTTTCCAACTGCCGCATTTCGCGTTGTCG
>BNWW01000214.1 GCA_025999115.1 Bacteroidia bacterium
TTACTTATGTCCGTAAATATCTGTTGCGAATGTAGTAACATATTAAAACATAATGCTATTAATATTAAAAATATTCTTGATTTCATATACAACTTGATTTAAAGGATTATGGAATATTATCTGTTTGCCGCACAGGGTCATATAAACGTTGCCAATCTTTCAATTCCGATAAAGGATAAGAAACAATATTTTTACTATCATCAGACAAACGAACAATTATAATTCCACCATCTTTGTAACAAAAATACACGGGACACGATGCAGGACAATATATGTATTCAAATATATATTCAGGATTTATTCTTGTTATATATTCAATATATCTATTATCCGGCGTTGTATTACCGAAAGAAAATATTTGTTGCTCTATACTCATTGCAACTATATTCAATGAGTCATCATATACATAACATCTGTACTTATCCCATAATTTAAAATTTTTGAGAAAATCATCAATGTTTTCTTTATCATACAACTTAAAATATTTGAAAAAATCATCAATAGTGCCGATTTTTTTATCAAATAACTTAAAATATTCGCGATAATCGTCAAAAATGCCAGCTTCTCGAAAAAAATAATCCGATAAGCCTACCGCAAAATAAGTAAAAACCGAAAGATGCCGTTCTTTGTCTGTTTTTAATAACTTCCGAGTTTTTTTAATCGTTTGCTTTTCTATTTTGTCCAAGTCATATTTACTTATATCCATCAGTATATTTTGTGAATATACAGACATAGCAAAAAATAATGATATTGCTAAAAAAGATGCTCCCTTTGCCATAATTATACACTCTTAAATTAAGGACGAATCCAGACTACAACTTTCATAGAATTTGCTCCTATAATTCTATAAGCACCGCGAGCAGGGTCCATCGCCTGATAAATAACTTTTTAGTATAAATCACCCGATATTTTTTTGGAAAGTTCGTACTGTTACGCTGTTTAAAGCAGTTGCGTGCCCTATTGATTCTCCTGCATTAACAGAACCCAAATAAAAATTACTTCCACTATTCATCCTGTTGGCTATGTCTGCCGCGCCCCATCTATCTGCAGGTAGATTTCTTGCAATGGGAATAGCGTTCCTCCCTGTTTCTGATTGAATAGCATCATTAAGTTGTCTTATTGTTACCGGATCATTTGAGTTCCCTCCTACTATTTCCCTGTATCTATCTTGTGAAACACCTGTCGTTGATTCTCCTGTAGCCGGTCCACAATTCATATCTCCTCTCTGTTGGACTAACGGTAAATTTTGGTTAGCAAGTTCCTGTTCATTTATCATTCTTGCTCCATTTCCAAAATTCCTGCCATCTCTTACGGCACTAATCCCTCCAACAATTCCACCAATGAGTGCGCCTGAACCCATACCTATTGCACCATAAATACCTCCTTGCCCCAATGCCTTTCCAAAAGATTGTCCATCTACCAAGGCATTCCCGAAACCGGTGGTAAATCCACTTCCAAGACCCGCACCTCCGCCAATAAGTGCGCCCGAAACAAAACTTGAAGTGGCTGTTGTTGCCGCGCTTGTTCCTGCAAAACCTGCCCAAAAACCACCCGATGCACTTCCTGCTACCGGTAACACTGAACTGATGCCTGCGCCAATTCCTGCACCTAACGCACCAGCCGCTGCACCAACGCCAAAATAACCCAATCCTTTCCAAGAAAATTCGGCTCCGTGTGTCGCCCAATTTACAAATCCACCAATAATTGCACCTATAGGAATATGTATCCATTCGCCATCAGGATCCGTATATTTGAATGGATTATTCCAACAATACGCATACCTATTAAACGCCTGCGTAAACTCCGGCGCCTGCACATACGGATCAGGACTTAAAAACCGCGCCAACACCGGATCATAAATCCGCCCATTCATATTAATCAAACCCAGCGCCACCAAATGCTCATGCCCGGTATAACCCCTGTCAGTTATATTCTTCCCTGCAAGCAATATCCGTCCACCCCAAGGCGTATAGGCATATTCCGAAACAATCCTCCCGCGCCCGTCGGTTATGGCTTGTATAGAA
>BNWW01000215.1 GCA_025999115.1 Bacteroidia bacterium
ATAGAAGAGAATCGCCCAAACGCTTTCATACCATGGCGGCAAAATCGTGAATTGATAGGAAGTTTCTACGCCGGTCCTTTCCAAATCGTTGTGCGCCCGCACACGGAACGTATAGGCGCCTTTGGGCAGTTTGGTGTATTCTTTGCTGTTGTTTTCCGACCACGCCGACCAATCGGAATCGAAATGATCGAGCCGAAAACTGTACCTTATCGCCCGTTCATCGCGATATTCCGGCGCCGTATATTCGAATCGAATGGAATTATTTTGATATTTGAAAGCCGGAATTTGCTGTTGTTGAGACAAATATCCCGATATAAGCGAATCTTTTTCATTCGTCAGGAATACTTTTTGAATCATGATTTGGAACGTTTGCGGCAATTCGGTCGATGCTTTGGCTCGTTTCTTGTCTAACCAAGCGAACCCGTTTTCGGCGCTGATCAAAATATTGGTCGAATCAATTGCAGTAAAATGCTCAAAACCAAGGATTAAATTGTTTTTCAGATAGGAGAAAAACGACGGTTGTTCCACCGCATATTTGTCCTGCTTTTCTTTCACAGCAACGGCGAAATAATCCGGCGAAATTGCCCAAATATCGTCCGAAGGCATTTGCGTAAGTCGCAGTGAATAAGCATGAAAGCCAAATAGAGCTTCATAATCTCCGGCATGATCCATCCGGTTGCTTTGGGGATTGTAACGGAAAAAACCGCCGTCGCCCGAAATGATGATTTCGCCGTCGATTTTAACCAATACATTGTTTTGATTGGTGTAAAGTCCTTTGCCGACACCGAATTGTTCGACCAAAAAACAGCTCATATCATCGTTGAACGTGAGTTTGGAAATCCCTTTCATCCAATGGCAAAACCAGATATTTCCGGCCGAATCTTCTTCAAACATTCCGCCCGATTGGTCGAATCCATCAACACGGTGCGCAAATTTCCATTGGCCGCTTTCTTTTTTCAACAGGAAAAATCCATTGTACGACGAACCCAGAATATAATTCGGATGTTGCTGTAATTCAATAAATTTCCATGTTCCGCCAACATTCGGAATAGCGATGGCCGCACCGTTTTGCAACATAAATCCGCCGCGGTCGGTACCGCAAAAAAGTGTGTTTTGAATTTCCGTCAAGCACCAAACTTGTCCGATGAGGTGATCGTACAGATGAATCGGAAACGGTTTGGGTGAGGTATGCACCGGAAATTCGGTAACATACAAGCCTTGATTGGTTCCCAAATACAATTGGTTGCCGCGCACCAACGAACAATAACCGGAACCATACAGCCGCTCGTCGCCGAAAAGATTGTAAATCGGCGAGTTAATCATCACATAATCAATGCCTTTATCTAATCCCAACCATAGATTACCCTGCTTGTCGAACGCCAAACTCAATACCGTGTTGTTTTGCAATCCCGAACCGACATTGGCATAAGTCGTTTCATTACTTGATAAATCTTTGATAACCAATCCGTTGCGAACAGTTCCCAAAGCAAGTTTCGCTCCGGTTATTGCGGCGCAGAACACTTGGTTTTGTTGTAAAAACGAGTTTATATCCATTGTAAATGGTTGAATAGATCCGCCATCGTAAATAAATAATCCGTCATTGGCGGTTACGAACAAAATTTGTTTTTCGCGGTAAGGCAGCATTGCGCATACTTTTTTGCCTTTCAAATGTTCTCTGCCGGGTAAGGGCAGAGGCAAATCGCCACTCACGCTCACAACGCCTTCTTCCGGCGAAGCAACCAATAAAATATCGTGGACAAAAGCCGCACATTCGATTTTATACGGGAAATTCGTTTTGATGATTTTGCCGCCATTCATGCGGAAAATTTCCCGGTCTCCTTGAAAGAAAATGGTTTCTTTGCTTTTTCCGATGCGCCAGATTTCATTAAAACTGCGTTCGGAAGAATAAATATATTGAACGAGCGAACGGTATTTCAACATTCCCCGCTCGTCGCGTTCATAATAACCGAACTCGTTGAATGCACCCGCA
>BNWW01000216.1 GCA_025999115.1 Bacteroidia bacterium
TGTCATGTGCGCAATATTCGGCCGTAACAAACAAAGTATCTTGTTGATAAACAAGTGAATCGGTCATCCAATAAGTCAATATTTTCCGGTCGGACGATTGTTCGATTAAAAACGGATTTTCGAAATCCGGCGCATTTTGCAAAGCGATTTTCGGCAATTCCGTTACCGGTGCATTAAACGTAAAAACAAATTGGTGCGCATTCGGCCGTTCGCTTTTCGTAAGATATTGGCGTTCAAACGGTTCTTGAAACAAACGAAGCAAAACATCGTCGGGCGTGAAGCGCGTATAATGGATTTCGCGAATCGTATCAATATTCAAACTGTCTTTCCAAATCGTATCTTGGCGAAGCGCGGGTTCAAACGAAGGCGCAATCAACGAATCGTAAAAAGCGATGGCTTCGGTGGCTTGGTCAAACTTAAAATCGCGGTTGGCATCGTTGAGCGCAAACAAGCGGTAAGTTCCGGGCGCAATATTGCGAATCCAAAAACGGCCGGTTTCGTTGGTTTGCGACGTGCGTAAAAACGGGATTTTGGTAAACGCGGTATCCGACATATCGGAATGAATGCCCACCAGAATGTTCGGCATCGGTTCGAGGTCTTCGGCATTGAGCAAAACACCGGAAATAACAAGCGAATCCACCACATCACCGGTTGAAAAAGCATAAGTAAAGCCTTCCAATGCGTTTTTTTCGTTGTTATCGACAATCGCATTGGTAAAATCGAAGGTATAAGTCGTGTTTGGAATCAACGAATCTTTCAACTCGACCGTGATCCGTTTTCCAACCGCTTTGATAACCGGCATTTTCTTTTGCGGCGGCGTGATAACCACTTTCTCCGCCGGTTTTTCGAGCGCCAAAAACTCATCGAACTGCAAAGCGATTTTACTTTTTGAAATGCGAAGTGCGTTCGGTTCCGGATCGCCGCCCAAAAATTTCGGAGGCGTTTCGTCGTAATCGCCGCCGGTAGGATTGCCGACACTGGCGCAAGCGTAGAATATTACGGTTGCTATTAAAAAAACAAAGAATCGATGGATATTTCGTCGGATTTGCATGAAGTAAACGGTTCAATCAATCGTTTTAAAAAATTTAAAGCTCGCAAAATTATGATTTTTTACGCAGACAAACAAGTTTTTCGCAAAATAGTGATTCGAGCGCATAAAAAAAGGCGAGACAATTCCCGCCTTAGCACATGAAAAAAATGCTACCGTTTCCAAACTTTGGTATGTATAATGCCCTGTTCGGTCATAATTTTTGCGATATAGGATTGATATTTAATCCCTTGCATTAAATCAACCGTACGGTTGATGTTTAATTTTTCCGCAATCAACCGGCCTTGCAAATCATACAGGTAAATGGATTGCATCGGATAATTGGAATAAAACCGGATTCCCGAATCATCGGCCGAAACATTCACTGCCAAATCCGGTTTATCTATCGGCAATAAAGCCGTATTTTTCGACGAAACCCGAACGAAAAAGCGATTTTCGCAAGCCAGCGTTTCGTTAGCTGCGTTTTTTGAAGGCGTATAAGCGCAATCGTAATTAAATTCACTCCAACCGGTAATTTCGTTTTCATAATTGGTTTGCGTATCAATAAATGTCAAGTACGCGTTAAAACCGTCCATCCCGGATAATGAAAAATGCAAATTACCGGTAGCCGTAGTCGCGATACCTATCGGAATCAACATTTCGGCATCACCGGGAATAAAATTGGTGGCGACTCCCAAATTGGTCCCGTCCGGTCGATTTTTAACCGTATAAACTTCGGGAACAGAACGGAAAGAAGTAATAATTTTTGTCATATCCCAATCCGAAACAGTGGTTTGACCTGTTTGGCTTTGGCCGATAAAGGTTTGCCCGCCGCCATCGGAATTACCTGCCTCAATACTAATAATACCTTTTTGTGCGACTTCCGAACGCAAGGTAGAGGTTATCGAAGCAG
>BNWW01000217.1 GCA_025999115.1 Bacteroidia bacterium
ATTATATTTATCGTTAGCAACTAAAAATACATTGTAATCGTCTGCCAAATATTTTTTACAATTATTCAAAACATCAGAAATTCCTTGAATATAACTTGCTTGTGCATCGCGTTTTTGTCCTTTGTAAAGCGGTCCTATTTCCAATTCGTCTTTGCGCTCAAAACCGAATAAATTGTATGCATAAGCGTGCTGTTCGTGGTAATCAATCAATCCAACATAAGGAGGCGAAGAAAAAATGCCGTTGATTTTTTGATTTTCAAGCAATTGCCCGAAATCAGCATTTTTCTTTTTGATTTCTTTGAAAATATCAATATTTCTGCTGTCGCCGGTTAAGCAGAGTTGAAAAGTATTAGTTTTCAGTTTATCAAAATGTTGCAAACGTGAAATTGTGTCTTTCGTGTAGGTTTTCCACCATTTCAGAATAGAAAACAAAGGTTTACACATTTTGCCGTGTTTGTGACAATAATAAGTAGTTGTTATCGGCTCTAAAAGTGTGGCTAAATCGGCGTGAGTGGTGGCACGGCAACTACGAATTGTCCGGCTCAAAATAATGCTGACAATCTTCTTCGTCTTGATATGTTTTATTTTTTTAATTTCTTCAAAGACGAAATCTATTTCGTTGCGAATATGCGCCGAATACCATTTGTTTAAAAATGTTTCGTTGCTGTCCTGTTTTAGTTTAATATCATATTGTTTTACAAGATTTTCGTAAATCGGCAAAAACATTTTTGCCTTTTCTGCACCATAAGTTTTTTCGTCAATTTCGCCCTGAATCAAAAGATATTTATAATCAGGCACCGGAAAATATTGATTATTAAACAAATTCAATTCTAATAATAATTTTTCTTCAAATTCAATCACTTTTGAGTTTTTTATAAACGCTTCCAATGCTTTCGTTATGCGTGTGATTTCGGTTTGAATGTCAGTAAAATCATATTTCCCTACTTTGCAATTTCCAATTAAAGCGTTAAACGCCGATACATCGATGCCTACAGCATTCATTCCAAGTTCGCAAGCCTGCACCATTGTTGTGCCGCTTCCCGAAAATGGGTCAAGAATAATATCGCCTTTTTTGAAATAAGTTTCGGTTTTGAATTTATCCGTGTGGCTATCTAAGAAGTATTCAACCAATTGTGGAATAAATTTCCCTTTGTATGGATGAAGTCGATGCACGTGTTTTGTGGTTTCTGATTCTTTGTATTGGTCGAATGACAAAGCCCAATTCAAGTCATCTCCAAGTCGTTCCTTAAAATTGATTTCTCGTGAACCATTATAAGATTGATAATAGTTCAAAAGGTCGGCTTGCGAAACTTGTGTTGAGCCGTTTTCCCCAATCTTTTTAATCCGTCCATATTGAATAAGATAGGATATATTGGAAGTGGTTACATCTTTCCCGATATAATTGCTCGCCCAATCGCTGGCTTCTTTAATTGTCAATAAATCATTTGTAACTATCATTGTTATGTATATTTTCCAAACTCCTGTTTCATAGAAAAAAATCAAATTAAGTATTTTGCGATGGCAAAGATAAAACGAATCAGGAAATAATCCAAATTTATTTCCAAGCCGCAAACAAGATTTCCGCTTTCCTTTTCCCAATCAATTCGGCAATTTCAACTTCCGGCGCTTCCTTGATCCGCTTCACACTTTTATACTTTTTCAATAATTTGTCTTTGACGACAGGGCCGATTCCTTTGATCTTATCCAATTCGGATTCAACTTGTTGCTTACTTCGTTTATTGCGGTGGAAAGTAATACCGAACCGGTGCGCTTCATCGCGTAATTGCTGAATCAATTTCAAACTTTCGGAATTTTTATCTAAATAAAGCGGAATCGGATCATCGGGAAAATAGATTTCTTCCAAACGTTTGGCGATGCCGACAATGGCGATTTGTCCGTATAATCCCAAATCTTTCAAAGCATCCGTAGCGGCATGT
>BNWW01000218.1 GCA_025999115.1 Bacteroidia bacterium
ACTATTGACAACTTATCAACATAGTTTGGCACACTTTTTGCAGTACCTTTTGGTACAGTTTTTGAAAAGGTTTTATAGAAGATTGGTTATACAAGATGGAAAAAGAAAAGCAAAAAAACGCGAAACGCACCGTACGACGGTCGAAAAAAAGCAATGCCGGATTAATTTTAGTCCTATTGATCATCATTGTCATTTTCGCCGCTGTAATTGTGATGAACCGTTATTCCAACAATCCCACCGAAGATTCGGCCATTATCGAAACATCAAATACCAGTTCGACCAATTTACCGCAATTGGCCGAGCAATATTATGGCAATTCGGTGTTTTGGGTTTATATTTATGAAGCCAACCGGCAACAATTGTTGTCGCCAATCAATATTCCGGCTGGGCTTACACTCTCCATTCCCGATTTAAAAGAAGAAAATATTAATGTGAGCGACAGTGTAGCAATTATTCAAGCTAAATTTTTGGCCAATAAAATATTAAATGAAAGAAAAACAAATTATTAAGAATAAGTATTAATTAAAAAAATAACAGTTATGAACAAAAAGTTTTTTACAATTTTATTTACCGCAACGGTTACTGTCCTTGCCTTCGGACAGGTGTCTATGGTAGTAAAAGGACAGGTGAACAATGTAGGGAATTTAAAATCGCAAGGCAATGTGATATTAAGAGCTACTGGTGATCCTCACAAAGCGGCAGAAATCATTAATCACGGAAATTTAGTATTGGAAGGTGGCATAACCTTTGTGTCCAGCAATGATTCAGATGGTTTATTGTATAATAATTTTACGGCCTCCAATCCGGGTACGGTTTCTTTTCCGAACAGTGCAACCGCTTATAATCAAATAAAAATCGAAAAAACGTTTACATTAGATGATTTCTATTACATTTCTTTTCCTTTCGATATTAAGATAAGCGATATTCCGAAACCAAGTAATTTTTCACAATGGATATTTGGTGTAGATATGAATGCCGGAGATTTCTTTATATGGAAAACCAGCGACAAACGAGTTACTACAGGAGATCCGGATGACCAATGGGGGCAAATTACCTCCGCTTCCGAGGTATTACAAGCAGGAGCCGGATATTCAATCTATGTCAATAGCGATCATGCTATCAGCGGTACAGGAGCTACACTGACTTTTCCTGCCAAAGATGCTGCTACCGTAAATGCAATGTATTCCAATGGAGATAAAATAATACCATACGCTTACTATCATGATCAAGACGGTTCTCTTCATACTACAACAAAAAGTTGGGGGTGGGGAGCTATCGGAACAGCGCATACGCATACTTATAATGTAGGTACTGCCAGCTATCAAGTTTCTGAAGATTTGGGTGGTACAGACTTTGGATTACAAAATATTTATATCTATTCTGCAGCTGGCTCAAACTGGATTTCGACCCCAATTAGTCTCGCGAACGTGAAAGTATCTCCTTATTCCGCAATGCTTATTCAAGAGGGAATACAGGAAGAGAATATAAGAAAAACGATTGCGTCGGGAACCCCTTATAACTTTACTTCTTTGAAAGGACATTTAAATTATGATGCTCCCAGTTACTTCGGTAGAAGTGTAAGTAATGTTATTTCTAATCATTTTCAGTTAACTTTCCAAGCCGACAATTCCACATTGTACGATCAATTATGGGTTATTGAAGGAGAACGTTATGTAAACAACTTCCGTGCAGGAGAAGACGCTTTGAAATTGTTCAGTTCGAAAAATGCTTTATCCGAATTTTATACATTTACGGATAACGAAAAAATGGCCATCAATCGTTTCCAGAATATCAATCAGGATATTCCGTTGGGGATAAAATTAATTAATGAGGCTAATTATACCATTAATATTTCCATATTAAGCGGTTTTGAAAATCGTAACATCTATTTATTGGATCGGCAAAATCAGATAACACATAAT
>BNWW01000219.1 GCA_025999115.1 Bacteroidia bacterium
ATTAAATTCGATTCTTTTGGTAATATATTTAATAAATTACTAATATTTGAAAATGTTACTTCCGAGGAAGATACCTCTAATAATAATTCTTCCGCCTCCTCCGGCGTACCCGCTTCCTTTATCCAATAAACCGAATTATCCCTAAACCCTATTAAATTGGCGTAATCATTGTTTTTATGCCAATACAGCCGACTGTAAACATGCTGCAAGGTCATCTCTATTCCAAGAGCCTCAACGGGCTTTAATACACCCTGTTCATGCCGCATATTTATCAACTCCAAACATTCGCCGTCTTGATAATTACTGTTGGTCGATATGCCGCCGATTCCTAATGATGTTCGTTTCATATTTTATTGTTTATTTGGTAAATTTATTTAACAGAATTTTTCATCTCTTCTTCTAATTTCGATTTATAAAATAGAATACTGTCCCGCAATGCTTTATTGACTTCACGCAGCCTTTCTTTATCCGTTTCCGATATTTTTTCTGTCGCCCCATAATCCTTGAGTAATTTGTTTTTTTCTTCCATCACCTCCCCGAATCTTTCAATTATTCGAGCCTGTTCGTATGCTTTGTTTAATTTAATTGTATCTTGAACAAACTTTTCTAAATTCATATCGTACTGTTCCAACTTTAAATCTTTAATTCTCGCCCTATATTGTCCTGTTCTTTCTTTTGCTTTATCCAATGTATCATACATTCTCCGCCAATCTCCGCCGGTGTTTTTTTCTTCCATGTCTTTTATCGAAGTGTAAAACCGTTTAACGAATGAGTTTATTGGCTGTGTCGCCAATTGATAAAACCCACCTAAATAACCGCGCAAAATATGATTCACATCGTCGGGATTAACATTGATTACGCCTTTCTCGTAATTATCCCCGCCGGTAACATAGTTTGCCATTCTCGTTAAAAATATTACAGGCCCGGGTGTTATCGGCTCTCCTTCCCGGTTTATCCGTATATTCTCCCTCCTCCATTCGGGTAAGGCCTTGTTTTTCCATGCTTTTTCTTTTCCGATGGGCGATCCGGTAAAATTTTTATTCTCCGCAAGTTGAAACCACAGCTTAAAAGCATCCGGCAGCACCGACGATATAGTTCCCGTCTCTGCAGCTCCCATCGGGTCGGTTGGAATCAAATCAAGCAATCCCAACAGGGAACTACCAAAAGCATCTCCAAAATCCTTTCTTCCGGCAATTACTTGTGCTATTTCATCTCCAATTTTATTGAATACACGCAATTCCTGCGGCAATGGTATTTTCATAAATCCGTCACCTATGCGTAAACAGATGTTATTTTGTCGCTCATAATCAGGCAAATTCCAATATTCATCATCATCTCCTCCCATAAGCATGGCATTAATCAAGGGTGTTATCATGCCCATTGATACATAACCGCCGATTAAACCGGTCATTTTTACTGGGTGTTTCATGAAAATTCCTAAAAAATTAGCCAAGGCTTGAACGCCTGCATTGACAAACAGATAAGCCGACATCACATAATCCGAAAATCCGCCACCCGCTCCCTTCCGATTGAAGTTCAAGGTAATCTCTTTGGCATCACTTATCGACCGTTCTATGCTTCTTCCCATTTCCCTGCTTGTCTGATAAACAGCCAAACGAGTGGTATTTTCGATTATTTTGTTAATTGTCTCAAATGGCCATTTGAATGCATCCCATGCCTTATCCAGTGTTAATTTGGGATTTATCGCCTTGTCTATCTCCCGTTGCATATCCCGCAATTCAAATAAATGGCTGTATCCGGTGTCTCCTCCATGCTTAAAAAATTCACGTACATACTTATCGGCTGTATCGGGATTCTTTTCATATTTTACCAGTTTTTCCCATGCTCCACTCGGATTCAATATATTCTCATTCACAAGAAATTTTCCCAAGTATTTTGCATCCTCTTTCACTATTAACAT
>BNWW01000220.1 GCA_025999115.1 Bacteroidia bacterium
TTTAAGATTTACCCAAAAATCTTCAAAATATTTTCTATCAATAATTAAAACAGCTTAACATTCGGTCGTTTTAATTAAATTGTGTTAAATTTAACAAAAAACCAAGGGAATAACTTAATTTAATTGCTATTCCCTTGGTTTATTCTTCCGTTGATTAAAAAAAATTATTCTACCGGAATATTTTTATTTACGTTTTTGCAACCAATTAAAGCGTAATACAATAAATAAGCTAATCCTGCAATAATTACAAAATAACTGATTTGATAGGTGGTAATGTCGGCAATTTTATTTTGAATCAACGGAAGAATTCCTCCTCCGACAACCATCATCATAAAGATACCCGAACCGGCTGCGGTATATTTGCCTAATCCTTCGGTTGCCAAATTGAAAATACCACCCCACATAATAGAAGTACAAAGACCACACAACACAAGGAACAATGCTCCGAGCGGTACTTGTACCATACTAAACGACGAGCCGGTAAACACCGGCATTGAAGTTTGAATGGTGGTAGGCAAGAATACAAAAAGAAGTACAAACAAAATACCTACGGCAGAAACGGCGGTAAGCATTGCTTTGCTGGAAACTTTTCCGCCGACCAGACTTCCGAGAAAACGTCCGATAAGCATCATAAACCAATAGGTTCCGGCTACAAATCCGGCAATACCTGCTGCAGTGGCAGAATCCAAACCGGCTCCTTTTCCCGTATTATCAGCTAAGAAAAAGTTTAAAGTACCCGGAATGCCAATTTCGATACCAACATAAATAAAAATACCAATAGCGCCTAACACAAAATGACGAAAATACCAAGGACTGTGTTCAAATGTAGTGGCTGCGCCTATTTTCGATTGGTGAGGATCGGAAATAGGAACAAAGAAAAGAATAATAAATGCCGCTACAAATACTGCCATTGCAATGTACAACACAGGATTAACGTCGGTAATTGCCGTATTAGCAGTTATCTGCCCTATTAATGCACCTACAAACATGGGCGTCAGTGTGGCAGAAAGCGAATTGAATGTTCCGCCAATCTGTACCAGTTGATTTCCCTTGTTACCACCGCCACCAATCAAGTTCAGCATCGGATTTACAACCGTATTCAACATACATACGGAAAAACCGGCAATGAATGCACCAAGCAAATAAATATAAAAGTTGGCAGGAAGAGAGAATAATTCGGCGCCAACACCTACTACCCCCGAAAGAAATTGAGTAAAAACGCCAATAAAACCAACAGCAATAGCTACAAGCGCCGTTTTTTTATAACCGATTTTAGTTAGTAGCTTACCTGCCGGAATACCCATAAACAAATAAGCAAGAAAGTTCATCATATTCCCCAGCATACCCAAGAAATTTGAACCTTCAAAAGCGGGTTGATTTTTCCAAATAACACCGATAGGCGCAGCAAGATTTGTTACAAACGAAATCATTGCAAAGAGAAAAATCATGGTTGTAATGGCAATCACATTACTTTGTTGTTTTTTTTCTGTCATGATATTAAAAATTTTAAAATATTTATGAATTTTTTTCGCGTGCAAACTTACATAAAATTTTTCAAATTATATCTCCATATTAATAAAAAAGTATTAACTTTGTCGTCATGCTCGAACAAGAATTACATTGGGAACGCAATTTGTTTTTCTTCCTCAACGGAAGCGATTCCTCTTTTTGGGACAATTTCTTTTATTTGTATTCGGGAAAATGGATTTGGCTTCCCTTTTATGCCGTTCTTCTATTCCTTATTATATATAAGCGACCGTGGAAAGAAGTTTTATTGACAGCGGTAGCGATTGCGATCGTGATTACATTGTGCGATCAGATTTCGTCGGGAATTTTTAAGCCGCTGTTTCATCGTTTGCGGCCATCACATCATCCCGATTTCAAAGATTTGGTTGATTTGGTATTTGATCA
>BNWW01000221.1 GCA_025999115.1 Bacteroidia bacterium
AGATAATTGTCCGTAATCGGTAGAACCGAAGTAATGGATGATAAAGTATTTCGTAGTAGGCGGGAAAATATCCAACGACCATTCCATCCATTTAGCCGTTTTGCCGACAGGAGCATTATCTCTACTCCACGTAACGTTGTTTGCCCAATCCGGAGAACCGGGAGTTACATCGGCGGTAACATATCCTATACGGAATTGCGCTTCGGAATTATCGGGTACATAATAATAGAATTGCAGTATTTTATTGTTGGTTCCGGCGGCCAATCTCGGCGTTATCAAATATTGATTGTAATTGCCGTTTTCGCTCGACTTTTGCGAAGTAAATTGCCATGCCGCTTTCCCGGTGCGGGATTGGAATTGCGAAATGCCTGGTTTGTTATTGGGACTGTCTTGCACCGTCCAACAAGCCAAGGTATTGAAATCTTCAAAACTTTCGGTAAACGGAAGCGAGAACACACAATCGCCGTAATTGGTTATTTCTATGGTTTTGGAACTGTTATCCGGTTTGCCGTCGCCCGGAACTTGGGCGGTAACGGTAATCGTATGTTTTCCGAGCGCCGAAAGATCCACGGCCGTATTGAACGAGAAAGACGTCTGTTTGAGGGACGGCAATACGGTTGTCTGTGTTTCGGTCGCCTTTACTTCGCCATTGATTTTTAATTCCAATGGGATTTCGGGCAAATCTTCCATCCCCATATTGCGAAGGGTAACGGTTACCGGTTCTGCGGCCGTCAATCCGCCGGCGCTTTTGGGAGCTGTAACGGCGAATACTTCCGCATCTTTGCCAGCCAATACGTCGATGGTTATATCATCAATATAAAGATGCCATCTGTACATCACATGGTATCGAATGGAAATGTATTTGGCATCGGCCGGAAATACATTGAAATATTCGGCCCATCCGCCGGTAGCGCCCGGTTCCACATAATCGATCCAAGTAAAACTGCCGGGATTTCCGTCGGTCGTGGAATAACCTACCCAAAAACGTTCAGAACTATAAATATACGTATTATAGAAGAACCGGATGGTTTTATTTCCCGTAGAGGGCGACAAACGTGGACTTACCAAATGTTGCGTATAATCGGGCGAATAGTTACCGGATGAAAAACGGAACGACGAATTTCCCGTCCGCGCCTGTTCTTCGGAAAGTCCCGGCGTATTCACTCCCGGATAAAACCAAACTTGGAAGCAATCCAAATCGGTGGACGATTCAAATGAGGTGTTGAAAGGATAAGAGGTTACATCACAAGCGCTATGTCCTACCACGCAAGTCGCTTTGGCGCGAACGCCTTCATCGCCGTCGGTAACGCCATATACGGTATAGGTATAGTCGCTGTTGGAAGTCATCGTGTTGTCTGTCCACGATTCGACGGCTCCGGGTTGCGGATTGTCGATGGTATGAACAAGCGTTCCGTTGCGTAAAATTTCGATTTTTGAAATCCGGTTCAAAGCGCCTCCCGAACGGGCGACGGTGGGATTCGTCCAGTTCACCACCACACTGTGTCCGCCACCCGCATCAGCTGTTGCGGTCAGGTTTTGAACAGCCGTTGGGATATTCCGGTTTTCATAATACTGAGCGTATATGCCGAAAATGAGCGACCCGCGATCGACTAATCCTTTCAGCGTAGCCTCTCCCGTCAATTTATTGATTTCGTATAACGAACCGTCGGTGGCCGAATTACAACAGGTCAGATACAATTTACCGTTGTTGTGATTAAACGTCATCCCACGACGATATTGAGAGGTTGCATCAATATTTGTGGTGGCGATGAGAGTACAAGCCCCTACCGCATTTTTCATCAGGGAAAATCCGTAACCAAGCATTACTTGTGTGTTTTCCCAAGTAAAACGTGAAAAAACAACGCCTATATTTTCCAAAAAGTTTTTGTTTTCATCAAACCGAAAA
>BNWW01000222.1 GCA_025999115.1 Bacteroidia bacterium
TGATAACCGGTTCGATTACTGCACTGCTCGGCCAATCGCAAGTGGTACGCAACGTATTGTATTACGACGAAAAAGGCAATTGCATCCAAAGCATCGCCTCCAATCATTTGGGTGGTTACGAAACAAGCGCAACCAACTATTCGTTTACGAATCAAGCGGTTTGGTCGAAGAAAATCCATTCCGTACCCAATCGGCCTGACATCGAAGAAACCTTTATCTACGATTACGACCACGCCGGCCGCCCGACTGCCACAAACTATCAACTCAACCATAACGACCCGGTTTTGCTTTCGGAAAATCTTTATGATAACTTGGGCAGAGTAAAGGCAAAAGTCCTGCACGACAATCAGGAACACATCGCTTACGATTACAATATTCGCAGTTGGTTACAAACGATCCAGTCGAAACAATTTACGGAACGCCTGCACTATGCCGATGGTTGGTTGCCTTGCTATAACGGTAATATCTCCCTTATCGATTGGGAAAGTCCGTTACGCGACCAAACGCAAAGTTATTGGTTCCACTACGATGGCCTGAACCGCCTGACCAATGCAACCTATGGCAGTGGGAATGTTTCCTTTTTGGGTTTGGACTATTCCGAAGCGATGGAATACGACAAAATGGGCAATATTACGCATTTAACCCGTTTTGCGCCTTCACTATTCGGACTGGGAACAAATTCTCAACGATTGGATGATTTGTCCATAGAATACAACGGCAACCACTTGGCCGCAGTTACGGAAAAAGGCGACCCCAGCCTCGGTTTTGTGCAAGCGCATCCTGCCGCCAATCAATACGCCTACAACGCCAACGGCTCGATGATTCGGGACGACAACAGCGGAATTAATAAAATAACCTACAATGAACTGAATCTGCCGCGGCAAATCGATTTCGACGGAATGCACACTACTCGCTATGTTTACGGTATGGACGGTGTAAAACGGCGGGTTATTCACTCGACGGCCGAACGGGTGCCGCCGACACAACCGGGAAAAAGCGGTAAGGTGATTCAATTCCGCAGAGATACAACGGATTATTGCGGCAATATTGTTTATGAAAACGGCTCCGTCAAATATATTTTGAATCCCGAAGGTTATGTAACTTTGGAAAATAACGTTCCGGGTTATCATTATTATTTGCGCGATCATTTGGGTAACAATCGTGTGGTGTTGCGCGACAGCGAGGTGGATCAGGCAACGGATTATTATCCTTTTGGAATGCCGTTTATGGATGGCGTTCATCCTGAAAAGCAGCCTTATAAGTTTGGTGGGAAGGAGCTGGATGAGATGTTTGGGTTGAATATGTATGACCAGGGATTTAGATTTTTTGGTGTAAACATACCGCTAACGCCGACTATGGATCGGTTGTTGGAGAAAAGGCCATGGGAATCACCGTATTCACAGTGGGGTAACAACCCTGTAACCAGAATAGACCCTGATGGTAAATTTTGGTGGGTGCCATTTATTCTTGCTGCTGCATTGCTTATAGAATCTCAACCGGTCAATGCTCCTACGTTAGACCATGCAAGTACAAATCAGGCGATGCAGGAAGCGTGGTCTGATTATCATACGGGCGTAATATCTGATCTTGCTCCGGGTGGAAAGCAAGCAACAACTACGGTAAAAGTGACACTAAATGCAGTTACTCAGGAAGTCAAAAGTGAGGTAAAGCAAGAAATAAAGAAAACTTTTCAAACTTATACAAAAAAGAATGAAACGACAGGCGAAGTTTATTCAGGCAAAACGAGTGGGACAGGAACTCCGAGGAAAAATGTTGAAAAAAGAGATGTTAATCACCATAAAAATAAGGAAGGATTTGAAAAAGCGAAATTAGATAAAACATCTACAAATTCAGATGCAATTAGAGGTCGAGAACAACAAATGAT
>BNWW01000223.1 GCA_025999115.1 Bacteroidia bacterium
AAATATGTCGCAGCTACGCAGCTCTGGATTTGTGTATGCCCTTATTACCGTGCGCTTACGCACACGGCTACAAAGATGTTGGCGCTATGCGCCTTTTCGCACAAACACATGTTTTTGCCGGTGATCCAGAATAAGCGCCAATTGCCAACTGTAAACAAACATCAAAGCAAACGAGAAAATAACAATAAATACATTGACGATCAACGAAATAACCAAAATCGTTGATAAATTTGCCGTAAAATATTAATACACATATCTTTACAGCATTTTTTAGTTATGAGTAAAAAATTTGCTTTTATTGTGAGTCGAATCATCTTGTTAAGGATGGTCATAAATCACAGAATTAGAACGTACAAAACTATGTTTTGTTGTCAGCCGGAGGCCGACTTTTTAAATATTTCCCCCGTTTTCTCTTTTTATTAAACCTTCCTTTCTTTTTTTAAGTTGACAAAAATAAAGATAATCTTAGAAAATTTACCTGTCTTTGTATGCTAAATGAAAGATAATCCATACTTTTGCAAACTAATACAAAAAAATACTTGCAATTAGGATAAAAAAATGGAATTTTGGCAAAAGGATATTGAAACCATGAGTCGCGAGGAATTAGAAACCTTGCAATTAAAACGTTTAAAACAAACATTAAATTTAACGGCGAATGTGCCGTTCTACAAAAAATCTTTTGCGGAAAAAGGCATTTCAGTGGATGACATCCAAACTTTGGACGATTTGCGCAAACTGCCTTTCACCACCAAAGAAGATTTACGCAACAATTACCCCTACGGATTGGCGGCTATTCCTTTGAAAAACTGCATACGCCTCCATTCTTCGAGCGGAACGACTGGAAATCCGACCGTTATTCTTCATTCGGCGAAAGATTTGGATGCTTGGGCGAATCAAGTGGCGCGTTGTATGTATATGGTCGGCATTCGCGATACGGATGTTTTTCAAAATACTTCGGGTTACGGCATGTTTACCGGCGGATTGGGTTTTCAATACGGTGCGGAAAAATTGGGTTGCCTCACGGTTCCGGCAGCAGCGGGTAATTCCAAGCGGCAAATCAAATTCATTACCGATTTCGGAACCACTTGCCTGCACATTATTCCAAGTTATGCCACCCGCTTGGCGGAAGTGATGTACGCCGAAGGCATCGACCCGCGCCGCGATACCAGACTGCACACGATTTGCATCGGCGCCGAACCCCATTCCGAAGAACAACGGCAACGCATCGAACAATTATTGGGCGTGAAAGCCTACAACTGTTTCGGTATGTCGGAAATGAACGGACCGGGTGTCGCCTTTGAATGTACGGAACAAAACGGTTTGCATATCTGGGAAGATTACACGATTGTGGAAATTGTCAATCCCGAAACTTTGGAACCTGTACCCGACGGCGAAGCAGGCGAATTGGTGCTGACCACCATCAACCGCGAAGCCATGCCGTTAATCCGTTACCGGACACGCGATTTGACCTGCGTTCTTCCGGGCGAATGCGGCTGTGGACGCACCCACAAACGCTTGGCGCGCTTCAAAGGCCGCAGCGATGACATGTTGATTCTGAAAGGCGTAAACATTTTCCCGATTCAAATTGAAAAAATACTGATGCAGTTCAATGAATTGGGAAGCAATTACCTGATTACGGTCGAATCCATTGACAACAACGACGAAATGCTGATTGAAGTGGAACTGAGCGACCTTTATACAGACGATTATTCCGTCTTGCAACGATTAGCCAAGGATATTATCCATCGCCTGAAAGACGAATTGCTAATCACGCCCCGCTTGAAATTGGTAAGCAAAGGTTCTTTGCCCGTACAGGAAGGCAAAGCGATAAGAGTGAAAGATTTACGGAAATTTTAATTACATTGCGCCAAACCTAACA
>BNWW01000224.1 GCA_025999115.1 Bacteroidia bacterium
GTGAGAGAAAGCAAAACGATTGATTCGATAATACAAAAATTAAATCCGAAATTTCAATACAAATATAACGAAAGGATTCATTTGGTAGCTTCAAAAGAAGAACTATTAAAAGGATTTCCGTTATCTTGTTTTTTAAAATTTAAGATTGGCCACCAAGATGATCAATTTTTCACAACGACATCATTTACAGAAGTTGGATATAAGTGGTATATAGAAACATATATAAAAATAGATGCGGAACATAACAAAGTTATTCGTTCTTTTAGTTCTAATACGGGAATTTTTTTTATTCAAGGATTTGTTCCAATGATTTTATTTCCCGATAATAGAGCCTATAAAATGCACATATATTTATTTATGCCAAACATAACAGATAGCGAAAATGGCTATGTAGTTGATAGAATAATTAAATTACAGCCGCATAAATATCATAATTTTGCCTATTATATAGACCCGGATATAAAGCCGGGTTGGTTTGGTAGAAGTGAAGGAGAAAATATACCTTTTGATATTCAGGAAGAAATATCAGGAAGAAATAGATCAAACAATATTAATGTCTCAAGCATTAACAACCCATTTTCTTACCCTAAAGAACAAACCTATCAAATAGGCGACGGCGAGATATTAGCCTTAGCCAGTCAAGCCATCGCAACTTCTGATGGTCAATTCGGCCAATATCCCCTCGTATGCTTTTGCACCGATGGGATATTTACGCTGCAAGTGGGGGATGGAAGCGTAGTCTATTCAAGACAATCGCCAATCCAGAACTATGAAAAGCCGATAAGTCCGGTTATCTGTTCTACTCCATTCGGAATTTGCTTTGTATCAAAAAAAGGATTATGTATTTTAATTGGTCAACAGGTCGTTAATTTGTCGGGAACCGTCCATGAAAAACAAAAACAAATCAATTTGGAATCCTTAAACAACAAATTTGAACTGGCCGAAAATTATTTGTACAGATTCATAAAAGATTGTGAAGAAATGATATATAACAGCCGGGAGGAAGAAATGATAATTATAAACAGATGGTTTGATTACAACCTGATTTATAGTTTCCGTAATAAAGTATTTACCCAGTCGACCGAAAGAATCACGGCTGAGGTAAAAAATTCGGATATAAATACGGTATTTTTCGGAGCCGACTTAAAATCATTGACAGATTACGATTTACCTCACGCCGATTCGCAAAATATAAAATTCATTACGAGGCCGGTTAGATTCGGTTCGGAAGAATGGAAACAGTTTGAGCGGATAATATATCGCGCCGATATATTTGATTCTTACAATAATACGACGGTTGCAATATGGGGAAGTATTGACGGAAAAGAATACAAACTCCTTCGCGGATTACAAATACAAAACGATACGAGCAGAAAGGATATTGATTTTGGATTATTCGGGCGAACGAGTTACCGGTATTACATATTCGGATTATCGGGAACGGTAGCCAATAATACGGAATTTAAACAGATTGATATACTTGCAACCAAAGAATACGATGACGGGAAGATGCGATAAAACTATTTAAGTGTAATAAACCGGCGGAATGGAAAAATCGCTCCGCCGGCAAAACAAAAAACATGAAGATAAAAATTACTGTTCCGTATAAAAAAACTCGCACCTAAAGAAATCAAGATACAGGATAAAAATATTAGAGGCTGTTTAAGTAACGGATTTAGCCAAATTTTATGACCGGATTGAATCATGAAAAATATTTGTCCCCGGCATTTTTTCACTATCATCACAAATAAAACATTCAGGCAAATGCCAAACATGGCGTATATCATTCCACTGGCGCCAACGGTAACTTTGGAAAATTCGCAAAGAGGAATAAACGAAAATATGACCGAAAGAATAT
>BNWW01000225.1 GCA_025999115.1 Bacteroidia bacterium
AGTAAGATCCAATCCATTTAAACACAAGGTTTCAAATTGATTGTTTTCGTCCCATGCAAAATTGGCGAATACTCCGTATTTTACGTTGAGTTGAATCGGCATACGGTCGGTTTTACAGCCGCCTGCATTACTTGCTTGTGCGTAAACTGTATTGGATGAACCGTAGATTCGATATGCATCGGCTGTTTTGATTGTGTCCGTACCGGTAGAATATCTGAAAAAGAAGAGGTCGCCTTGCTGTTCGGTAACAAAATCGTTGAGATTGACGGTAATCGAGTCGCTGCCAAGTTCAGGGCAAAGCGTTACATTTGATAGCACTTCCAATTTCAATTCGGCAGGCGGAACGGTAATTTGCACTGTAAATGAATTTCCGGTGCATACAACGCCATTCAAAGTGTCACTTGGGATTACGGTATAGGTAACTATTGCATCTTGCTCGTTGAGATTGAGCAAATCGCCCGATGTAAAAGGGTTATAGGTAGAGGAAGTTGCTGTACGTTGTACATTGTCCGGATTCGACATTGTCCATGTATAAACCGTTCCGGCAGGAATAATTCCCGTGAATGCAGACGCAGTAATCGGCCCGGTTGCACAAGCAAAGGTAGTTTCAAGATTGTCGATTCTCGGCAATCTTCCTAATTTCACTATGGCTGAATTGATTTTATCGGAGCCGAACGGCATAGGGGAAAGTTCGGTTGCTCCTGAAAAGTTAGATAGAGTTAAACTGTTATCTAACCGGCGGGCAATTACATAATAGTATCCCGGTGTTGTTACCAAATAAGATTGATATTCCGTTCCGATACCTTGTTTTAGCAATATATCGGAAGCGGTAATACTATTGGTTTTTGAACGATACCACGAATATTGAACATCTGCTTCGGGGTTGGTAATCGCCAATGTTTCGGATAATACGGTTTTTTCATAACATTGGTCGGTCAAGTTCAAAAGCGGTGTTGCAGGAGATGCTCCTGTATATCGATAGGATACTTCTACCCATACACGCCCGTTTCCACCGGAGCCAGCGTGTCCATGTCCTGTGCTATAATCAGTATGACCGCCGCCGCCGCCGCCGCCAGAACTGCCTGTTTTGCCATCGGAGTCGTCTAAATCACTGCCGCCACCGCCGCCTGCTCCACCAAATATATCGGGGGCGGCGCCCGGTGCGCTACCTCCATTAAAGCCACCGGATGCATTGGTTGCATTATTGCCCGCCATACTTTTTCCGGCGCCGGAACCGCCGGAACCGCCATGTCCTAATGATAGAATATTCAGTGATTGTGTGGCGCCACCATTTCCTCCTTTGTAAGATGCGGCAATTTGAACTGCGCTACCATAAGAAGAAGGAACCACTTTCGGTACGCCACTGATAGCAGCTCCTCCAGTTCCACCCGATGTATAAGAATAAGAAGGAGAAGGAGAAGCTTTATCTCCTCCGTTGCTGCCTCCTGTTACTGTTACTTCCCCGTTGCCGAAAGTTGTACTGCCACCGGTACCGGGAACAGAAGAGTAAGCAGCACCGGATCCTACTGTGAAGGGAATTGCATAATTGGTTATTTGATAACCGGTTAATATTGCCGAGGCGCCACCGCCACCGCCACCGGTAGAAGTTTCGCCACTACCGGAGGTAATTCTACCGCCTCGTCCGCCGCCGGCTACCAAATAAACATTCGGAGCGTTTGTTCCAATAATTGCTATGGAAGAAGTAACTATGGGAAAAGTAAAATTTCCCGGCGTATGATACCTAACCGTGTAAGTCGTCGTTGTCTGCGCACTTACATTGAATAAAAATCCCATCCATAACGCAAATGCAACTATCATTGCGTTTGGGCGAGCGGTCATTTGCAAAAAGCAT
>BNWW01000226.1 GCA_025999115.1 Bacteroidia bacterium
TTATTATTATAATCATAACGTTCTAACAAATTGTTATCCTCATCCTTTATATTCCGAAGTCGATATAAAAAATCATATTCAAAATGGGTAGTTACACCTCGTGGGTCGGTTTTTGAGCTTGTGCCGACTAATGGCCAATACATATAAGTTGTTACTTCCGCGTTAGGTAATAAATTGCGCAAACTGTTGATTTTTACCGAATCCGCCGTCGATAAACTGATTTGTTTTGCCAAATCGTCTATTTGTTGATCGGTGTAATTTAAGGCGATTTTAACTTGATTGTAAGTAGCGTTTTCTATTTTGGCGATCGGATATTGACCGTTATATCCCCATAAGATACAAGAATTTCCGGTTGTACGATTAACAATTCCCATTGGATTACCGTAAACGCCATAATGAGTATATTCAGTTTCTATCCATTCCGGATTATTATCTTGTTTGTATGTTTCTTGATACAAAAAAGGAGTATCTAAACCCGAAGATTCTGCTAAATCGGATTGATAGAAAAAGTTATTGTATTGTGTTTTGCCATTTGCCGCAATCGTTTTGACTTGAAAAGGATAAGCATACATTTGTTTTGCTTTCATCTCTTGGACAATGGAATTTGATGAATTTTGGTCGTTGGTATATGACGTTTCTGTACTGTATATTTGATTTTGGCTGTTTTTAATAGTTTGTTTGGTATTCAAACGATATTCTTTATCGTATGAATAAGTTTGCTGTACACTAACACTGTCGGAACTAAAATAATCGGTTTCTATTTTCTCTCGCAAATAGGGGAAATAAGTATAATAAACCCCTGCCGACAATCGATATGAACGATAGCCGGTCAGATTAAATCCATTTGGTTCACATCGAATATAGCGTACATTTTCTTCAAAACGACTAATCGAATCGTTATAATAATACCGGATTTGTTTTTTCTTACACTTATTTTTATCGAATATGTCTTTGGACAGAATTTGCCCCCGTTCCAATTCCATACTGATGCCTTCATCGTTTTTCCAAAATTCAACAACTCCGCTCACACCGGATGGATCGTCGGCAACTATGTGTGAGGCATAAGCAAACGGCTCTGCATCGGCATAGCCGTTATCGAAGTTTTTGTATTTATATACGGTAAATCCGTTATTCGGTTCTTCTACCGTTACTTCCGAATAAGTAATATGATTATTCATCGGCATGAGCGGATACATCGGATTGGATGTAACTCTAAAAAAACTATAACTTCCGGAAACTGCTGTTCCATTATAAATAAGGCGTTTGTTTTGCCAAAACTCTACATATTCGGGAGTATAAGCAAGAATACCACTGGAAAGAGTTTCTCCATTGAGATAATTGGTTTCATAATGATATATTTTCGTCGATGATAACGAATCGTTGTGGTTGTAATTTTTTAGAGTTTTGATTCGAACACCACTTGTATATTGATTTCCATTCGGATTATTAACGGTTTGGAACGGCCATCTTTGAAATTTTTTATTGTAAACATGCGGCTCGTATTCAAAAACCGTATATCCGCCGGTCGGATAAGTAATTTTCTCCAATAATTCGGCTTTTACTAATGTTGTATCCGGTTGTTTGGCCGCATTAATAAGAGCTTTTAATTCGATAACATTTTGCGCTCGGTTACCACCACTCAAACAGCTGTTGATTTTACTTTTTATTTCATTAGAAAAGAAGTTTTTCCCATTGTAAAATCCATAGTGATCGGTTTGACCGGAGAGATAAGGCGGTAAAGATTGGGAATTATAGGAAAACCGGTACTTGGGAATACGCATTGGGTGGACTCCTCCCAGATTTTTTTCTTCATTAATACCCATCAAATGCATACGAGAATCCGGATTAT
>BNWW01000227.1 GCA_025999115.1 Bacteroidia bacterium
CAAAAAAGTACAGGAATTATTGGCAAAAGAAGATCCGACCGATCTGATTGAAGCTTTCTATAAAGATTTGGAATTTGGCACGGGCGGATTGCGCGGCATCATGGGCGCCGGCTCCAACCGCATGAATATTTATACTGTCGGCGCAGCTACACAAGGTTTGGCAAATTATTTAAAGAAAGAATTTGCAAGTTTACCGCAAATCAGTGTCGTTATCGGATATGATTGCCGCAATAACAGCCGCCTTTTTGCCGAAAAATCGGCCGATATTTTCTCGGCGAACGGCATTAAAGTGTATTTATTTCCCGATTTACGTCCCACACCGGAAATCAGTTACGCGATTCGTAAATTGGGCTGCCAGAGTGGAATATGCATCACGGCATCGCACAATCCGAAAGAATATAACGGCTACAAAGCCTATTGGGACGACGGCGCGCAAGTCATCGCCCCGCACGATAAAAACATCATCGCCGAAGTGAATAAAGTATCGTTGGTTAAAGACATCAAATTCAACGGTAATCCCGCATTAATCCAACTGTTGAACGATAAGATTGACAACGATTATATTCAAGATTTGCTTACGCTTTCACTTTCAAAAGAAGCCATCCAAAAGCACAAAGATATTAAAATCGTTTACACGCCGATTCATGGAACGGGTATAACCCTGATTCCGAGAGCATTAAAAACCTTGGGATTTGAAAACATCATCGGCGTTCCCGAACAGGAAGTGATTAGCGGCGACTTCCCAACCGTGAAATCGCCCAATCCCGAAGAGGCGGTAGCCTTGAAAATGGCAGTCGAAAAAGCCATTGAAACCGGAGCCGATTTAGTGATGGCTTCCGACCCCGACGCCGATCGTATCGGAGCAGCCGTTCGCAACGAAAAAGGCGAATTTGTTCTCCTCAACGGCAATCAAACATTGCTGGTTTTCCTTTATTATATCATTACCCGTCGCCGTGAATTAAACCGGTTGAAGGGCGACGAATATGTGGTAAAAACCATTGTATCTACCGAATTGATTAAAAAAGTAACGAAAAAGAACGGTATCAAACTGTTTGATTGTTACACCGGTTTCAAATGGATTGCCGATGTGATTCGTCAAAACGAAGGCAAACGCACCTACATCGGCGGCGGCGAAGAAAGTTACGGATTTTTGGCCGAAGATTTTGTGCGCGATAAAGACTCGGTATCGGCTTGTATGTTGTTGGCCGAAATCGCCGCATGGGCAGCAGACAAGGGCAAAACGGTTTACGAATTATTGCAAGATATTTATGTAGAGTACGGATTTTCAAAAGAAAAAGGCATTTCGGTGGTTCGTCCGGGCAAATCGGGCGCCGAAGAAATCGAAGCGATGATGAAGAATTTCCGCGAACATCCACAGACCGAATTAGCCGGATCGAATGTAATTTTCATCAAAGACTTTGCCAATCTTACCGGAACGGATACAGTTGAAAACGAACAAGTTACATTGGACATGCCTACTACATCAAATGTATTGCAATATTTGGCGGCCGACGGTACCAAAGTATCGATTCGTCCTTCGGGAACCGAGCCGAAAATCAAATTTTACATCGAAATTCATAGCCAAGTGACTTCACGTGAAGAAATTGCGGTGGCGGATGTAGCAGCTGAAGCGAAAATTGCGGCGGTTTGCGCTTCTTTGGGAATTTGAAGATTTTAGGGAGGCTGTTTCCAATAAATCAAAAGCCTGTCATTCCCGCAAAAGCAGGAATCCCCTACAAATCCATTAATACTTAATAATTAACGATTTGCAGGGGATTGTGGGTCAAGCCCACAATGACAAGACTTTTTTAACAAAATAAATAACT
>BNWW01000228.1 GCA_025999115.1 Bacteroidia bacterium
GCTGGCGACAAGATTGATATACAATAGAACAGTTTAATATCAAGAATAACGAGATGCCGCAATTTCCCCAAACAGGCATAAAGGAATTTGTCCAACTCAACAAGGCTTTGGAAAAACTGGCTGAAAACGACATCCCGCCTGTCGAGAATAAATAAAAACCTGCTGTTGCTTGCAAAAATCGACAACCTCCAATTCGTCGAAACCCAAACAATCAATGTAACCGAAGTGATAACCGAATCTTTGTCGTTCCTGACGGAGCAGGCGGCAGGTAAAAACATTTGCATTGAAACGAACATTATCCGGGATTCCTGTTGGGTAGAAGCAAACAGGACATTAACGGAAAGCCTTGTCAACAACCTGATAACAAACGCTATCAGGCACAATACAGCCAACGGACGCATCGTCGTTGCCTTTGACGGTGAACGGCTGACAGTAGCCAATACAGGTGTCAATCACCCGTTGGACGAAAAGATACTGTTCCGTCGTTTCGGACGAATGACCGCAAAAACGAAAAATAAAAAAACACTTTGCCATTCTAAAAACTTTTTGTAATTTTGCAGACGTAAATATAGTATTACTATAATTATGCAGGAGAAAATAAAAAACATACTGACAAAATATCCTAACGGATTGGTGTTGCAATCTTCTTTTTTGGAGCGAGAGGGTTATTCGTATGTACTCCAGCAACATTACAGGAAAAGCGGACTGTTGAAATTGATAGGTAAAGGCGCAATGCTCAAAAGCGATAACGATTTCTTGATATTCGGAGCATTGGCTTCTTTGCAGCAACAGTCCAATCACAGCGTTCATATCGGCGGGCGAACGGCATTGGCTTTATCGGGACAGGCGCATTATTTGCAAATCAATATGCAAAGCGTATCACTCTTCAAAGAGCCAAAGGACGACTTGCCCAAATGGTTTTTATCCAATCAATGGGATTTGGGATTTGAGGTGTTTAATATCTCATTGTTTGAAGATAAATCCGCAGGATACAAAGCGTATGAAGGCTCTGGACTTGCACTCAAAATATCAAATCCCGCACGAGCCTTGATGGAATGTTTATCACTGTGTCCCGATAAATTTCCGCTAATAGAAGGGTATGAAATAATGGAAAATTTGCTGACACTACGCCCTTCTGTTGTACAAACCTTATTAGAGCAATGTAAATCCATAAAAGTCAAACGATTGTTTTTATATTTTGCCGAAAAGGTAGGGCACAGTTGGTTTGAAGATTTGGATACTTCCAAAATAGAACTTGGTACAGGTGCTCGCCGCATTGTTTCGAATGGAAAATATGTATCAAAATACGAACTGATGTTACCGGAAGAATTAGTATGATAAAAGAAAGTTACAAACAGCAAGTATCGCTATTGCTCGCCATTATGCCGATAATAGCCAAAGAGCCGCAGTTCGCCATTCACGGCGGTACGGCAATCAACCTCTTTGAGATGGATATGCCTCGGCTATCGGTTGATGTGGATTTGACTTTTATTCCATATCAGTTTATCGGAATGTCGGATACGCCGTTTTCTTATGAGGATTACGAAAAAGCAAGGCAACAAAACATTGATACAGTCAATAAATCCCTGACCGATTCCAACAAGAATTTCCTTTTGTCTTTTCTAAAAGGGGAGCCAAAATGGACAGAAAATTACAACTTCTCGCAGTATCCGCCAATCCGTTGGAAGTTGATGAATCTTGAAAAACTGAAAGCGTTGAACCTTGAAAAGTTTAACAGGCAGGTGGAATTATTGGAAAAAGTAATGAAAAATTGAGATAGATAACTTCGGATAATTCAGAAATGATTACTTT
>BNWW01000229.1 GCA_025999115.1 Bacteroidia bacterium
TCCCTGATACCAGATAGCTCCGGCAACCGGAATGTCTTTTACCGGATAGATCATGGCATTATAGGCGCTTCCTATTTTATAGGGAGTTGCCGGGTCTGTCTGGGGCGTGTTGTCGTTTCGTAAAGCGCCTTCCAAGACCGCCGGATCCGTTGTGCCTAATACCGATTCTCTGTTGGCCCACACTTCGCCGCAGGTAGCGCCCCAACTGGCATTGATTAATCCAATCGGCACATTCAAATCTTGAAACAGTTTGCGTCCGAAAAAATACGCTACGGCGCTGAAATTCGGAATCGTTGTACTCGAACAAACCATCCATTTTGCCGTAAAATCATTGGTAGGCGTAGTGGATTGAACCCGTTCCATATTCAACAGCCGGATATTCGGATAATCGTTGGCTCCGCTAATTTCCGTTGCCGCATTGTTTACCGTTGTTACCCGGAATGCCATATTCGACTGACCGGAAGCCAGCCAAACTTCGCCTATCAAAATATTGGAAAAAACCACCGTCTCTTTTCCTTCTACGGTAATGGTGCGGCTTTCAAAACTGCCCGCAGGTGTTTGAACGCTTACCGACCATAAACCGTTTTCCGGAATGATGGTGGTATGGAATACATCATTGGCTTCCCAACTGCAATGCACTTTTATTTCCTGCGTGGGCGAACCTTTTCCTTTGATGACAAAAGCATGATTTTGTTGAATAACCATATTGGATTGCAGATTCGGATAAATGACTTCTCTCCACACGCCTCCCTGTACGATGTTGTGATCTAAATAAAATTGCCCTTCGCCGCCTATTTGGTTTTTACTTGCGCCTTTCGTATTTTCCCAGACGATGGAATTTTTCAGATTCAAGGCGCCGTCGCTGTAAATTCCGCCGCCGTTACCGGTACAGGAATTATTCGTAATGGAGCTGTTGATAACATCCACATTCGTTTTTGCACCGGCATACAGAGCGCCGCCGTTTTTTCCTGCATTATGACTAAACTCGCAATTGACCACCGTATTTTTCGCCGTTGAATTAAGAAAAGCCAAGGCGCCGCCATTGGAAGCGGTTGCCGTATTGTTTGTAAAAACACAATTGCTTACGATGCCGGTTGCGTTTACATATTCAATGGCGCCACCGTTTGCATGGCTCAACACCAATCCATCGAAATTGGCTTGCACGGCGAAACCGGTTGACGGGCGGTTGACTTGTATGATTTTATGCGTACCGTTTCCGTCCAAGAGGGTTTGCTTTGCGTAATCTTGAATCCCGTCTGCGCCGAAACCACCTTTGATAGTCAGCGATTTATCAATCAAATAGACAGCCGGAGCCTGATACGTTCCTTCGCCGATTCGGATTTCATCGCCCTCGGCGGCGGAGGTTATCGCTTGGGTCAGTGTTGCGAAAGCGCTTGTCCCGGATTTTCCATCATTGGAATCGTTTCCGTTCGTTTGCACGTAGTAAACGGTTTGAGCCATAGCGCTTAATGCGAATAAACACGTGGCAACAAGTAAACTGATTTTTTTCATGGGAGGATTGTTTTTTTGCGTATTGTAAAGAAACCGTAGGCGATGCTTAGACCGGCTAATAACCAGAGTGAATCGCCGACGGCGCCGGTTTGATTGTTTTCGTTTTTGCCGGTAGTTCCCGGTGCATCCAACCGTAAATTGCCGCTTGTGGTTGCTTCGGTGTTTTCGGATTGCAACCAATTGTCGGTGCGGTCTTTGAGGGTGCTGCGGTCGGCGAATGTGGCGCCGGCCAGTAAAATTGTTATTGCTAAAATTGTTGCTC
>BNWW01000230.1 GCA_025999115.1 Bacteroidia bacterium
GTATTAAAATATGTAATTAATATGTGATTTGCATTTTCAGGGGATAAAAATACTGAAAAGACTTTGGAGGCAATTCTCAAATCGTATAAATATATTCTCAAATCGTAAAAATGTATTTTTTGAGTATAATTAGAGCAAAATTAATGTATAAATCGCCATATAGCAATACTGAATTATTGTGAGGCGGTATCACATAAATTAGTGATACAAGAATGGGAGAAATGTTGTATTTCTTGTTTTTTTTATAATTTTGCACCGAAAGAAAATAGAAAAAATGTTACATAGTTTTTTGGCACAAACTCCGTCAGTAATCTGCTTTGTTTGGGTGGTGATTTTGCTTTGCGACCGCAGTCATTGGTCGCGGGCGAGTGTGCCGCTTACCGTTTTTATGTTTGTGGCTGGCGTTCATTTGTGGGGACAGGCAATTTTTCAGTTTCACGACTATAGGCTTACCGCGCTCTACGACCCGATTTACAGCACGGCAACGGTGTTTCTGTACCCTGTTTTTTATCAATATCTGCGTGCGCTCACTTTGCCAAAAGCACAAAGAAAACTAAGGCTGAACCCGCTGTTTTTGCCTGCTATCATTATGGCTTTGTGGAATATTACAGGTTTTTGCCTTATGTCGCCTGCCGAACTGAACGCTTACAGCCACGCGGCTTTGTATGGCGAGGCAGGATTTGAGTTGTCGGCTTTGGTAAAATGGCAGTGCCTCAACGAGCGACTGATTTATTGGCTGTTCGATTTTAATGCGGTGTATGCTTTGTGGTTTGGCTTAAGGCATATTCGCCAAGTGCGCAACCGATTGGCAGAATATTATTCTAACCCCGACGACCACATTCAGGTGCCTATCGCCATGTTGCAATATTGCTTTTTGTTTGTGGCTTTGGCTACTATTACTTTTTGCACCATTGGCAGAAAACCTTTTATTCAAACTACCGCAATGTTGGCGATAGCCTCGTTTGGACACGCTTTGATGCTGTTTTCGATTGGTTATGTGGCTTACAAACAGCACTTTACGGCTGACGATTTGGAGCGCGATATGGTGCAAAGCGACAAGGCGGAGAAAATGGCGGAACAACTCGCGAAAAAAAATGCCGACGAACAGCCCCAAAAAATACGCTTGGCTTCCCCCAAAAATATGCAGAACCAGATTATTGAATTGTTTGAAAAAGAAGAATTGTTTCGCAAACCCGAACTCAGCATTTCGGACCTTGCCGCCCGCCTGCACACTAACCGCACCTATATTTCGCGCACCATAAATCAGGAAATGCAATGCACCTTTTCCGATTTTGTAAACAAATACCGCGTAGAATACGCCAAAAAACTGCTCGAAAGCAAACAACACGCCAAAACACCCATTACCGACATAGCCGAAATGTCGGGCTTTACACACTGCAGTTCGTTTTATCGCGTGTTCAAATCAGTAGAAAACAAGTCGGTAAAAGACTATTGCAAGCGGCTTACAATGACGTAAAAAAAAACATCACATTAAAAATGTTACATTACTTCAATCGTAAATCGTAAATTTTTCAATCGTAAATTTTCATAGTTTTTTCCAAAGCCTCTTTCCCTTTAATGGCATTGGCTGGCAATAATTCGCCGTTTTTGCCAAATATTTTTAGCAAATCGTCATTTTCTACTACGGCCCCCGTTCTCCGTAGTGTAACGCACTGCACTGTTCGGCGGAAGCTCCGCTTCCGTTGTCCTAAAATTAAAGTTTCTGCTTGGAAAACTTGATAATTGTGCATATTTTGACAATTTTCTATT
>BNWW01000231.1 GCA_025999115.1 Bacteroidia bacterium
AATAAAAGTGTCGCAGCTACGCTGCTATGGGTTTGTGTATGCCCTTATTACCGTGCGCTTACGCACACGGCTACAAAGATGTTGGCGCTATGCGCCTTTCATAAACACATGGTTTTGCTGCTGATCCGATTCTTGTTATTCCCGCCGAACTTAATTCTTCGAACTTCCCCTGGATTGACAGTTCTACCACCGATATGAAACGCATCTACTACCGTATCTGCATCATCAAATACCTGCTTTTTACTGTTTCGCCGAACAACCGTTTTACGGAAAAACTTAAATCGCTGCAGGCTGAATATCCGACTGTTGATATAAGGGTAATGGGCTTTCCTGCCGGCTGGGACAATGAGCCTCTCTGGCAATCTGCATAAGCTGGTTTTGTGATTTGGGTTAATCGGCTTTTGTCGTAATTTGCAGGAATGGTGTTTAACGGCTTAGCAGGGGATTCCTCCCTACGGTCGGAATGACGGCGCGTTTTTTATTATTAGGTGGGAGGAGGGAGTTGAGTGGCGGCTTTGCCGCCACTCAACTCCCTCCTCCCATTGTCTTCCCCCACAGATTATCGGGTCATTCCGAGCCGTAGGCGAGGAATCTGCTGCTAAGTCGTTAAATGCCCTATCATGGTTAATTATTTCTATATTGCTTTCAAATCAAAGATTCCCGTTAGAACAGCGCAATCAGGGGGGGCTTTTATTTTTAGGCCAAATATTATTTGAGATACCAGCGAAAGAAATCCCAAAGGGATGATATAACTTAGAATAGGGTTTGGATATTTTACAAGGTCGTTGTCAGAACGGTGGTTTTAAGGTGATGGGTTTGATTTTTGTGATTTGGGAGAGAAAAAAATAAAAAAAGTCCGCAATAATTTTGATGGTTTGGGAAAATGTTGTACTTTTGCCCCGTCAGTGCCCGCGAAGCCTCTTTACAATGCTCAAATTAGCGGGCCGTTTTATTTTATATAGTCATGAAAATTAATTATTCCAAAACTTGTACCCTTCCTCAGGATTTAATACCTCTGTTGAAAAGTCGGGGTCTGTCAATCACTGACGAACAAAAAGCGATTGACTATCTTACAAACATTGGGTATTTCCGATTGAGCGCCTATTGTTATCCGTTGTTGCAAGACCCAAAAGAAGACCATCTCTATAAACACGGCGCTACTTTTGATTTGGTAATGAATATGTATCGTTTCGACCGTAAGTTGCGCATTCTGCTTTTTAACGAAATAGAAAAGATAGAAGTTGCTATTCGCAGCGCAATGAATAACCTGATTAGCGATGCTTTGAATGATATTTTTTGGATGACAAATGTTGCTTATTTCTACAATCAGAATGTTTTTGCCCGGTCGCTGACCTTGATTCAATCTGAAATAGACAAAACCAAAGAAGAATTTATTTCTCATTTCCGGTCGAAGTACACCAATTCGTATCCTCCTGCATGGATGATTGCAGAAATCATTCCTTTTGGTTTGTTGTGTGGTATTTACAATAATTTAAACATGGCAAGGATCAAGAAAAAGGTTGCAAGCCGTTTCAGCCTTTCTTATTCGGTTTTTTCTTCGTGGATGGTTACGTTGGTCAATTTACGTAATTTATGCGGTCATCATAGCCGGACATGGAATCGTGAGATTCTTGGGATCAGCAGCAAAACCATGTGTTTGTGCGAAAAGGCGCATAGCGCCAACATCCTTGTAGCCGTGTGCGTAAGCGCACGGTAATAAGAGCATAAACAAATCCAGAGCTGCGTAGCTGCGACATAT
>BNWW01000232.1 GCA_025999115.1 Bacteroidia bacterium
TCCAATCCCTTGAGAAATGTCTTGATACGATCTTCGGTAACCGGCCAATAATCGCACGCTTACCAGATGCCGATCGCCACAATTCCGGCATCCGAAAACACCAGATTGTCTTCGATACGGACTTCCATATTCGGAATTTCCGCCCAATCGAAATAAACGTAAGAACATTCATTTTTGGCGTTATACAATTCCGCATCAACCGGCGGATGTTCATTTCCGTTGATGTCAATGAACCCATATTTATCACCGGATTTTACCCAAAGCGGTAGAATATGTTGATTATCATCCGGGTAAGTTTCGTTGAAATGAGGCTCGCAATCATCGTATTTCAATGGGATTACCACTTTTCCTTTTTCATCAATAAATCCGTATTTATCGCCCTTTTTAACACGGGCGCGATTTTCGGAAAAATGGCACATTTCATCGTATTCAAGAAACTATATCCCTGATTTCCGGTCAATATCCTCAAAAGCATTTTCGAGCCGCTCGGTATGATAATATTGGTACATCGCGTTAATATACCTGGTTAAGCCACTGTCGTCAAAATGTTTAAGCACGGTAGCCGTTTCTTCTTTTTTGTATTCTGCATAATTTTCGAGCAAATACAGAAAAAAATAAGTTTCATTCGATAAATGTTTTCTATCCTTCATACATATCTCCTTGAATATAAGACGATTTTCGCGGGTCGCCTTTTTCTATTTCGTTTTCGTACATATCGAAAATAACAAGAGGCGATTCCCAATACAATTTTGTTTCGGGGTCGGAAAGCATGGCGTATGTTTCCGAAAAAATAAATTTCCGCAAGGCCGTTTGCTCGTCGAGTCCGTATTTTTCTATTATCAAGGGAATAACCCAATCGTCGAAAAAAAACATATAGTCGCTATCTACTCTTTCCATTATTTTGCTTCTAAAAATTTTAAATATTGTAATGCTTTTTCGGTTTTGAAAACGTATTGGTCTTTTAACCGGTCTGCACGAATGTCGTCTAATGCGATTGGCGCATATAAATCTTTATTTCTTGCATTCATATATGCTCGTAAAACAGGCATTGTATTATCATTGGCTACCGGCCCAATAATTAAGTCATAATCTTCACCTTGATATTGCCACAATCTGTGTTCGCAGACAAAATCAAGCCATTGTTTGGTTGGCGTTTCAAATTGTTTTACCGATAAATTATCAAAATTTTCATCAAAATCATAAGTATTTAGCGTTGGTTTGCCTTCATAGGTACGTTTAACTACGGCATTGGCCCAATTTTCCGCCTGCCCTCTATCACTTGTAACATAAAACCCTGCACCGAAATCCAAAGCGCGATTCGGTGTCAGTATGCGCGGCTTATCCACTGTAATATTACTTCCGTGATAAAGTTTCATTTATTTTTGTTTGACTTTCAAATACAAAGGTAGCATTTTTTTTAAAATATACCACATTCGAGGTATTGCCCGCCTCCCCGCTCCCTACTATCTTTGTCCCCAAAAAAACAAATTATGTCTGAATTTCCTAACACAACGCCCAATCTCCCCGACGAAGGGATCGATTTGAGCGGCCTATATGCAAGTTTGCAACAATTTATCGATCCGTTTGCCCAAATAAACGGCGGAAATTCGTTCCAACAATTGGGCGAATTGCAAGGTTTTTTCTTTCCCGAAGATTACAATCTGCCGAAAAACGACGGATTTGATGTGCAAGCGATTCGCAAGGATTTTCCGATTTTGCATCAAAAAGTGCATGGCAAGGATTTGATTTGGTTCG
>BNWW01000233.1 GCA_025999115.1 Bacteroidia bacterium
TTTGACTATTTGTTTTCTGATTATATATTATAAACGAAAGTCCAGCCGCACCGTAGAGACGCGGCACGCCACGTCTCTACAACAACCGGAACCGGAGATTTCCGGAGGAATCAACACCATAAAATCCTTGCGCAAACAATCCATCTCGCTATTCGGCGGCTTCCAAGTCATTGATAAAGAAGGAGTCGACGTAACCACAGAATTTAAACCCCTACACAAAAGCTTGTTCTTGCTCATCTTGTTGCATACCATCAAAAACGGCAAAGGCATTTCTTCCGTGAAACTGAAAGACATCCTTTGGTTCGACAAAACGGAAGAATCGGCCAACAACAACCGCGGCGTCGCATTGAGTAAAGTGCGGCAAATATTGGAACGGGTGGGTGAAGTGCAATTCAGCAAACAAGGACAATATTGGATGGTCGAATTTGGCAACGATATTTATTGCGATTATTACGAAACCTTAATTTTAATCCGGAAAATAAAAGAAAGCGCCGAAAAAAACAAAACCGACATCAACCGCTTGCTTACCATTGTTTCCGGCGGCGAATTTTTACCGAATATGCAAATCGAATGGGCCGACCAATTCAAATCCGACTTCTCCAACGACTTGATTGATTTGCTTTTATCCCTGATTCAAAATCAAGAACTCAAACTGACCGACGCCGTTTTGCTCGACATCGCCAACGTCTTGTTTATTCACGATCCTTTGAACGAAGACGCTTTGAAATTGAAGTGCAAACTCTTGGTCAAAATGGGGAAAAACGGATTAGCGAAAAATACGTACACCGCATTCATTAAAGAATATAAAAATTGGTTCGGAACGGAATATAAAGATTCGTTTGACCAAGTGATTAAAAGGGATTTGTAGCAATTCTCCGTATTTACGATAAACTATTAATTTAGTTGTACTTAAAACAACAATTTATATCCCTCTTTATGAATCGTTTGCAATTGAACCGCCGGTGAAACCGATAATTTTTCCCGGATCGAATAAATCAAGTTATTGAGCGAATGTTCTTTCATTTTCGGGTCACGCTCATTCCAAATTTCATTGACTAAATATTCTTTTGTAACTACCTGATTACGATTGTGATAGAGAATTTTCAATACTCGACATTCGTAGTTTCGCAAACGGATTCGACATTCTTTATACTGCAACAAATGCTCGTTGGGAAAGAAGATAAACGGTCCGATAGCAATACCGTAATCCGATTGATTATCGGATAATTGCCTGATATTGTATACAATTTCCCGAACGGAATAAGATTGATCCGAATCGTCTGCCGGCAACGGAAGAATATCGAACCCTTCGCGTTCCAAATCCGATTTTAATCGACTAATCTGGGAAGAATGACTCTCCACGAGGATGATTCTCGATTTCATAGTGTTATAATTTTCTTTGTTAAGAATAAATATGTTAATTTTCGCGGGCAAAGATAGTGATATTTGTTAGGAAAACAAGGCGTTTTTGTCTTTTTCGGTAGGAAAAATGAAATATTATAAAAAAATGAGAAAAATATTATAAATCACTTCGATTTTTCTGCCTAATATTGCAGCGTAATTAGAATAGAGGCTCGCCCCCTGCTATGAAAATGCAAAAAAACCTCCTTGCGGGGAGTAAAACACAAAGCTAAACGACGAATTAACTTGAATATTCACTTAAACCGGCAAGAAGGCGGATGCAAAGGTAAGGAAAATTGGCTTAACAGTCAAAAATTAACAAAATGAAAAAGCGGATTCCGAAAAGCTTAGAG
>BNWW01000234.1 GCA_025999115.1 Bacteroidia bacterium
AACCTTTTAAAAGAATGTGATAGCCCGCGAGCGGTTGGACTTTTAAATGAGTGATTAAATCATTCGTTGTATCAAAAAGTTTCCATCCGGAAGGAAGGAAAAATAGCTGTTTGAATTGTTCTCCGACCAAAAACACGGATTCGATTTCGGATTTTTGCAATAATGTAATGATTTTTTTATGTTCTTCGGCGCTGTATTCGCCCAATTCGCGCATTTCGCCCAAGATAACCGCTTTTGGCGTGTTTGGTAGCGTTCGGAAATTTTCCAAGGCAGCTTCCATACTGCTTGGATTGGCGTTGTAAGCATCTACAATCAATTGATTTTTAGAAGTTTGCAGATTTTGTGAACGATGGTTATTCGGATAATATTCCCGGATAGCCCGGTTAATATTTTCGGAACTTACTCCGAAATAGGAAGCGACGCAAATCGCGGTCAAAACATTTTCAAAATTGTATACGCCGACCAATTGCGTGTTTAAAGTGTGGATTTTTCCGTTTTTTTGCCATTCCAGACTCAAAGCGGGAGTAGAAGAAATAATTCGTCCGCGAACGAAATCGTTGGCCGCAGTGCCGTAATAAATGCGTGGAACCGAAGTATATAAACTGCCGAGCAATAAATTATCGTGATTCGCAAAAACGGATTTTTCCTTGTTTTGTAAATAGGCGTACAATTCCGATTTGGTACGGATAACGCCTTCAAACGAGCCGAAACCCTCCAAATGGGCTTTGCCGATATTTGTGATGAGGCCGGAATCGGGTCGAGCAATCCGGCACAAAGTCGCGATTTCACCCGGATGGTTGGCTCCCATTTCAATGACGGCGTATTGGTGTTCGGGCTTCAACTGCAATAAAGTAAGCGGAACACCGATGTGATTATTCAAATTACCTTGTGTGTAAAGCGTTGAATATTGGGAAGATAATGCTGCTGCAATCAGTTCTTTTGTTGTGGTTTTCCCGTTGGTTCCGGTAATGGCAATCACCGTTGCGGGCATTTTCTTGCGATGATAATTCGCTAAATCCTGCAAAGTTTGCAGCACGTTTTTTACGCGAATAATCCGTTTATCTTCCGGTAGAGTAGGGGAATCGGCTACTGCAAACGCGGCGCCCGATTGCAAAACTTGTTCCACATAATCATTTCCGTCGAATTTTTCGCCTGTGAGGGCAAAAAAAAGCGCATCCGGCGGGCAGTTCCGACTATCGGTACTGACCACCGGGTGTTGCCGGAAGATTTCGTATAATCGTTCCATCAATATTCTTCTTCGTTGAAGAAGAAGTCTTCTTTACTCGGATAATCGGGCCAAATATCTTCGATACTTTCGTAAATTTCGCCTTCATCTTCCATTTCCTGCAAATTTTCGGCTACTTCTTGCGGAGCGCCCGAACGAATGGCAAAATCAATCAATTCATCTTTAGTGGCCGGCCAAGGCGCGTCTTCCAATTTGGAGGCTAATTCTAATGTCCAATACATATTTTTCTCAAATTTTTCGCAAAAGTATAAAAATCTCTCCTATTTACAATACTCCCATTTAATTTCTTGGATGTCGCGACTGATATTTTGTTTTCGCGCCAAGAGGAAAAAATAGTCCGAAAGGCGGTTAACGTATTGTAATACAGTATGTTCGATGACTTCCATTTCGGCAAGTCGATAAATGCAACGTTCGGCTCTCCGGGCAATCGTGCGACAAACGTGCGCCCAAGCATTGGCTTTGCATCCGCCGGGCAAGACGAAAAATTTCATCGGCGGCAACGAT
>BNWW01000235.1 GCA_025999115.1 Bacteroidia bacterium
ATAATCCGTCAGGATGACGGGACATTTGAAATGTTCTTCCACCAAATAGCGTTCGTGTTCTGATTGCAAATCGACTCCCCAATAAACGGGATATTCAAATTTTTTGTCGCTTTTTTCTAAAATTTCAACGCCTTCGGTGTAAGTCAAGCGGATAAATTGATTGTTTAAAACGAAATTCAGACGGTCGATTAACTCGTTGTCATACATCTTATTCAAAAATTCAATATCGTCTTTACAATGTTCCAAAGCGTAGGAAATCACATATTTGAGGAAATCTTCGGCCAAATCCATATTGTCGTGGATGTCGTTGAATGCGATTTCGGGTTCAATCATCCAAAATTCGGCCAAGTGGCGCGGTGTATTGGAATTTTCGGCGCGGAAAGTGGGTCCGAAAGTGTAGATGCCGCCCAAAGCCATCGCTCCGAGTTCGCCTTCCAATTGTCCCGAAACGGTCAGGTTGGTAGAACGGCCGAAAAAATCTTGCGAATAATCGATCTTTCCGTCTTCCGTTTTCGGCGGATTATTCAAATCCAAAGTCGTAACTTGGAACATCGAACCGGCGCCTTCGGCATCCGAACCGGTAATCAGCGGCGTATGGAAATAATAAAATCCCTGTTTATTGAAATATTCATGGATTGCGAAAGCCAAATGATGGCGAATCCGGAAAATAGCGCCGAAAGTATTAGTTCGAGGTCGCAGATAAGCGATTTCGCGCAAAAATTCGAGCGAATGGCCTTTTTTCTGCAAAGGATAAACGGCGGGATCGGCCGTGCCGTAAATCTCGATTGTTTTGGCTTGAATTTCAGCCGATTGGCCTTGCCCTTGCGATTCGACCAATAATCCGTTTACGCAAATACACGCGCCGGTGGTGATCGGTTTCAAAAATTCTTCGCCGAATTGGGCGATGTCCACCACTACTTGAATGGTATGAATGGTTGAGCCGTCGTTCAACGCAATGAAAGCCACATTTTTATTGCCTCGACGGGTGCGTACCCAGCCTTTCACACAAACTTCCTTGTTAAACCCAGTGGTTTGAACCAAATCGGCTATTTTTGTTCGTTTTACTATTTTCTCCATATCTTAAATCTTATTTTTTGTATTTAAAAAATCGTGCAAAAATACGGATTATTTTTTTATTATGCGGTCAATTCGGGTGGGTTTTTAAGAAATGGGCGTTTGGAATTGAGAAAAATCAATTATCTTTGTTCCCGATAATTCAAAACAATAAAAAATTATGGAAGCAGAAACAAAGAGAGAAAAAAGAAAAGAGCCGCAAGCGTGGTTGATCAAAAATGGTGTAAGAACGCGATTTGTTGCTGAAAAGCCGGAGAGATTATCGGTTTTGGGAATCTGGTTGCAAGAGCATCCCGATGGATTTGGTAGAGTATTGGATATGCGGGCTGTAATGAAATGAGAATATGGCTCGCTATCTTTTAGATACCAATGTGGTAATTTGGCATTTGAATATTATTCTCGGCAGCGGTTGGATTTATTGTTTAACGGCTAAATCAAAAATGATACATGAAAAACAAACTGAAAGTAATCGTTGCTCTTTGGGTTATCTGTAGCCCGCTGTTTTCGGCAAACAACCCGCAAGCCAATCCGGAAGCCATTGTCATTTCCGGCAATATGCGTTTTACCGTATTAACGCCCGAAATGATTCGTATCGAATGGAGCGGCAAAAAGATTTTTGAAGACCGCGCCTCGTTTGTCGTTCTCAACCGCAATTTGCCGGTGCCGGATTATA
>BNWW01000236.1 GCA_025999115.1 Bacteroidia bacterium
TCATTGGAAATCACGGATAAAAAAAGATGTCATGGCAAGTATATTCTGCCATGACATCTTTTTGAAAGAATTATATACAATTATTACATCATTCCACCCATTCCGCCACCCATCGGAGGCATCGCGGGAGCTGCATTTTCTTCTTTCTTTTCGGTGATCACACATTCGGTTGTGAGGAACATTCCGGCAATCGAAGCGGCATTTTCCAAAGCGATGCGGGTTACTTTCGCGGGATCGATGACTCCGGCTTTGTAAAGCGGTTCGTACACATCGGTGCGAGCATTGTAACCAAAATCGTCTTTGCCTTCTTTCACTTTTTGAACCACTACGGCGCCTTCTTTTCCGGAGTTAGCTACAATTTGGCGAAGCGGTTCTTCGATGGCGCGTTTGATGATTTCGATACCGGTGGTTTCGTCTTCGTTTTCGCCTTTCAAATCTTCCAAAACGGAGATAGCACGGATATAAGCGGTTCCACCACCCGGAACGGTGCCTTCTTCCACGGCGGCGCGGGTGGCGCTCAACGCATCGTCGACACGATCTTTCTTTTCTTTCATTTCCACTTCCGAAGGAGCGCCCACATAAAGAACTGCCACGCCGCCTGCCAATTTGGCTAAACGTTCTTGCAATTTTTCGCGGTCGTAATCGGAAGTCGTTGTTTCGATTTGCGTTTTGATTTGGGCAACGCGGGCGGCAATCAATTCTTTTTGACCGGCTCCGTTCACAATCGTCGTGTTTTCTTTTCCGACTGTGATTTTTTCGGCTGTACCCAACATCTCAATCGTGGTATTTTCCAATTTCATACCTTTTTCTTCCGAAACTACTACGCCGCCTGTCAAAACGGCAATGTCTTCAAGCATTTCTTTGCGGCGGTCGCCAAATCCCGGAGCTTTTACGGCGCAGATTTTCAACGCTCCGCGCAAACGGTTCAATACCAAGGTGGTAAGCGCTTCCGATTCAATGTCTTCGGCAATAATCAACAGCGGGCGACCGGTTTGAACGGTTTGTTCCAAAACGGGAAGAATGTCTTTCAGAACGGAAATTTTCTTGTCGTGAATCAAGACGAAAGGATTTTCGAGTTCGGCTTCCATTTTTTCGGTATTCGTAACAAAATATGCCGAAATATAACCGCGGTCGAATTGCATTCCTTCCACTACATCTACATAAGTTTCGATGCCTTTGGCTTCTTCCACCGTGATAACGCCTTCTTTTTTAACCTTTTTCATGGCTTCGGCAATCAATGCGCCGATGGTGTCGTCGCCGTTGGCCGAGATTTTCGCCACGTTTTCGATTTTTCCGAAATCGTCGCCGATGGCTTGCGATTGATTTTTCAACGAAGCAACCACTTTGGCGACTGCTTTGTCGATACCGCGTTTCAAATCCATGGGATTGGCGCCGGCGGCCACGTTTTTCAAGCCGACTTGGATGATGGATTGTGCCAAAACGGTGGCGGTGGTGGTTCCGTCGCCGGCTTGGTCGTTGGTTTTGGAAGCGACTTCCTTAACCAATTGAGCGCCCATGTTTTGTATCGGATCCGAAAGTTCGATTTCTTTTGCGACGGTTACGCCGTCTTTCGTGATTTGCGGTGCGCCGAATTTTTTGTCGATGATTACGTTACGACCTTTCGGACCGAGTGTAACTTTCACTGCATTAGCGAGTTCGTCCACGCCTTTTTTCAGCAGGTCGCGGGCGTCAATGTCGAATTTTATTTCTTTTGCCATATTATATTAATTATGAGTTATGAGTTAT
>BNWW01000237.1 GCA_025999115.1 Bacteroidia bacterium
CTGAAAGCCAAAATTTTCATAACCGCAGGTCGTGACCTGCGGAAAAAAGAACGTACTGTACCCCTTGCCTGAAAGGCAAGACATTAATTCGCGAGAAATCCTGCCTTACAGGCAGAACAAGTAGTATCGTGGCCGTTACCGTAAGTCAAGCGAAGCGCGACTTGCGGTTATGAAAATCCCGCCCTTTCGGGCGACAGGCAAAATATCCGATAATCATAATTTATTCTTTCCGGATTGCTTCGGGCTTACGCCCTCGCAAGGACGATATGCGACAATTTGAAATGCACCCTATTTTTCTTGAATAATTCGATTCAAGGGAAATTTTTGTATTGGGTTTATATTCAAGGGTTAAATTGGGAAATAAATCCGAAAAACGTTGCTTGGCTTCCGAATTAGCATCCAAAACCGACAAAATCCGCATAGCGTCATTTTCATAACGGTTTACAGTAGCGTTTCTTATTTGAGCGTACCGTGCGCCTGCCGATGATTCGAAATAATTGAAAAGCGCAAATTTGTAATTGAGCGTTGCCGTAAATACATTGTATTTGTTTTGGCTCGATAATTTTGTTTCATACCTTGTATCCGATTCTACATTATATTCGTCCACTTCGTTGCTGTTTACGCCAACCTGGTCAATAATTTGCTTGAAGATGGGTTTGTCCGATTTTTTTCCTAACTTTGTCGCCATAAAAAGTTTTTTGAGGTGGACGACAGTGGGGATAAAATCAGAATTAAGAATTAAATATGAAAAAGATAATTCTATTAGTAAACATAGCATTTTTAATGCTGTTTCAAACGGTATTTGCAAACGAGCCCGATTCGACTTATGTATTTGCTTACGAGGTAAATAACGGTTTGAGTTTTGCATGGAGTATCGACCGGGAAAATTGGCATTCCATTGGTTCCGAACACAAATTTCTTAGTTGCGATTACGGACGATGGGGCAGTGAAAAAAAGATGCACACGCCTTTTTTATCGCGCGAACCCGATGGTTTGTGGCATTGCACGTGGAGTGTCAATGACCGCGATGGCGTATTGGCTCATACCGCATCCAAAGACCTGATTGCTTGGCAAAGCCAGTCTTATAAGATAGCGCCTGTTACCTATCTCGACCAACTGCAAACAGCTGTTATCCTCAATCAACCGAGAAAAGGAACGACTCATAAAGTGGCATGGACAACGATTAATGGTTTAATTAATGAACATAAACGAATCGCTTATGATAACTTGCTTTGGTCGGAAACCACCCAAGGCGACCCCGAACGTTTTGCATCCCTCAAACCGGTAGAGGCAACTATCGCTGTGGATAACCAAAGTAAAAAAATAAGCGACAAATTACTCGGCATTTTCTTTGAAGATATAAATTATTCTGCCGATGGAGGTTTGTACGCAGAACTTATCCAAAACCGTGATTTTGAATATACACCGGAAGATAATAAAAATTGGAACACAACAACCGCGTGGACAACCACAGGGACAATAGACACCCTCAATCCCATCCATCCCAACAATCCGCACTATATAGTATTGAAAGCAGGCGAAAAACTGATTAATGACGGTTTTGACGGCATTCCTGTTAAGGCAGGCGAAAAATACGATTTTTCGATTTTTGCCAAAGGAAAAAAGGGAAAGTTGCTCATTCAATTAATAGACAATCAGAATAATGAATTAGGAAAAACCGAATTAACGATTAATGCTGATAATTGGAAAAAATACGAATCGGTGCTGGTTGCCAA
>BNWW01000238.1 GCA_025999115.1 Bacteroidia bacterium
TTTCTCTCCTAACGACTATGTTTAACCGAAAAAGCACTCCTCAATCCTTCTTTTTCCAAAATCTTCGCTAAAAATTTACCTCAAAATATTTTTTATCAAACAAAATAATTAGCTTGCGGATTTAAGGCACCCATTTTTATCCGCTTTGTGGCTTTTCTATTATCTTTCGTGTTTTAACAAACAATTAAAACACAACGAGCAGCGATGTCAGGAAAAGTAACAAAGATGAGTAAAATCAAGCAATTATTACAATTACATCAATCGGGCGTATCCAATCGCCGGATAGCAAAGACCTCGTTCTCCGTAGCGTAACGTACTGCACCATTCGGCGAAAGTTCCGCTTTCGTCGTCCTAAAATCAAAGCTATTGCTTTTAAAACCAGATAATTGCGCATATTTTGATATTTTATTCATCTTATTAAATAACATACAAAAATTCGCCGAACGCATTCACTTGTTTTTCAATACAGTACGGAGAACTGAGGATCAATATAAAATTTGATTATCACTATCTTAATTGAAACTTAATCGGCAAAACGTAATAAACATCAACCGGTTTACCATCCAATAATCCGGGTTCCCAATCCGGCATTTGGCGAATCACTCGTAAGGCTTCTTTATCCAAAAGCGGATGAAGGGATTTTGCAATTTCTATCTTTCCGATTTTACCTTCGGGAGTAACTACAAATTTGGCAATTACCCGTCCTTCAATTTTTTCCTTTTGTGTCTTTATCGGATATTTAATATGCTCCGCTAAAAATCTCATCATTTCCTTTTCTCCTCCGGAATAATGCGGCATTTTTTGATAATCGAAATGAGGAATCGTATCGCCTTGTTGATTAAAGCATTGGCCTTCAATGTATTTCCCATCTTTATATTGATCAATCCGTTTGGGTGTTCCGTCTTCCCAAAAAGTCAAAACTTGGCCGTGTATTTTATTTGCTGCATAATCGATTTCCGAATGGAGATTGCCGTTTTCATACCACGTTTTGGACTTTCCGTCCCTTATTTTTTCTTCGTAATTTGAAAAATGCGCTTCTTCTATTAATCGACCGTGGTTTAAATAAGTCAATGTTGTTGCCCCTTTTTTATTGACAGAATCTTCTCGCACGATATTAAAAGTTTTGGATATTTCCGTTGTATCAACAAATTGAACAAACATTCCCGAAACGCTTTTTTGCTGCCCGTAAACGACTAAATATCCTGCGCAAAGGAGTAAGAGAATTAAGTTTTTCATTTTTTATTTATTTGCGAATTTGGAGGCAAAGATAAAACATTTGTTGCAATCTGCGGCAGGTATATCGAACAAAAGCTACGCAACACTTTCATTCACTAGCCTCACTTTCTTTCGATACATATAACTCCTCCATCAATTCATTACAAAACATAAACGCGACGCTTACCGCATCGGCTTTTTCAGATGGATTTATTTTGATTAGCATTTCGTACATGGATTGCCGGAACAGGTAAGTCAAACCTTCGAGGATAGTTTCCCACTCGTCGCTTGGTTTGGAGATGATGATTTCTCTGATTTGTGTTTGCATTTTTGTGAAATTTTAATGAGAATAAAAAGCGTGAACTTCATTATTTGTTTTCAGGGATCAGCAGCAAAACCATGTGTTTATGAAAGGCGCATAGCGCCAACATCTTTGTAGCCGTGTGCGTAAGCGCACGGTAATAAGGGCATACACAAACCCATAGCAGCGTAGCTGCGCCACTTTTA
>BNWW01000239.1 GCA_025999115.1 Bacteroidia bacterium
TTTATTTTACTCTATTTGTTATATAATAATTTCCATTACTTCTGCCTACTTTAATAACACCGAAAGGAGCCGTTAACCATCCTGCATAGTCGTACCACTCTGCATGCAGACTCAAACTATTTACCAATGCTCTTTGTGTAAGGTTATTATAATCATAATAATCTTTTCTGCTACTTTTTCCGATATGATTGACATCCAACGGATTCTGATAAAAATCCCATCCTTGATTAATCTTATGTATTCGATTATAGCGATACTCCGCTTCTGTCTGATAAAACCCCTCTACCTTTTCATTAAAATACATAAATGCTCTACGATTGGCATCCTGTTCAAATATTTGATATTTATGATTACCATCATTCATTGACGCACTCATTAAACTGGGGATTCCTACTCTTGTTAAATAGCCCCAACCCATTTCTTGGCTTTGCAAGTAGTGCCCGTATTCATGTTGGAAAAGTGAATTGTTCGGATCGGCTTTGATGGAAGGGCCTCCCATAATAAAACTGCCCAGTGTTACAGCTCCGCTTTTTCCCCAATTATTGCCACCCATTACCGTTGCGCCTCCCCAATAACTAACATTATCAACCTGCCCTGCATAGTTGCCAATCATAGCAAAAAGAAATCCGAGCGCCATTTGTGGCAATTGAGATGAAAAATGTGGATCAGATGCTATGGCATAAGACAAACCCAGATAAATCTTATCTTCATTTAAACTTGTTTCCTTAGCTGTTTTAAAAGGATTTTGTAGAGTAAATAGTCCTCTGTAGAACCCTTGTTCGCCGTAGCGTAACGCACTGTGCCGTTCGGCGGTAGCTCCAGCTGCCGTCGTCCTAAAAGCAAAGCTCCCGCTTTGAAATCTTGATAATTGTGCATATCTTGACATTTTTTTATTCTGTTTTTAAACGTACAAAACTGCGTTTTGTTGTCAGCCGGAGGCCGACTTTTTAAACGACGAAGGCCGGAGCCTTCGCCGAACGCAGGTTTCTATCATATATTTACGAACAAGCTCGTGGTCATCTGTCGGTGAAAAATTGGCAGAACAATGCTCATAGTTATCTATTATTGTTCCGTTTTTCCAACAGTCGCAAGTTTCGCAGGATTTGCCGCAAGACGACAGCAAATACAGACACATCATTCCGATTATGCAATATAGAGTTTTCATAATTTGTTAATTTTAATAGTTTTTACTCAAAATCTTCCGGATTTATAGGCAAACAAAGTTCACTGTGGTATTTATCTTCACCTTCTATATAAATCCATTTACTAAAATCACTATAATTGATTTTAGATTTTACATCGTTTTTTGTTATTTCTATACGAAAACCATCTATTATTCCCTTGGGACTTGCAATACCAGATCCTTCATCAAACATAAAAGTAGTATTTGCATTTACACTAAATGTATCTACGACATTCCATGTGTTTGTAATAGACATATAAACAGGTTGATCACAATTATTTATTACATATAATTTATTGTAATAAATATGGTCGCATGAAATCAACAAAAACAATGTAACTATTATTAAAATTATTTTTTTCATATAAAATCCTCCTATATTTAATAATTCCCCTGTTCGCCGTAGCGTAACGCACTGCACCGTTCGGCGGAAGCTCCACTGCCGTCGTCCTAAAAGCAAAGCTTCCGCTTTGAAATCTTGAATATTGTGCATATCTTGACATTTTTTTATTCTGTT
>BNWW01000240.1 GCA_025999115.1 Bacteroidia bacterium
AATTGCGAAACGAGGCTGCCAATACCTTCTTTCATTCTGCATTTCAACAACTTACGCCTGAACAAAAAGAGGCGATTCGCACGGCTTATCCCGTTCGCATTTCGGAAATCGAAATGAAAACGCAAGAGAAAGGAGACCGGCAATGAGTCGTTTTCGTTCGTCGAAACGCCATGAAGTTCCCGAACTAAATACGGCTTCGCTGCCCGATTTGGTGTTCAGCATATTGTTCTTCTTTATGATAGTTACGAGTATGCGCACGGTTCCGGTCATGACACAATTCGATTTGCCGGCGAGTGAAATGGTGCAAAAATTGGAAGAAAAATCGCTGTTGTTATATGTGATGGTCGGCAAAAATACGGAGCAAATTCAACTTAATTCCAATTTTATTCCTTTGGACGAAATGCCGAGTCGCTTGCAGGAAATCAAAAAAGACCTTCCTGCAAGCGACCAAGCTCAATTGACGGCGATTTTAAAAATTGATAAAAATACGCCGATGCGCGTTGTTCACGAAATCAAACAAAATTTGCGGGAGGCGCGAATTTTGACTTTGCATTATTCTGCTGATAAGGAACGTCGCGTCCAATAATCATTTTTTGTAACCCACGGTTTGAGTCAATATCGGCTCTTCCGTTTCGCTCAATTGTAAAGCTGCTTGCACTTCCGCTTTGTCGAACCAACCGCGAACCACTGTTCCCAAACCGGCCGAAGCGCAATACAAATACACATTTTGAGAAATGTAACCGGCGTCAATAGCGGCTCCTTCCGCCGAATTTTTCGTTAAATCGGCCACAAATACCAAATTTAAAGGAGCGACCGTTACAAAATCCTGTTTTCCGGTAGCCGAACGAAAATCGCCTTCCGCTTTCAGAATCAATTCGTTAGCCTTGGAATCATAAACATAAACGCCCGATTTCAACACTACATAAAGGATAAATTCCTGCCGGTTGTTGGCCGAGGGAGCCGTCCGTTTGTCGTCGCGATTGAAACCGTAAGCCGCCCATAACAAGTCGGATAGCGTTTGTGTGTCCAATTCCTTATCGGAAAATTCGCGGGTAGTTTGCCGGTCGTTCAGCGCTTCCATCAACGGTTTTCCGCCGGTGGTTTGCGGTTGCGGCAACGAAATGTTTTGTGCTTTGCAAGACATGCACAACATAGAACATAAAGATAAAATCACTAATCTATTCATACTTTTATAAATTAAAAATGAGAAATTGCAAAAATAGAGAAAAATCCGTTAATTTTGCACTTTCAATTGAAAAATTCATGAAAAGATATTTATTTCTTCTTTTATTCGGGTGTTTGCTTTGGCCGGTCAAGGCTTTGAATACCGACAGTTTGCAAATCAGTTTATTGACTGTATATCCCAATGCAACAGCAGTTTATACGATGTACGGACACACGGCGATGCGTTTATACGACCCGGTTTCGGGCGCCGATGTAGTGTTGAATTGGGGAATGTTTAATTCGCATCAACCCAATTTTTTGTATCATTTTGTGAAAGGCGAAACCGATTATTATTTTGCCGCCATTCCTTACGAAGCCTTTTTGGCAGAATATTCTTGGAAAAACGCAACGATGGCCGAAGATGTTTTGAATATTCCGAATGAGAATAAAGAAGTTCTTTTAGAGGTGATCAATCTCAATTTGGCGCCTGAAAACGTGGAATAC
>BNWW01000241.1 GCA_025999115.1 Bacteroidia bacterium
CTATTATGCAGTTTCGTTGAAATATGCCCGATTGGAGAAAAGCGGTATTGCCGGGACTGCAGTTGAATATGGCAAGTTGGTACAAAGTAAAATCCATCCGAAATATCGTTTCATTAAACTGAATTTGGAAGATCGTGAAAATCTTGACAAACTTTTTGCCGGAGAAAAATTCGATTATGTATGTAATTTGGCGGCGCAGGCAGGCGTAAGATATTCGATTGAAAATCCGCACGCTTACATTCAAAGTAATGTGGTTGGATTTATGAATATTTTGGAGTGTTGCCGGCATCACAAAATCCAACATTTGGTTTATGCAAGTTCGAGCAGCGTGTATGGCAACAGCAAGCAAACGCCATTCAAAGAAACAGACCGCGTAGATTATCCTGTAAGTTTGTATGCAGCCACGAAAAAAGCCAATGAACTGATGGCGCACACATACAGTCATTTATACCAATTACCTACCACCGGCTTACGTTTTTTCACGGTCTATGGCCCTTGGGGACGACCGGATATGGCGCCGATCCTTTTTGCCAAAGCGATTACCGACGGCAAACCGATAAAAGTATTCAATCATGGCGATTTAAGCCGGGATTTCACTTATATAGATGATATTGTAGAAGGAATAACTCGTGTAATGCAAGCGGTTCCGACCAAGGAAGAAGAACATCCGTTTTATCGGATCTTTAATATTGGTAATTCGCAATCGGTTCAGTTGATGGATTTTATTAGAACGATGGAAGCTACGATTGGCAAAAAAGCGATTTTGGAAATGTATCCGATGCAACAAGGAGATGTAAAAATAACTTATGCGGATACAACAGAGCTCGAAAAAACAGTTGGGTACAAGCCGAAAACAGAATTGACAGAGGGATTGAGGGAGTTTGCGGAATGGTGGAAATTTGGTAATAATTGAAAATAGTTGTAATTTTGTAAACTAAAATACTTGATTACAATGTTAAAAGAAACCCAACATACTGAATTTAAGTTGAAATTCAATGAAGATGTAGTTGAAACTTTGGTCGCTTTCGGAAGTCGTGAATATGCATTTGCAAACGCTCAATACAAGTTGGGATGCCTATCCGGATAACTCTCATAAATTAGATGATATTTCGCTCGAAAAAGTAGAGCAGGCAATGGAGGAAATGAGAAAAAACGGCTTGACAATAAACGAAGCGCCTATTGACTTTCTGCAAAAGAAAGATTTACTTCGAGAAGAGAAACTGACCAATGCCACCTATCTGTTGTTTAAAATAAACAATTCTTTTCTTACAACTGTTGAATTGGGACGTTTTCAAACCCCAATAATCATTAAAGACTCTGCGCGAACAAAAGCGGATATACTTACCGAAATAGAAGATGTATTGGCGTTTGTCCGTAAACATACGAATAAAAGAATGATTTTTACAGGCGAAGCCCGCCGCTTGGAAAAGTGGCAATATCCTATGGAGGCAATCCGCGAAATTGTAATAAATGATAATCCACCGTGATTACCGTTCCACAGCCGATTCGATTGTGAAAATTTTTGACAATAAAATAGAGTTCTACAATCCGGGTAGATTACCTAATGAAATTACGATAGAAGATTTACTTGTAGGAACGTACAAATCCAATCCGCGCAACAAGCTGATTGCCGATGTTTGCAAAGATATGCGT
>BNWW01000242.1 GCA_025999115.1 Bacteroidia bacterium
GGTCTGGATGCAAGGAGCCGGAACATTGGCTAACTGCCAAATATATAATAATATATCTAACGGATCAGGTGGCGGTGTTTATTCTAATAATGCCGGCGGTAAAATCATTAACTGCATCATCCGTGATAATCAAGCCGCCAATGGTGGGGGCGTCGATCTACAAGCCGGATCTGTAATCATCAACAGTTTGATAATTAATAATAAAGCGGTTTCCGGCAACGGCGGAGGTATTGCTGTCGGCAATAATGGAGGAACCATTTTGAATTGTACGGTAGTGGGTAACACTGCTTCCGGCAACGGCGGCGGAATCAACAACGGTAGCAACGGCGAAGCATGGAAAGTGATCAACACTATCTCTTGGGGCAATACGGCAACCAACGACAACGACATCCGTAGCGGCAATGTTTCCAATTCACTCTACAGCGGCGCGCCTGCTGCCAACGGCAACATCAATACAGATCCTTTGTTTGTTACCGGTAGTTACACGCTTTCGGTAAACAGTCCCGCTGTTGGCGCCGGCGACAACGAAACTTATCTCGCAGCTTACCCTCCCTTCGTTGATTTAGCCGGAAATACTCGCATTATCGGAGATAAAATAGATTTGGGCGCTTACGAAACCGTTTTCTACACGGTAACATTACCTGTCGTAGAAGGCGTTTTGCTTACTCCGGAAGCAACCGCCAATCCCGTAGTAAAAGGTGATGATTTTAAGTTTGTAGTTACTCTCCTTGCCGATTACAACGAATCCGTGCCGGTAGTAACCATCAACCGGGGCGACGAAGATGAAATATTGACCGGAATAGAAGGTAAATACACCATTACAGGTGTTACTTCCGACGTTACGGTAAGCATTACCAGCGTTGCGAAAAATCCGAGTTATACCGTAACCCTTCCGCAAGACATTCCGGGGCTGACTATCAACACTTCGCAATCGACAACAGTCGTTTCCGGTAAAAACTTCGCTTTCCGTTTAGTATTGGCCGCCGGTTATAGTCAATCCGTTCCGGTCGTAAAAGCGTTGCGTGAAGGCGCCGAAGATCCGGAAACAATCACTCCCGACACTTATGGATTATATAGCATTAAAAATATTCGCGCCAATGTTGCCGTAAGCATTACCGGCATTGTAGAAAATCCGAAAACGGGCCTTTTCGAAATAAACAATGACACAAATCTTTTTGTATCGGGAAATACCTTGTGGATAGAATCCCCGGCCGGTTTAGCGGAAATATACACACTCACAGGCATACGATATACAAAGACGACCGTGTCCGGTAAAACCGGAATTACGTTACCTGCCGGAGCATACATTGTACGGTTAAACGGACAATCGCATAAAGTGATCATTAAATAATAACGGCGAATGCAATTAAATATTCACGATTTGACCCTATATTCTATTACGCCGGAGGCGTTTCATTATTGTAGAATATTGAAACAACAACCGTTGCCCTCAACCGCAGAGCGGTTGCATTGTTCCCGGATAATAAAACCTCTTCAAGGTTTTGGGGTGGCGGGTAATTCCGGATTCTACAATAATGGAACGTCTCCGGCGCTCAGGGTTTTTGTGACAATGAAACGGATATTATTAACAATGCTAATGCTCGCATTGGGGTTTTTCACCGTGCAAGCCGATCCCACATTCAA
>BNWW01000243.1 GCA_025999115.1 Bacteroidia bacterium
TCTGGTTTTATGCGGTGGTTTAATGGCTACCCACGCGCAAGCGGCAACAGTGATTAATACTTATGCCGATTTGCAAGCTATGGGAACCACAGGCGATTACGAACTGGGAGCCGACATCACGGCAACCGGTAATTGGACACCTAAGTATTTCACGGGAACTTTTGACGGAAAAGGTCACGTTATTCGCAATCTGACTATCGTTGGCGGCGGAAACCATTTGCAAGCTTTCTTTGGACAGCTCTATCCGGGTAGCTCTGTTACGAATTTGGGCATCGAAGGTGCAAATATTACCGGAGGAGCGGATGAAGTGGCGGCGATTGTCGCCCGGTGCCAAAATAGTACCATCAAAGGCTGCTATGTTGTAAATAGCGCCATCAACGGCGCAAACCGTGTAGCTGCTATTGTCGGTACCACGTATAATGAGTGTGTTATCGAAGAATGTTATGTTGTAAACAGTTCCATCGAAGCGAGCGACGGTGCTGGCGCTATTGTCGGCTCGCTGAGAGAAAGGAGTGTTGTGAAAAATTGTTACGCTTCGGCGAATGTAAAAACGAGTTCATGGCATGGCGGAGGATTAGTTGGTAGAACCGACGATGGTGTTGGCACAGATAGCCCGATGCAAATTATCAATAGCTACTTTTCGGGAACTGTTACCGGAAATGGAGGTAGCGGTAGCACCGGAGGTATCGTAGGAAAGATAGATAACCAAACTCCGCCTGTAGAAATCACATCGTGCGTCAATCTGGCTCCTTCGTTGACTGGAGGTAGTGTCTATCGCATTACAGACATAAACGGCACCCCTAACCTGACTTTAACCAATAACTATTCACTGAGTTCGACCTTGGCAAACAGTGCGGTAATTGCTACGGGAGATGCCCAATACGGCGCAAATAAACGCCATGGCGAAAACATTACCGGCGGAGATGCCAACGCAAAAACACAGACTTTTTATAGCGGCTTGGGTTGGGATTTTACCGATACATGGAAGCTATTAGGCGACGGCTATCCTGTACTCAAAGGACAACCGGTTCCCGTTCAAGCAAATGTAACTAATTTGGGTTCCGCTTATGTGTTGAGAAACGGAGAGGCAAGAGATTTGAATACCATATTAACGGATAGAGGCGTCACTCTAACGTTCACCAGCAACAGTCCGAGAGTAACCATTGAGAATAATATTGCCACGGCAAGCGACATCAATGCTCCGGAAGATGTAACGATCACCATTTCGGCACACAGCGATTTCACGCTCAGCAGCAATGTGATTAATGTGCGCCTGCTTCCTACCGGACCCATCCAATTGGCGACAGCGGACGACCTTATCTTAGTTACCTCCAATCCAAACTACGATTTTGAACTGACAGCCAATATTGACATGACCGGTCTTCCTTTTGCCGGATTGTGTTCGACAAGCGCTCCTTTTACCGGTACATTTGACGGCAAAAACCATGTGATTACCGGTTTGACTTATGATAATAGCAGCATTGATGTAGTTGGATTTTTCAGACAAGCTTCCGGCGCCACCATCAAGAATCTGGGTTTGAAAGGAGCCTACTTTGTTGGACATGGTGACGTAGGCGGCATTATTGGTATTGCAGACAATACGACTATTCAACAATGCTATGTGCTGGA
>BNWW01000244.1 GCA_025999115.1 Bacteroidia bacterium
TTCTTGTTGACCGGAATTAATTTCCGAAGCGCTTTTTGCCGGCTCACCGGCCAGCACGAATGGGAAACAAAATGTTATACCCAATAGGGCTAACATCGCTTTTTGTGTTGTAGTTTTCATGATCGTAATTTATTTTAATGTTGGGCAAAGAAACAAAAAATAAATTGCCAAATCCAAATTTTACCGGTTGTAAAAAACAACAAATTAGTTGTATTATACAACGCTTGTTAAAATCCGAGCAAGAAAAAACAGTTTGTTGCAAGAACGGATGGGTCGCAGTGAATAGACCAAAAATTCATGATGGGAATTAAACCGGTTTTTATAATTTTACGTCTTGTTACTAAAAGCGATTTGTTTATGAGAATTATTTTCGACAAAGTCGTGGAAAATATGTTACGGTACTGAAAACGACCAGCATTGATTACAATGTGCCGGTTGATAAAAGCGCCTTGAAAGACAAAGATATATCCCATATTGAAACGTTCTTTGCTCAATATCCGGCAGATATAATCAAAGAAAATTTTTATGGTTTGGAAATTATCAAAATCGGGGAAGCGTTTCAATCAGGGACGTATCCCGGAAAATTTGTTCCGGTAGAAATTCGTTTAGCCAATGGCGACATTCAAAAAACCAAACTTGCCGTTCGCAACGACAATGAAGGTAAAGTTTGGATTTTAGATGGGGGAATTTAATTTTGAACGCAAATGGCGCAAATTTTCGCAAATAATAGCTATTCATTTTAGAAAGATTAAATTTGCGAAGAATTGCGCCATTTGCGTTCAAACAATTTACTTCGTAGCGCTCTCTAACCGCCTCATCACCGAAAAAAGGAAAACCGCCGAAAGCAAACAACATACAATCAGCACGCCCCAAACCGCCCAAAGCGGAATCGAACTTTCCCAAATGGCCGCAATTACCGATGTTAAATAATTGCCCACAGCCGTAGCGGCAAACCAACCTCCCATCATCAAGCCTTTATATTTCGGAGGAGCTACTTTGGTAACAAACGAAATACCCATCGGGCTTAACAATAATTCGGCGAAAGTCAAGGTCAAATAAGTTCCTATCAGCCAATTCGGATTCAATAGAATATCACTCACTCCGCCCACGCCTTTTAATTCGGCCGGCGATTTCAGTCCAAACGAAGCAATCGCCAAAATAGCGAAGCCTGCCGCGGCAACCAACATCCCGTAACCGATTTTACGCGGCGTGGAAGGTTCTTTTTTGATTTTTTCAAGCCATCCGAAAATCGCGATTGAAAAAGGTGTTAATGCGACTACAAAGAAAGGATTAAATTGTTGAAAAATTTGCGGTTCAATCTTAATACTTGGATCCATTAAGCCGTAACGCCAAGCAACCAACGCTCCCACACCAGCCAAAACGGCCGTTGAAATCAATTTACCTCTGATTCTTTCGGATTGAAAAATACTGAATAAAGCATAAATTCCGACACAAATCAAAGCCAGATTGATGACATCCATTCCGATGCGCGTCCAACCTTCAACGAAAGTTTGCGTATAATCGCGTGCAAAATAAGTCATCGTCAAACCGTTTTGATGGAACGACATCCAGAAGAAAATAACCACTGCAAACACCAATCCGAGCGCCACCACCCGGTCTTTAGTC
>BNWW01000245.1 GCA_025999115.1 Bacteroidia bacterium
TGCTGCCGTATTGCAAGTTGCCGACAATTGCACCCACGCGATCGTTGCCGTCGATAGAACTGTTTACGACATAACATTCTTCAATAATGCTTCGATTGGCACAAGCAACAATGGCCGCCACTTCGTCGGCGCCGACAATACGCGCATTTTCTATACCCAGATTCTTAACGGTTCCATCGGTAAGTTCGACGATGAAAGCCCGTTGATGTGTTCCGGCATCATTAACATTCAGCCCACGAATCACATGCCCTTTCCCGTCGAAAGTTCCCGAGAAGGCAATCGGAGTCCAATTGCCGGTAGCTGTAATATCGGCACCCAATTCGTAATCACCTGTGGTTTGCATGGCTTGCAATTCGGCGTAATTATTTATCACTGTGGGTTGTGAATAGGCAAAAATAAAACTGCCACATAAAATCAGAGTTGTAAAAACTCGCTTTGATAAATTTGTAATACTTTTCATGATCTATTGTTTTTACGATGATTTAATCCATATAAACCCGCCAAAGCGGTTAGAACCAAGATGCCTTCGCCTACCGGAACGGTTGGATCGCTGGTCGGTGCGCCGATACGGAGATTGCCGGAAGAGGTTTCTGCCGTGTTTTCGCGTTGCAACCATGTTTCGGTGCGGTCGCGGATATTGTTGCGTTCGGCGAAGATAGCACCGGATGAGCAGATTGCGATTGTTAAAATTATTGTTTTTTTCATTGTTTAACTATTATTTTGTTCACTTCACTTTTACCTGATTGATAAACCGTTTTCATGATGTAAACGCCCGGTTGTAAGGGCGTTGCGCGCAGTTGTAAGGGCGTTGCGCGCAACGCCCCTACGGAGATTTGCACACCTTGCAGATTATAATATTGCGTTGCCACCACCGGATCGAACGAAAGAACGGGTTCCGTAATTCCGGTTGGCACCAAACCGGCGCCGATCACGCGATACTCCGGTCCGTTTCCGTTATACACCACCACCGCTTCAAAGGGTTTCAAACCGGAAATAGTTGCCGTTTGTTCAAAATGATCGCTATAATCGTATAGATAATAATGCGTGGCATCGTCCCAACCGTCGATATTGGCTACATTGGGATTGATTATGAGCGTGTATTTATCGGCATCATAAGCCGTGTGAGTGGTTGATGCGCTGTTCAAGACCGGATTGATCTCAGAGGTAAACGTAACTTCCACCGTACCGGATGTAAAGTGATCTCCTTCGGGAAATTCGATGATATACGCTTTCCCGGCTTCGATTTCGTCGGTAAATTTGAAACGGTTGCTTTCGCCGTGATAATACTTAACGAAGAAATTATCGTCCGCGCCTCCGTTATCGGTAAATTCAATTTCGTCTTTATTTCCGCTGTAAATAACGCCCGGCAGAGTGGCGCCTTGTTTGATGCTGATACCGGCTAATGCAAACGGGAAACCGACGGGATACCATTTACCGGTATCGAAGGTTTTCACTACTTTCACTCTTCCGGAAACTTGCAGGTTCGCGGCGCCGAGCAATTGGGCGGTTTCGTCGTTATCCGACAAGAAAACAATATTGCCTGCGGCATAGTCCGATGCAGCAGCCGTATCGTCGGCATCTATTTGTAAGACAGAAGACCGG
>BNWW01000246.1 GCA_025999115.1 Bacteroidia bacterium
CCTTAAATCCGCAAGCTAATTATTTTGTTTGATAAAAAATATTTTGAGGTAAATTTTTAGCGAAGATTTTGGAAAAAGAAGGATTGAGGAGTGCTTTTTCGGTTAAACATAGTCGTTAGGAGAGAAAACGAAAGTACGCTTTCTCACTAAAAGGGGCATTTTCTCAAGACAAGACATAGTAAGTCCTGTCCAATTGTTTCATCCGCTTGATTTTTAGTATTTTAAGGTTTAATAGAATTTCAGTTGGTCATAAGGTTGGTTGGTGTAAAGTTTCAGGATGTTTTGTCGTCCCTGTCTTACCCATTTCCCTGCAACGCATATAAATCTGAAAATAAAACGTTTAAGTCTTGTACTTGGCAAAATATTCTTGAATGTTTTTGAGACCTTGCTGACTATATAATTATAGAAATTTTTGAGCATGGCGGTCATAATCAGATAAACTGTATTTTTCTTCATCTCCGAACAAGGCAAGTGTCCCCACCCAAAGTCATTATTCTGAATATCAAAGGTTTTCTCACTGGCACCACGCTGATTGTAAAACTCTATGACCTCTTTTTCCGTTTTGTCGTGGTCGTTGGTCAAAATACAGCGATAGTTGAATTTCTCGCCCTCAAAGAGGTCTAATTGTTGGTCGTCCACTTTTTCACGTGCCACAACAAGACGATAATTTTTGTCTTCAAAGAATTGTGTGAACGCAATAGAGGCAACCTGATATGCTTTGAAATTGATTTCAACCGTCTTCCATTCGGTAACTTGCTGTAACTGTTCGGTTAAAATTTGGCTTCTGTTGGCACGAATGTAAAAATTCAGACTGTTTTCGGCAACAGTTGCTATGATTTCTTTGGAATACGAACCGGCATCCATCCGTGAGTTGCTTACTTTTATTCCATTATCATTCAATACTTTATATGCTCTCTTGAGCGTTTCTGACTGGGCAAGTTTGACATTGGCATTCCCGTCTCGATTTTCATAATAGACTATCTTGTTGCCGATAGTGGCAGCACCGCCAAAGTAGCCCGTGTTCATTTTATAGGTCTTTTTGGCATCCCATTTTTCATGAGCAATGATTTGGTTGTCATAGTCAAAATCGTAATATTTGCCCGGCGTTAACTGTTGGGTAAGAATCAGGGATTTGACATTCAAGTCATTCAGTTTTTCATTGATATTGAACTGGTATGGGTGTCCCGAAGTGGAAATTACGGTCGTATTCTCGGTGGCAAGTTCCTCCAACGAGCGCAGAAGAGTGTCGGGACTTGGAACCTTGTTTCCGGGGATGTTTTCGAGCGTAGAACGCAAATGTTGGGCTATATCTTCTGCACAATCGCCACCGCAAAGGAAAACATTAAACCATGAGCAAAAAATGTCACTGTACTGATAACCTATGGTTGAAACCCTCATACCCAATTGGTTATCTATGAGTTTGCCAAGTCCACTACGATTAAACTCGTTGTTAATGAAAGAAATCCCTGCGAAAGGTGTAATGTCGTTTGAAATTTTTTGTATCTTTGCCATTTGAAAAACCACTTTATTTTTTTGTTGGGAGCACTAAATTTAGTGATAATTTTTCAAACAGCAAAGCGTTTTAAGTATTTTATTTA
>BNWW01000247.1 GCA_025999115.1 Bacteroidia bacterium
TATAAAGTATTAAAAAATCATGTATTTTTGCAACGATTTATGACGGAACAAAAGCACATATTCAATCTACTCGCCATTATTCCCGAAAGTCCGGGTGTATATATGCACTTGGACGAAAATGGTACGATTATTTACGTCGGCAAGGCAAAAAACCTGAAAAAGCGCGTTTCATCGTATTTTACCAAAACGCAGGATAATCCGAGAACACGCCTCATGGTGCGGAAAATCCGGGATATTCGTTATTTGGTGGTGAAGTCGGAAGAAGATGCTTTCCTACTGGAAAACAACCTGATAAAGGTGCATCAACCGCGTTATAACGTGATGCTCAAAGACGATAAAAGTTATCCTTGGGTTGTGGTTAAGAACGAACCGTTTCCCCGTATTTTCCTGACACGGCATAAATTAACTGATAAATCGCGCTATTATGGACCTTATACGGCGATCAACGAAATCAAACGATTGTTGCATCTGCTGACTTCGGTTTATCCGGTTCGCACGTGCAAATATACTTTGACTCGCGAAAATATCGAACAGGGAAGATTTCGCCTTTGCCTGCAATACCACATCAAAAAATGCCCGGGGCCTTGTGTGGGACTTCAACCGGAAGACGATTACAACAAAGCGATAAGCATTATTGAAGAAATATTGAAAGGTAACAGCAAGGAAATGAGCCGGTTGGTGTATCAGGAAATGATGGATTTGGCTGAAGAAATGAAATTTGAAGAAGCGGCTGTTCTTAAAAAACGCTACGATTTTTTGGAAAGTTATTCCGCAAAATCTATAATCGTGAATCCGAGCGAAAACATGAATATCGACGTTTTTTCGTTCGACGAAACCGAACAATCGGCTTACATCAATTATCTGCATATCACAAAAGGTTCTGTTACACAAGGATATACAATCGAATACAAAAAACGCATCGACGAATCGAAAGAAAGCATTTTTGCCATGGGAATTATGGAAATGCGTTCGCGCTTCGGGAGCAATGCCACCGAAATTGTTGTTCCTTTCCTGCCCGAATTGAAATTGAACAACGTCGAATTTGTTATTCCGAAAATGAGGGAAAAGAAAAAATTGCTCGAATTGTCGGAGAAAAACGTGCAACAATACAAAATCGACCGCTTGAAACAGGCCGACCAACTCAATCCCGAACAGCGTACCACCCGCATTTTGAAGACTTTACAAACAGATTTGCATTTGAAAGATTTACCGGTGCACATCGAATGTTTCGACAACTCGAATATTCAGGGAACCAATCCCGTTTCGTCGTGCGTAGTGTTCAAAAAAGCCAAACCCGCGAAGAACGATTACCGGCATTTCAACATCAAAACAGTGGTGGGTCCCGACGATTTCGGTTCGATGTACGAAACGGTTTCGCGTCGCTACAAACGTTTGTCGGAAGAACAACAGCCGCTCCCACAACTCATTGTCATTGACGGAGGTAAAGGCCAATTACATGCCGCTACGGATGCTTTGAAAGATTTGGGATTATACGGACAAATCGCCATTGTCGGCATCGCCAAACGTTTGGAAGAAATCTATTTTCCCGATGATCCGATTCCGCTTTATTTAGATAAAAAT
>BNWW01000248.1 GCA_025999115.1 Bacteroidia bacterium
CTGTTTCAGAATGACAAAGATACAAATTTTGAAAGCAATTCACAACATGGGCGGTGTCAATGCTGAAAACGAACTGCTGTTTCAGAATGACAAAGATACAAATTTTGAAAGCAATTCACAACTTTTTATACGGCGTACAATATAGCTAAGATGCTGTTTCAGAATGACAAAGATACAAATTTTGAAAGCAATTCACAACGCATAACTCCTTGGGATTCAGCGTTTCGATGCTGTTTCAGAATGACAAAGATACAAATTTTGAAAGCAATTCACAACCACACTGAAAGATCTGTTAACAAAGAAGTTGCTGTTTCAGAATGACAAAGATACAAATTTTGAAAGCAATTCACAACTATACCTCACAATCTATTCTATGGCACGTAGCTGTTTCAGAATGACAAAGATACAAATTTTGAAAGCAATTCACAACTTATAAAGCTAAATGGAAAATATAATTCAAGCTGTTTCAGAATGACAAAGATACAAATTTTGAAAGCAATTCACAACGGCTTCGGTGGCAGTTCGTGGCTATTACCTGCTGTTTCAGAATGACAAAGATACAAATTTTGAAAGCAATTCACAACCATAACGTGAATAGCGTTTATTGGTTACGGCTGTTTCAGAATGACAAAGATACAAATTTTGAAAGCAATTCACAACCACATGGGATAAAGGCACTCATTTTTTGGGGCTGTTTCAGAATGACAAAGATACAAATTTTGAAAGCAATTCACAACCATGCGGTTACTTCGATAACGTGCTAATCTGCTGTTTCAGAATGACAAAGATACAAATTTTGAAAGCAATTCACAACCATATTTCCTGTGGAATATACCGAACAGGCGCTGTTTCAGAATGACAAAGATACAAATTTTGAAAGCAATTCACAACCCTTTTCTGGCCTATTATCGCATTTATTGGCTGTTTCAGAATGACAAAGATACAAATTTTGAAAGCAATTCACAACGACTACGACAGTGGTTTGGAAGTGGATTTGCTGTTTCAGAATGACAAAGATACAAATTTTGAAAGCAATTCACAACTACTTCTTCCCCATCAGCTCGTGTCGCGAAGCTGTTTCAGAATGACAAAGATACAAATTTTGAAAGCAATTCACAACAGATGCCTTGGGATACAAGCCAGTAAAATGGCTGTTTCAGAATGACAAAGATACAAATTTTGAAAGCAATTCACAACAGCAATCTCCTTTTTCAATTTCAGCCGGTATAGCCCCTGCTTCAATGTGAGATAAGGCAGCCCGAAATGTTGTTGCAATTCGTCGAGCGTAAAAGAATAACGCCCCGGCGCCCTAACCTCGGTCAGATACTTATCCAAAAATTATATGTACTGCTATCTATCATGTTTGAAATTGCATTTAGATACACAAATTGTAGCCTTTCGCAATGGAGCTATGCCCCATCATATTTTGAATATACCGGACATCGACACTCTCTTCCAATAGTAACGTGGCGAATGTGTGGCGATAAGTATGCGGTGTAACATTTTTTGTAATTCCCGCTTTTGGAACATATTGGTGCAGCATTAACCGCACTGATTGTGTTGAAACAGGC
>BNWW01000249.1 GCA_025999115.1 Bacteroidia bacterium
TCGGTCGAAACAGCGTTTTACGAAGGTCACGGCAGTTGCATTTTACGATTTTACACCGAAAACGGCGTGGTTACGCAAACGTTTTCCAATCGTTTCGAGGCCGACGGTATCGAATTTGAAGAGCCGAACGATTTAATGTTCAATTTCAACAATCCGGCCGGTATTTGTCCTACCTGCGAAGGTTTTGGCAAAACGATGGGCATCGCCGAAAATTTGGTCATTCCCGACACCTCGCTTTCGGTTTACGAAGACGCCGTGATGTGTTGGAAAGGTGAAAAAATGAGCGAATGGAAAAACGATTTCATCCGAAACGCGGTAAAATACGATTTCCCGATTCATCGTCCGTATGACGAACTAAATGCCGAGCAAAAATCCTTGTTGTGGAACGGGGAAGGCAATCTTTACGGCATTAATCAATTTTTTCAACACGTGGAAAAATATATTTACAAGATTCAATACCGCGTGATGTATGCCCGTTATCGCGGAAAAACGACTTGCCCGGCGTGTCACGGATTTCGTTTGAAACCACAAGCTTTGTACGTGAAAGTGGGCGGAAAAAATATTTCCGAACTCACGCAAATTCCGGTTCATCATATCCAAACGTTTTTCGACCAATTGATTTTGGACGAAAACGACGCCCGAATCGCCAAACGTTTGCTGACCGAAATCCGGTCGCGCCTGCTATTTCTGAATAATGTAGGTTTGAGTTACTTGACATTAGACCGCTTATCGTCGTCGTTGTCGGGTGGAGAAAGTCAGCGCATCAATTTGGCCACTTCGTTGGGAAGCAGTCTGGTAGGTTCGATGTATATTCTCGACGAACCGAGCATCGGATTACACAGCAAAGATACCGATTTATTAATCAAGGTTTTACATCAATTGCGAGATTTGGGAAATACGGTGATTGTAGTCGAACACGACGAAGAAATTATTCGCGCCGCCGATTATATTATCGACATCGGGCCGGATGCCGGGCGATTGGGAGGCGAGGTGGTTTATCAAGGAGAATTACCCCCTATCCCCCTGAAGGGGGAAAAGTCCCCTACGCCGGAACTAAGTTATACCTTAAAATACTTAACCGGCCAAGAACAAATCGAAGTCCCCAAGCAACGCCGCAAATGGAATAATTTTATTGAAATAAAAGGCGCGCGGGAACACAATCTAAAAAATATTACCGTCCGTTTCCCTCTGAATGTGATCACAGTAGTTACGGGCGTGAGCGGTTCGGGAAAATCGACTTTGGTGCATGATGTTTTCTATCAAAATGTGCGATTGTATTTCAACAGTCATCCGTCGCAAGGCATCAAAGGGCTTTCCGGCGATTTGAATTTGATTCAAAATGTAGAATTTGTCGATCAGAATCCGATTGGTAAATCGTCGCGTTCCAATCCGGTAACCTATATCAAGGCGCACGACGAAATCCGGAAATTATTTTCCGAACAGCCTTTGGCGAAGCAAATGCACTTTACGCCGGCTTATTTTTCGTTCAATGTGGAAGGCGGCCGTTGTGAAGAATGTAAAGGCGACGGCGTGATTACAGTCGAAATGCAATTTATGGCCAATG
>BNWW01000250.1 GCA_025999115.1 Bacteroidia bacterium
TATCAATCTTGAATACAACGTACCACTCCTCCTCGAGAGGCGGGAGCTGTTCCAATATTGGCTGTTCCAACATTATTCACATTCATCGTATAATGTTGGTATGTTCTTGCATCCACTCGATCTGCCGCCCAATATACACTGTATGAATAATTTGTTTTAAGGGCGCCGTTTTGATATTGACGGAACCAACCCGAAGGTAAACTTGCAGAAGGGGCGGTAGATAAAGTCTTCCGGGTCAGAGTGGCGCCCTTCCCTTGTGATCCTTGACGAGGAGACTGTGTATTGTTTACTAAAATTTGATTAAGCTGCTCCCTTGTCGGAACATGCCATCCATCCGGGCAAGGATCATTGGGTGCAGAAGATAATCCGGTCCATAAACCTAAACTATTGGGAGTCATCCAATCGAAAGGACTATGATCGCCGGTTGCGATAAATTTTCCGGCTACTGCTACAGGAGTTGTAGCATCGGCATTTGTAGCATAAATAATACTGCCGCTAAGAGGAAAATTGATGACCGGCGAATTCAGGGTTTGGTGCCCATCGGCGTTACGTCCCCATTGGAACAAATAACCGAACAGGGTACACGGTGAAGAAGCAGTCTCCATTCCTAAATTGGCATGCGCTATGTTAATGGTCCCGCCATCCGCAATATCCAATTCTATCGGATGCAAATTTCCATCATTCGGAATATAAACCACTTCTACATTGAATGGGACAGTCGTTTGTGTTTGTAATTCATTTTTTACTTCACAAGTAAAAGCATATTGACCTTGGTCGCTACTATTGGCAGTTTCCCATGTCAAATTGAATGTACTGCTCGTTTGTCCATCTAATATTGCGCCATTTTTATACCACTGATAACTGGTGGGTGATCCACCGCCTGTTAATGATAAAGTCATGTTCTGATAGGTAAACATATACGAAGCACAAGCAGAAATCGATTTATTGAGTACATTGACCACTTTAACGGAAGCGCTATTGGTTGCCGGCAAACCGGCGCCGCAATCGTTTTTGGCCACGACACTTACCGTAACGGGTGTTGAATTGATGATCGCAGCACGTTCTATTTCACAATACGGCTCTGTAGTTTCCTGACTTAATCCGGTAAAGCCGCTCGCGGTGATTGTCCACTCGTAAGAAGAAGCATTGGCTACCGGCGCTACATATATCTTTAGAGGTGCATTGGTCGAAATCGTAATAAGACCGGCGTCCGCTTCCGGTTCAAATTGAATTGCCCCGGGTTTTTTCGGCTTGCAGCTAAGTGCACTCCATTTTTCGCCATCCCAAGAATAAACGCCGCGGCCTTCTTGTACATTCTCTTCTAAATTATATACTAACATACCGATAGCGGTATCTTTTTCGGTTTCTCCTTCCAATACAAAATCGGTCGGATTGTCCGTTAGATTGACTCTGGGCAATAACAAGCCGTGATTGGTTGATTTTAAATCCAAAACAGCGCCCGGATGCGGTTGGGTATCTCCACTTGGGTTATTTATTGCAACTTGCGCTTGTACATTTACGAGGCTACACCAATAGAGTGCGATCCCCCAATAAAATACTT
>BNWW01000251.1 GCA_025999115.1 Bacteroidia bacterium
GTTGATGGTAATATTGCCGCCCGCGCTGTAGTTGCCACCGATGCCCGCATTTCCGCTGGGGCTGTTGGCGGCAGTCAGTTGTCCGCTACCGGCAGCCTGCCCGTAAATCGTGAGTTTGTTGCTTCCCTCAACATTTATACCGCCGTTGACGGTGAAATTGCAGCCGTCGGCGAGAATTAAGTGTGCGCCGGCGCCTGTGGCGCTTACGGTAATCCTCTGATTTATCGTTACGTTCCCCGTTACGACATACCAGCCGTTGCCGAGCGTGGTTTGGTTGGTAATGGCGGCTGCGGTCGCTGTTTGCGCGGTTCCGCTCGCGTCTATATACGAGGTCATTATATAGCCGCCGTTGATGGTGAGGTTGCCACTCGCGCCGCCTGCGCCGCCGCCGATGGAGGTTGCCGTAACCGTGCCGACGTCGATGGTGATGTCGCCGCCTGCGCCGCCGCTACCGCCGCCGATGCCCGCCCCACCGCTGCCACCTGTTGCCGCAACAGTGCCGTTGATGATATGGATGGTGCCGCCTGCGCCGTTCGCCCCGCCGCCGATGCCTGCCCCGCCGCTGCCGCCGGTTACCGTTATATTGCCGCCGGAAATCTGGATGGCACCGCACGCCTCACCGCTATTGCCGCCAATGCCGGCATTGTTGGCAGCAACATTTTGAATGGTCAACGTGCCCCCTGTAATGTTCGACTGCCTGACAATAAAGAGGGTGCTACCTGCCGGCACGTGTATGCCGCCGTTTATCACAAGGTTGCTGCCGTCCATTTAATGACACAAACCGGTCCCGGAAAAACAGGTATTGCCGCTACCGGAAATTATCGCGGAATGGCCAGTTGCAGTATATTGCAACCCATCGTGCTTTTATATACCCGCACCGGCGATGCGCGCTACTTGGATTTTGCTGAATATATCGCAACCCAAATGGAAAGCGGATTTCAATTAATCAGCAAAGCGGAAGCAGGCATTGCGGTCGCCGGTCGTTTTCCGCATCCGAAAACGCTTGGCAAAGAATGGTTTGGAAAACACAACGGTCAAAAAGCCTACGAAATGATGTCGTGTTACGAAGGTTTACTCGAATTGTATCAAGTAACCGGAAATCCGGAATATCTCGCTGCCACGGAAAAAGCGGTTCAAAATATCATCGACACAGAAATCAATATAGCAGGGTCGGGTAGCGCCTTCGAATGTTGGTATCACGGCAAATCTTTGCAGACACACCCCACCTATCACACCATGGAGACCTGTGTAACCATGACGTGGATGAAACTGTGTCTGACTTTGCTTTCGCTGACCAACAATCCCCTATATGCCGACCAAATCGAATTTAGCACCTATAATGCCTTGTTGGCTTCCATGAAAAACGATGCGTCGCAAATAGCCAAATACAGTCCGTTGGAAGGTCATCGTCATCCCGGAGAGGAACAATGCGGATTGCCCATCAATTGCTGCAATGCCAACGGTCCGCGCGCTTTTATGCTCTTGCCGGATTTTGCCGTGATGCACGCGGATAAAAATATTTTCATTAATCTTTAT
>BNWW01000252.1 GCA_025999115.1 Bacteroidia bacterium
TATTAATACCTTGTTCTTCGTAGCGTAACGCACAGTACCGTTCGGCGGAAGCTCCGCTTCCGTCGTCCTAAAATCAAAGCTCTTGCTTTGAAACTCCGATAATTGTGCATAGCTTGACATTTTCTTTACTCTATGTTAGAACGTACAAAACTACGTTTTGTTGTGAAGCAGGAGCTTCACTTATAGCTCGACGAAGTTGGAAACTTCGCCGAACGCATTCGATTGATTTTCAATACGCTACGACGAACCAAGCCATAACAAACGTATGAAGCAATACGAAACAACTCGTAATGATGATTTTTTTCATTTTCTTTATTTTTTAATTAATCTCCTTCATACGGCGGATACATTTTCATGTCTCTCATCACTTCTGAAGGAGGATATGGAATTTCAGGCACACCATACTTATTATAAAGATGATTAATGTCTTCAATACTTAAATCGTATCTTTGTAATATTTTATATCCAAGTTTAATTTCTTCCCATGAATATGCATTTAACGTATCTTTACTGAGAAAGAAGACGGAAAGCGTATCGTGAGGAAGCGATGATATCCATTCTGTTATAGGAGAAAGAGGTCGAGAGTCATGGAATGTCTGTCCTGCTTTTATACCTATCACTTCATTTGTTCTTAATGATACAAGTGTTGTGTCCGGGTAAACAATACCTTCTTTGCCTCCTTCCCAAACCAAATAATAATAACAACCAAGCGCATCAACAGAATTATTTGTTATAAATAAACTATAATTAGTTGGATAATGACAACAGCTTGTAAATACAAATAATATCAATATATTTATTATAAATGTTTTCATATTGTATTTTATTTATTTAGTGGATAACGGTGTAGCGTTCCGTATCTGTTGTACAACATTATTTTACTCGAAAAATGATGAATCAACAATAAGCGTATGTATTAGTTTATCTCCATTACGTTCCACACGCCAATAATTTTGTTCTATCGGATTTTTAGCAGATGGAACACTATTCTTGTATATTTTGATATAAACAAAAACATCGTTTACATGCGCTTGATTTGAAATTTGAATTTTTCGTAATGACAACCTTTCGTTAGCTAAAACAATATCATGTATCTCGTATCCTTGTGGTAAACTCGGAGCGTTTCTACCAACACTAAAAACGTCTATTGCCTCTCGACAGTTATTGATGATGACAAACTCTCCTTGATAATACTCTTTTTCTTCGCAAGAAATTGAAAGCAGCATGACAAAAAATAGAATGGCCTGAATAAAATATTTCATAATATTCTATTTGAGATAAATATTTGTACTATCCGGTTTAGGAGAAAATTCACGAAAATGATAAATATCATTCTTTTCTCTAATTGCAGAACCATTGGAACGATAAGACTTTTTAATACAATAACTTGTTTTACTCCTTAAATCCGCAATTAAGCGATTAGATATATTAGCAAAGCGTTATAAATAAAATACTTAAAACGCTTTGCTGTTTGAAAAATTATCACTAAATTTAGTGCTCCCAACAAAAAAATAAAGTGGTTTT
>BNWW01000253.1 GCA_025999115.1 Bacteroidia bacterium
TTGCAATGTCGTTGGCGCAAAACAGAAATGTGAGCGGAAAAGTTGTTTTTGCAACCGACAACACCGCTGCTACAGGCATAAGCGTACTCGTAAAAGGCACAAATACAGGTACAATTACAGATATTAACGGCGCATATTCGCTGCCGGTAAGTTCGGATAATGCCGTTCTTGTTTTTTCGATGATTGGAATGGTAACGCAAGAAATCAGCGTTGGAAACCAAAGTGTGATTAACGTTTCAATAGAGGAAGACACAAAACTGCTTGATGAAGTAGTCGTAACCGGCTACACCACCGAGCGCAAAAAGGACATTACCGGCGCAGTGTCGGTTATCAAAATGAAAGACGTGGAAAGCATCCCCGGTGGCAACGTGCTGACCGCCTTGCAGGGGCGCGTGCCGGGCGTACAGATTTCCACAGACGGGCAGCCCGGCGGCACAAGCACCGGAACGCTCGTACGCGGCATTACCTCTGTGGGCGATGGCTCCAACACCACACCCCTCTATGTGATTGACGGCGTACAGACGCGCGACAATATGGCTACGCTGCTTAACCCGAACGATGTTGAGTCTATTCAGGTACTAAAAGATGCGGCGGCAGCGGCAATTTACGGATTGCAGGCGGCAAACGGCGTAATTATTATTACCACCAAAAAAGCGGCAAAAGGCAAAACTCGCGTCAATTTTGATGCAAAAACTTCCGTGCAGACCTACCACAGCCCGATTACTATGCTCGATGCGCAGCAGTGGGGCGAAATTTACTGGAAAGCCTACCAAAATGATGGCGTTGCACCCGCACACGACCAATACGGCAGCGGCGACGTGCCTGTTATCCCTGAATTTATCGACGCCGAACAAACCATTCGCGCAGGCAACACCGACTGGGCAAAAGAGGTGTACTGTCCCGCCGTGTTGCAGGACTACAATTTAAGTGTTGCCAATTCTTCCGAAAACGCTTCTACACTGTTTTCATTCAACTATTTCAATCAGGACGGCTTGATTAAAAATACCAATTTCGAGCGTTTCAACGTCCGCCTCAATTCCGATTACCGCCTTTGGAACAACCGTTTCCGTGTGGGCGAAAACGTCAATATCAGCAAATGGAAAGAAGTGCTGAAACCGGGCGGCATAGAAGAACTCGTTATTGCGCAGCACCCGCTCATTCCTGTTTATGATATTAACGGCGGTTACGCAGGACCTACCAGCGGACTTGGCGACAAACCCAATCCCGTGCGACTGCTCAACCAGCAAAAAGATAATTATTTGAATCAGTGGCGCATTTTCGGAAATATGTACGCCGAATTAGAGCCGGTAAAAAATCTCGTTATCCGCAGCAGTTTTGGACTGAACTATTACACCGGTTTTGAATCGAACTTTGAGCCGAAATGGAAGGAAGGTACAAGCCGCATTGTGAATAAAAATACGCTGTACGTTAGTTCGGGTACAAATTTGGAATGGACTTGGGCAAATACTGCCGCTTACGCGCTTAACATTGGCAAACACGCAGCCAACTTT
>BNWW01000254.1 GCA_025999115.1 Bacteroidia bacterium
TTTGACAAACAAATCCGGTTGATGTACCTGTTTTCGGCTCAAATGAAACAACCGGTTTATTATCGCCTGATTAACGGGAATATTACCGATGTCAAATCAATGGCATTGTGCATCCATGAAATGAACGTCAAGAACAAAGTCGTATTCATTGCCGACAAGGGGTTTTTCAGCACAGAGAACATTGAAATGATGAAAGAGGAGGAGCTTTCATACATCATCCCCTTGCACCGCAACAATTCACTGATTGACTTTTCGCCGCTCAAAAAACAGAATTTCAAAAAAGAATTGAGTTATTTTATTTTTCAGGATAGAATTATCTGGTATTATTCGTATCAAAATGGCGGATACAATATGATTACCTTTCTTGATGAGGGGTTAAGGATAAAGGAGGAAAAGGATTATCTGTCAAGAATAGAAACACATCCTGAGAATCATTCACGCGAAAGGTTTGATGAAAAATTGAATCATTTCGGTACCTTGACGATTATTTATGAAGTTGACAATCAAATAAATATTGAAGGGAAGAACAAAAAAAGCAAAAAGAAACCGGCAAAGGAAAAAACGATTGAACAAATCATTTACGAATCATACAAACAGCGCAACGATGTAGAAGTTATGTTCGACAGTTACAAAAACTATCTGGATGCCGATGTTTCATACATGCAAAATCGCTATGTGATGGAGGGGTGGCTCTTTGCCAATTTTCTGGCAATGATAGCCTACTACAAGTTATATTCGCGACTCCTGCACGCTGAACTATTGGCTAAGCATTCGCCAAAAGATATTATCGAACTCTCAAAAGCTATTTATAAAATGAAAATCCGTAACCTATGGCACCGGTCGGAAATCACACAGAAAACGCAAAAGATGTTCGCCAAAATTCAAATAGACTACCTAAATTAAGCGGAGTTAGCGTTTAAAACAATTTCAATCGTACATTAACGAACAGAGCGTAAATCAGGATATTAGCGGAATATCAAAAGAGTTGATAAAGATTTATTTGCAAACGATTTACCATTTTAAACCCAAGACGGTTAAACGGAAAGTCGCCTCATTAAAAGCCATGTTTAACTACATGGAATATGAAAATGACAATTTCATAAATCCATTTCAAAAAATAAAAATTCGCTTCAAGGAACCCCAGACGCTCCCGATAGTAATGACAATCAGCGAAGTAAAAAAGATATTTGATGTTTTATACACAGACCTGAACGGCAATACAAAAACGGAGAATTACACTTACCTGTCGCAAATCCGCAACATTGCCATTATCGAACTGCTTTTTGCAACCGGTATGAGAATTTCCGAATTATGCAACTTAAAAGTACCGGATATAGACCTGAAAACAGGAATCATTAAGGTTTTCGGTAAAGGGAGCAAGGAGAGGGTTATTCAAATATGCAATCCCGACATTAAATCATTGTTAAAAAAATACCGGAAACTGTGTAGCAATCATGCGAATAGCGACAATTATTTTTTTCTTAATCGGCTCAACCG
>BNWW01000255.1 GCA_025999115.1 Bacteroidia bacterium
ATGTTTGGTCGAGATTTTGTACAAAGGTTTCGGGCGAACCCATCAAGCGGATCAAATCGGCGGGATTATGCGGAACATCCCAACGATACGTCCATCCGTTGTTTTCATCGTAATAATTGCGTGCGCCTTGTCCGCCCGAAAAACGATAATCAAACGGTTGGATAAACTTTCCGTTTTTATCTTTGGGATGGAAAAAGGCCGTTTCGGGATTGTAGATATTCCGGTAATTGGCGGAACGTTTCAGAAAATATTGGTAATCTTCCTGTTTGCCCAATTCTTTGGCGATTTGCGAGAGGCACCAATCGTCGAAACAAGTGCCGAGCGTAACGGCCACCGGTTGGCGTTTTTCACTCGGATTCACTTCGCTCACCGGTTCTTCTTCTTCGGGATGCAAAGCCGGAAAATAACCTTTTTCATTATAAAATACATCCAATTCCGTATTGGGGATTCGTTTCCAAGGAAGCAGGGATTTTTCGGTCAATGCCTTTTTACAAGCAATATAAGCCGCTTCCAAATCGTATCCGCGTAATCCTTTGTTGTAGGCGTCCCAGATGACTGCTACGGCGTGATTGCCGTTCATTCGATGACTATCGCCGGTAATTTCGGGAAATGTGGGCATCCAGCCTTCCCGGTTTTGTTGCGCCATCCGGATATAGGAATGAATCATATCGATTTCCATTTTAGGTTCAATCAGCACGCGCAGGGGATGTGCCGCTCGGTAAGTGTCCCAAATCCAATCGTCGGTGTAGAAAGGGGCGCCTTCGTCGTCGTGGACTTGATTGTCGAATGCGCTGTAATATTTTCCGTCTTCCGAGATATTAATCATGCGTTCGTAGATGCGATAAAGCGAGGTGTAAAACACGGTTTTATCGTTGTCGTTTTGACTTTCCACTTGGATTTTTCCTAATGCTTCGTTCCATTTTTCTTTGCCGGCGCGGGCTACTTTATCCACGTCGAAAGTATTAATTTCGCGTTTCAGATTGCTGCGAGCCTGTTCTATGCTGATAAACGAAATTCCGTAACGGACTTTTATCTGTTTCCGGGCAAATCGTAGAATCAAAGCTTCGTTATTGCCTTCCACCGAGGTTTTATTGAAATTGATTTCTTTGTCTTTCAATGCGCCGATGTCTAATACCGGCGGTTCGGTTTCGAGATACAAATATACTTTGGTTGGCCCGTGTCCGATTAATTGATGTCCGCAGATGACGCCGTTTCCGTTTGATTTCAAAGCTCCGTTTCGAGTGTTGATAATCAATTGGTTCGGTTCGTTATTATCAAAAATGAAATGATAAATGCCCGATTGGTGCGAGGGTGCGAAATCGACTTGCACTTTGGCTTCGTTCAGGTAAACCGAATAGCGATAGGGCGTAATTTGTTCATTATCATACGAATAATTAATGACCGGAGCAAAAATACCAGAAGATTCGCTGACCGGACTGATGTTGAAAGCCGAGTTGCCGCGATGGCTGGTTACGATAACCGGAAGTCCGGAA
>BNWW01000256.1 GCA_025999115.1 Bacteroidia bacterium
AAAGGCGATATGAGTGTCGTCGGCCCGCGCCCTCACATGCTGAAACACACCGAGTTATATTCTGCCATCATCGACAAATACATGGTGCGACATCTGATAAAACCGGGTATCACGGGTTGGGCGCAAGTGAACGGTTACCGCGGCGAAACCCGCACAACGGGGCAAATGGAAGGCCGTGTGCGCTACGATGTTTGGTATTTGGAAAACTGGACATTCTTATTGGATTTGAAAATCATCCTTACCACCCTTCTAAATATGTTTCGGGGCGAAAAAAATGCTTATTGATGTTGGAAATTATTGCGATCGACGAAGCCGGAAAATGGGATGCCGTTGTGCGTTCGATGAATCAATACGATTTTTATCATCTTGCGGCTTATCATCGTTTGGATACCTTGGGAAAGGCTTTTTTATTACATTATCATACAGGAAATACGGCTTTTGCTTGGTCGTTTATCCTGCGTGAAATTCCCAATACCGGCTATTGCGATATTACTTCGGTTTACGGTTACGCTGGGCCGTTATGCAATCGAACAAATCCTTCCATCGAAGCGATAACCGACTTTCAACAAGCAATTTACAGCTACTTCGACGAACAAAAAATCGTGAGTGTTTTCGCCCGTTTACATCCGTTGTTGGAGCAAAAAAATATCTTACAAAATTTGGGTGAGGTATCGGATTCCAATTTAACCGTCGGCATTGATTTAAGTTTACCGGAAAACGAACAACAACAACAATATGCCCGTTCCTTAAAAACGCAATTAAACCGGTTGAAAAACAGCAGATTAACGATCGAAAAAGCTAACACAAAAGAAGAAATCGACACTTTTATTCAAATCTATATCGAGACGATGAACCGCGTAAAAGCCTCATTGTATTATTATTTTTCGTCCGAATATTTTTATCGTTTTCTGTCGGAAATCGATTCCTCTTTATTTTTGGCAAAATACAACGAAGAAATTGTCAGCGGCTCATTATGTACATTTACCTGCGGCATCATGCAAGCCCACTTAAACGCAACCAGAAACGACTTTTTGCCGCAAAGTCCCCTCAAACTGGTGTTGGATTTTGCCCGGCATGAAGGAATGAATCGCGGCATGAAGCTTTTACATTTGGGCGGCGGCAAAGGCGGTTCCAACGATTCGCTTTTCGAGTTCAAATCGCGTTTTTCACATCAACATTTTCAATTCCGGATATGGAGATACATTCATAATCCGATTGTTTACAACGAATTAACCCAAGCAAAATCAATTATCGTTTCCGATTTTTTCCCCGCATACAGAAGTTAAACAATCGTTTGTGAAATTAAAAAAAAGTTGTACCTTTGCAACCGCTTTGCGGCTGTGGTGTAATTGGTAGCCACGCCAGACTTAGGATCTGGTGCTTCACGGCGTGGGGGTTCGAGTCCCTTCAGCCGCACAACTCGAAAGAGTAAATTTTTGTAAATCTCTGAAGATCAATGATTTTCAGAGATTTTTATATTCCAA
>BNWW01000257.1 GCA_025999115.1 Bacteroidia bacterium
TTAAAGCCCTTATCGCCTCTCCTCTGACGATTGAGCAACCGGCCAACACACCCGCTTATGGCGCCCTCTACCACCAATATTACGCCGCCACCGATAAAATAATAACCGCCGCCACCGGCATCAGTCTCGAAAAAGCCCTCTTCCTCGAAAAAATCACCGAACAAGGCAAAACCCTGCTTCCGGTCGATGAAAACCATTCGTTGCAAACCGGCGATAAAGTAATCGTCCGCGTGCTCATCCAATCCGACCGCGACCTGGAGTTTGTGGCGCTGAAAGACACTCGCGCCGCCTGCTTTGAACCGGCCGGCCAACTTTCGGGAATGCAATGGCGCAACGGCCTATCCTATTATCAATCGCCAAAAGATGCTTCCAACAATTTATTTTTCAACGTTTTACCGAAAGGGAAACACATTTTGGAATACGCGGTTTATGTCAATGCGACCGGCGAATATTCCGGCGGATTAGCGACCATCCAATGTTTGTACGCACCGGAATTTACAGCGCATATTTCAGGAGGACGGATTACGGTAAAATAGCAGCAAAAAAAGAATTTCGCAGAAAAGTTTTAAGCATACCCGTTTTTTACTACTTTTGCACTCGAAAACAATTTTAAATTAAGTAATATGAAAAAGATCTTTTATTTTTTAATGGCAATGCCGCTTGTAATGGCGTTGAGCAGTTGTAACGAACCTGGCGATGACAATGGTACAGGTGGCAATTCGATTCCTTGGGGCGAAATAAAAGGAAATTTAAATCAAGTATGGGATATTTCCAGACAACCTCAAACGGTTGCAGTCAGTGATAATGCCTTGGCGCAAGTCTTACTCCCGACATTGATCAATATGCTGAATACCATTCCCGAAGCGGAGGCTTATCTCTTCAATGAAAATAAAAGCTATTCTCAATATTGGACATCCGAACAACCCAACGTCCCGGAAACAAACCTTTATAAAGAAGACGGCACATACGTTTTAAACGGCAAAAACCTAACGCTCACCTACACCGACGGACAAACCGGAGAAATAAAAACAAGCGAATATCAAATCGTATCACTTTCCGATACTCAATTGGTACTTTACAAAGATATATTGGGAATGTGGGGTTCACTGGCCGCCGAAATTATCGCACCTTTTGATAAACTCGGAATTACCCCAAAAAGCGCTTATAAAATAATTACCTATACCAAATCTGAATAATAACGCAGTTTTGAACGGCAAAGGCGAATATGCTAAAACAAACAAAAATAGTAGCTACCATCTCGGATAAACGGTGCGATGTGCCGTTTGTCCGGGATTTATTTGATGCCGGAATGAATGTGGTACGGATGAATTCGGCGCATTTAGATAAAGACGGTTTCGATAAAATCATCCAAAACGTGCGTGCGGTATCCAATCGCATCGGTATTTTGATGGATACCAAAGGGCCGGAAGTACGCACCACCATTGCCGATGCTCCGATTGCCATTCACAC
>BNWW01000258.1 GCA_025999115.1 Bacteroidia bacterium
TCCCAAATGAAACAGACATTTACACGAAAACTGACCTTGAGTTTTTGCTTGATATTTATTCTTTTTGCCGTTGGGATTTTGGTTTTTGAACAATATCAGGGGAAAAAATACAAAACCGAAGCCATGGAAGAACGTTTGGACGGTTATGCGGAAATTGCTTACCAATACGGCTGGCGCCATTCCAACCCGGCCGGCTTGCTTGAACTTCTTCCCGGAAAATTGCGTTTAACCCGCATCGATTCTGTCGGAAATATATTGTACGACAACGGATTAGATGATTATTCCCATCTCGAAAACCATTTAAATCGTCCCGAAATACAACAAGCCGCCCACAAGGGCAAAGGTAGCGATATTCGCCTTTCCGTTTCCACGAAAAAAGAATATTTGTATTATGCGAAACAATTTGATAATCAATACATTCGTGTAGCATTGCCTTACGATATGCAAGTGCGCCGCTTGTTAAAACCCGATCCCTCGTTCCTCTATTATTTATTGTTTTTGTTTGCGATCGGAATTTTGTTGATTTCATTGATGGCAAGTCATTACGGAAAGATAATCAGGCAGTTACGTGATTATGCTTATTCGATAAATCATAATCAATCGGTCAATCTTCCCGATTTTCCCGATGATGAAATCGGCGAAGTGAGCAAACAAATCGCCGAAGACCACAAAAATTTGAAGCAGGAACTGACCGGTAATATCGCCCACGAATTGCGTACGCCGGTTACGGGCATTCGCGGTTATCTCGAAACGATTCTTGATAATCAATTGGACCGTGAAAAAGAGCGCGAATTTGTGGCCAAAGCCCACGAACAAATCTTGTTGCTTTCGGAATTGATTCGCGACATGAGTTTGTTGGCCAAGATTACCGAATCGCCGGCTTTATTCAAATTAAAACCGGTTAATTTACAAGGTGTTATCCATAAAGTAACGGACGATTTGGGCGAATCGTTACAGGCGAAAAATATTGCAGTTCATTCTTCCGTTCCGGATGGTTTTGAGGTTTTGGGCAATGAAAATCTGTTGTATTCGGTGTTTCGCAATCTGACCGACAATGTGGTTCATTATGCGGGCGAAAACCTTGAAATTCAGATCAATAAATACGAGAAAAACGATAAATTGGCTTTCTTTTCGTTTTCCGATAATGGCGCCGGCATTTCCGACGAACGGCATTTGTCGCGTCTGTTTGAACGATTTTATCGGGTAGAGGAGGGGCGGAGTCGCGATACCGGCGGTTCGGGATTAGGCTTGTCGATTGTGAAGAATGTGATTTTATTTCACGGAGGTACGATTTCCGTCAAAAATAAAGCGATGGGTGGTTTGGAATTTTTGTTCAGTTTGCCGGTCAATCCGGTATAAATAAGTCAATAAAATATAATTCTTCATAAACAAAGTTAAAAAACGTAAATTATAGGACAATTGCTAAAAAAGTGCAATTTTTGGCACAAATATTGTGTCGCTATATTA
>BNWW01000259.1 GCA_025999115.1 Bacteroidia bacterium
TCCCATCACAGCCAGCGGAATAGATAAAGAAACCGAATTTTTGATGCGTTTTTTGGCCATTGCCACCAACGGAACCTACGTTTTTATCACCAATCATAGTGGCATCGGTAACGACCATTTGGAACCCAGTACGGGCGAATATCAAGTTGAGTTATTGAATGATTTAATGGTGCGGTTGATTAATCAATATTCCGAAAATAAAAACCTGCCTGCAAGTTTGGAGTTTTAGAAACTAAATCGTACTTTTGCAGCCGGTTTTGAAAAGGCAGTCTTCGTAGCTCAGTTGGTAGAGCAAATGACTCTTAATCATTGGGTCCAGGGTTCGAGCCCCTGCGAGGACACTTCTTGAAATACAGGCAGTTACAATTTGTAGCTGCCTGATTTTTATATTTTGACGGGCATTTCTTTTATGCGAAAATTACAAATTACCGAATTGAATCGTATTTCTACCGAGGCATTCAAGCAAACGGAAAAAATTCCGCTCATCGTTGTTTTGGATAATGTACGCAGTTTGCATAACGTAGGCTCGGTTTTTCGTACATCCGATGCGTTTTTGGTTGAAGCCGTTTACTTGTGTGGAATTACCGCTGCGCCGCCTCATGCCGAGATTCATAAAACAGCTTTGGGCGCCGAAAATTCGGTCGATTGGCAATATTTTGAAAACACTTCGGATGCGGTTTTGAAATTAAAACAACTTGATTATCAGATTGTTGCAATCGAACAAGCAGAAAATAGCATTCCGCTCGAAAATTTTCGTACCGGAAATCAAAAAATAGCGATTGTTCTGGGAAATGAAGTGCATGGAGTAGAGCAATCTGTTATGAATCAATGTGATGCGTGTATTGAAATTCCGCAATTCGGCACTAAGCATTCGTTGAATGTTTCGGTAACGGCGGGGATTGTGGTTTGGGAATTGTTTAAGCAAATGCGCTTCAAATAATGCCCATTTCTATCATTTGACAAATTTTTTCGAGGGTCGCGTCTTTCCCGTCGGGATCCCATTGCGTTTTCAGGCTGGCTCCGAACATTCCCGCAAATAAATTCCAAAAACCGGCGCGAAAACCGCCCAGATAGGCTTTTAAAATTTCATACGAACTTTGATTACATTCGCGGTCAATCAGTCGAATCAGTAATTTGCCTTGCGATAAAGTCAATTTTTTCAATACCGGTTTATATTCATCCCACAAATCATTTTCCATTTGACTGAGATGGGCTTGACGGGCTTTATCGTCGGGCAAAGTCATCATGTATTCGTAAGTTTCGATTAAGGTGTTGTAAATCAATTTGGCATAAGGCAATGTTTTTTTTACATCGCGCACCAATTTTTGATATTGTACATCCTGCGATTGCGAAGTACGGGCGACGGCCGGATAAATATAAATATCGCGCAACACCAAAGTACGCACCGTATCCCCGTCTTGAATCCCATACGGAGCGATACTGTCTTGAAAAGTAGCTGTTTGTGC
>BNWW01000260.1 GCA_025999115.1 Bacteroidia bacterium
CATTTATCCATTGAGTATCTTGATTCCTTTCATAAATGGAACGGATTACAAGGAATGGCATCCCCCAGATAGGAGCTGTTCCACATTCACGACCATCCGCTGCTATCATATTCATACTGCCGTCTTCACGAGAGCAGGGAATATTGGGAGCGACAGCATCCGCAAAAATTCCAAGTAACATGTCTTTTGCCAGATCTACGTCGGCATAGCTCATACATAAGGCATCCAGGGCGGTTTCCCCTAAAACCGCTCTCGGACTAAAAGGCTGCATCGCATCCCAATGATGTTTGTAAATACCCATCGGTTCTTTAATATTCATGCGCAAGGTTTCCCAATGATAAATCCAACCTCTCCGCCATTCGTCGGGCCAATCGCCCGACAATAAAGGAACGGTCTGATAGAAATTATTATCTTCCGCTTGTTTTTGTTGCAAAAGCGTTTGGGCGTTTTTTATTACTTCTTCCTGATTACGAACCACCGAGGCTTCGTTCTTGCCCCGGTTGAGTGCGAGGGTAATGGAAGTAGAACCCATAGCCGGAACTTCAATAGTATAAGATAGAAGCGTGTAAACCGGATCGGGAAATTTCGAAAGAGCGCCTTTATTAGAGGTTACATCATTCTTTTTAATCCAATCATACATTTCATCTTCGGAAGTAGTAGCCTTATAACTTACACTTTTCACATTCGCACTTAGAGAGAAAACATCCCCGTATGCCCAAATTTTACTTACCCCGGCATCCACATTGGAATTATAAATAGACGTAACACCATCGCTGCCCCACCACCGGCTTTCTTGGTATCCATAAGTGTTTGTCGCGTGAAGGGTTATCTTTTTGATTGCCGGAGTGGAATTTTCAATGGTAACAATGCTCACCAGCGCATCTTCATCGGGGTGAAAATACTTTATATCGTATTTAAGCCCTTGAAACCGCCAATTATAACTCATTACATTTTTTGTATGGTATTCGGAAATGAGTTCTACGCCGTTTTCTTTAAAGTCTTCGGCTTTAATAAATTTTGTTTCCTCTTGATAGATACCTAAATCAATGAAAGATAAATAATTGACATCTCTCTTGGCGCCTTCTCCATAAGGCCAGGGTAATTGACGGCACCAAAATCCAAATCCAAGCGGAGGTACCGATTTGATAGCCCCGCTTCGGTTGAAAACAAAACTGTGTTTCGGATTATCAAGATAGCCGAACGGTGTATATTGATCGATTGGAAATAAGGTGTTATCTTTCACTAAATTGGTCTGTGAAAACAGGTTGGATTGAAATAAAACAATCACGAGAATGCTGAATATTATTTTTTTCATGTGTACTTTTTATTTTTTATTATTGTTTAATAAACCGTGAGATTTTGTCATTCGTCTTAATGAAATAAATCCCCGGAGTAAGATCATTTACATTTAACAGCGTATTTTGATTTTTTGCCTTGGTTGTCAACATCATTTTCCCGTCAATGCT
>BNWW01000261.1 GCA_025999115.1 Bacteroidia bacterium
GTTTTACGATAAAGCCCTCAACCAAGTGGGCTGGAATCGTTATTCGATGATTAATTTAAAATACGAAAACCAAGTGGTTTGTACAAAAAAATAAAAAGTAGTATGGAATACATTGCAGTATTGGATTTAGGATCCTCCAAAATGCTTGCCTTGGCGGCAAGTAAGACCGAGCGGAGCAAGATTATCGCCTCGGCGCAAATTGAATCGGGAAACGCCATTCGCCGGGGATTGATTTATAACGCCGACGAAGCGCCCAACAAAATCATTTCGCTCTTGCATCAATTGGATAAACAATTGAAACCCGGATTGAAAAAAATATATGTTGGAATTGGAGGGCAAGCGCTTCACTCTCAATCTTGTAACTTTCAACGAACCGTTCCGGAAGAAGAAGTGGATATAAATCTGATCGACGAACTTGAAAGCGAATGCACAAAAGTAGAAGACGAATCATACGAACTGATTGAAATCGTTGCTCCCGAATATTTTGTTGATGGAAATCTCGAAGCGGAACCGGAAGGTTTAACCGGCAAACTCCTCGAAGCCAAATTCCAATTAATTCGCGGCTATACTTCTGCCTTTAAATCAAAAGTGGAACAAGCGGTTCACAACGCCGGATTTGAAGTCTTCGGTTATTTCGTTTCGCCCTTGGCTACGGCCGAAGTTGCGCTGACCGCCCAAGAGAAAAAATCCGGCTGCATTTTGGTCGAAATCGGCGCCGGACTCACTTACATTTCCATCTACACCGACGATAAGCTCCGTTATTTAACAACACTTCCCATGGGTGGAAACGCCATTACCAAAGACATTTGCACCCTCAAAAGCAGTCTTTCGGAAGCCGAAGCCGAAAATCTGAAACGAACCGAAGGCAACGCCCTTACCGACGAAGACAATACCGATTTGAATCAATGGATCGAAGCGCGAGCCACCGAAATAGCCACCAATATCCACCGGCAAATTCAACAATCGGGCTATGCGGATGCTTTAAAATCCGGCATCGTACTGACCGGAGGCGGTGCCGCCCTCAAAAACATGGACAAGTTACTCGCTCAACAAACCAAACAAACCGTCCGTTTGGCTGACGGCGATTTAAGTCGGGCGAGCGCCTTGGGAATGTTGCTTCTGGGGAAAGAAAATTGTTCCAAACCGGAAGAAATAACCAAGCCGATACCGTCGGATATATTCGGAAATCCGCTTTTGGAGAAAAAAACGGATACAAAAACAACTAAAAAACCAAAAAATCCATTTAGCATCTTTACATCCGAATCGGCAGAAGAAAAGCAAAAACGATTGGAAGTTGAAGAGCAAAAAAGGTTGAAAAGAGAAGAACAAAAACGATTAAAAGAAGAAGAAAACCGAATCAAATTGGAGAAAGAAAAACAAAATCAATCGAACAACGATACAGAAATGCAAGATCTGGAGTCACCAAAACCGAGTTGGAAGGAAAGAGTAGTAAAAGGTTTGTT
>BNWW01000262.1 GCA_025999115.1 Bacteroidia bacterium
ACCGTTTATGATATCGGAGTAATAGTTGTTGTTTCCTACATATTGATTGCTCGAAACAAACAAACCGGCGTCCAACACATCGGGCATAAAATAATCGGGATGTGAGTTGCGTATAAATTTGAACGAAGCTTCGATACAGGAATCGACGGGATTGAAATGCGGTTCTTCCACCCAATTGACATCCAGATAAGGAGTTACCGTAAAATCTTGCACCGTTTTCTTGTCGATGATGATCACCGTATTATTTTCTTCATCGTATGGATAAAATGCGCCTTCGACGGGAGTCATAGTATATAGACCCGAAAAAACCTTACTGTTATTGTAAGTTCCATCTATTTTTACATTCAGATAGCTTGGTGTAACCGCAACGGTACTATCGTGGAATACAAAGGACAATGGTACGCTTTTTATCACAACAATGTACTTTCCGCCGGAAAAGGTTATAAAGGTGCGGCGCGTTCCATTTGCGTGGATAATCTTTATTACAACGAAGACGGAACCATTCAACGGGTGTATCAAACGGGAATATCGTTTCCCGACCCGGTAATCGGCGTAAAAAATATCCCCAACACATTTTTGGCTGAAAATTACACCACCGGCGGCGAAGGAATTACTTATCATGACAGCGATGCCATCAACGAAGGAGAAATCTATCGCCACGACGGTGTGGACATCGAACCTTGTTCCGACGGCAATGCCAATATTTTCAACATCGTAGCCGGCGAATGGATCGACTACCAACTGAACGTTCCCGCCACCGCCGCTTACAAGTTTGAATTTCGCATGGCCTCGCCCAACAACAACGGCGCTTTTCATGTAGAAGTAGATGGCGTGGACAAAACCGGAACAATAAACGTGCCGCTTACAGGCGGTTTACAAACATGGACTACTTTCTCGTTACCCAGCAGCGTAAATCTGACCGCAGGCACGCATGTTTTCCGTTTTTATATGGAAGAAGGCGGATTCAATTTTGCCGGCTTTGTCATCAGTTTCGCTTTGCCCGAAACGCCTGTCGAAAAACAGATTGTCATCAAAAATAATGACAAATATGTAACTTTCAACGAGCAAAATCAGGTGATTTGCAACAGCGCTACCATCACACCCAATTGCGTTTTTACCGTCGAACAAAACGGCAATTTCATTGAGTTGAAAGCTTCAAACGGACAGTATATCACTACAACGGGGCTGAATAATCCGATGGTTTTGGGAAACAATCGCGCCGCTTTCTCCAAATTTTTGTGGCACAATCTGCAAAACAGCAACAATATGTTTGGCCTGAAAAGTTTGCGCAGCAACGCGGTGGTTTGTTCCGAAAACGGAACCAAAGCAATGAACTGCAACCGATACGATTGGGGCGGTTGGGAAAAATTTTATTGGACGGAATACAAATCTTCGTCGATCTACTCGCCGGACAAAGCCAATATCGCCTTGGAAATTTATCCGAATCCGGTAACGATAAACT
>BNWW01000263.1 GCA_025999115.1 Bacteroidia bacterium
CGGGGCAAAGGGGGACGAAGTCCCGCCGACGACCCTGCCGTTTACCGCTATTCGGTAAACTTTACAGCCGTCCAACACGCCCGCTACCTCGCTCTTTTTGAGCAGTCGGGCATTCCGACACACGCACGGTTTATTGCCGCACGTGTCTTTTTGGAAGAGTTCCGGGTAGTGAAAACCGACCGTGCGGCAATGGAATTTGTAATCCGGCTGACCGAATTTTACGCACAGTTCCGCTCGTTGTGGTCGATAAAGGTTGCCCCATAGATGCGCCCCTCTTCATTTTTCCGCAGCACAAGGTCGATGCCTTTTTCCTGCAATGCCGCCCGGAACCCTTTTTCATTGCGTGAATTTCTCAAAGCATCGCCCACCGCAATACGTGTCTTTTCCCTAAAACCGTGCTGTTTGATTTGTTCTTTGGATTTTTCAAAGTGTTTCTCCAAAGCATCGTAGCCGACACTTTTCCCGAAAAGGGAAGATTTGAGCGGCGTACCGGCTTTGTTCCCGCTTTCGTCCAAAGCGGAATAAACCAGTCCCCGGTAGGGCTTGCCGTGCAATTCCCCTTTCACTTCATCTACACCTGTATTATAGATGGAGAGTAGCGCCCGATATTCGCCCATTGTCTGAAAATGATACATCGAGGCGGCTGGTTTGATAACCGCGGCAATCTGCCGTTTCAAATTGCCTTTGGAAATGTCTATCGGTGAAAACTGCCACCCTTCGCCCTGTTTCTTTCCATCAACCAAATGCAGATTGTATTGCTGTTCCAACTGCCGTGAAATTTCCGTGCAACGTTTCCGCTCGAAACTGTCCTTTATCAGTTTGCCCCCGCTGTCCACCCGGAGCGATACGATATGAATATGTTCGCGCTCGATGTCTGAATGCTTGAAAACAACATAAGGCTGTCCGCCATAGCCCAGCTTTTCCATATATTCCCGCCCGATGTCCGAGAGTTGTTCATCGCTTAGTTTATCTTCGGGATGCGGGTTGATGGAAATATGTATGACGGGTTTTGCCGTGGGCAGGTGTTCGGGCGAAGGCATCCACCGCAGAAAATCTTCCATCAGGGCAGGCACATTGAATTTGCCATCGGCGGGAACGTGTACCAAATGGCTTGTCAAAATCTTTCCTGCACCTTCGTCCACCTTCTCCTGATTGTAGGAAAGTGCGCCGTAAAGACTGTTCCCGATGTTTATTTTTGCAACCATTTTTTTCAATTACGAATTACGAATTAAAAATTACGAATTATTTTGATGTTCAAACCTGACTGCCAAATCAATGATTTTTTGATTTAATGCGACAAATTCACGTGTCAAGCCCTCCAGTTTGTAGAGCAAAGCGAGTGTTTTTTTCTCGGAAAAATGGCTGTGCAACTCCTTTACAACCTGGTTGTAATTAACGCCTACCGCGCGGAACTGTGCGTAAAATTCGGTCAGCCGGATTACAAATTCCATT
>BNWW01000264.1 GCA_025999115.1 Bacteroidia bacterium
AGAGAATAGCGCCTAACGTCCCAAATTGAAGAGTAGAAACCGCCGCGTTTAAGGACGCTCGGTTAGTTGCAGAAGATACCCTATCATTAAAAACCCCCTTCAAAACCACAAAAATTAATAAGAAAAAGAGCCATTTAAATATCTTTTCAAAATCTAAACACTTATGGCTTGAATAAAAAGCAATAGTCGGAATTAAAACTCCACCAAAAATGAAAAGACACAAATACTGCTTATTGGCTTCATTTATCAAATAAGAATCATTACGTATAAAAAGATCGTATATAATACGACATATATAAAGAACCCATAATACAAAAAAAGATATTATTCCTGCATCCCATGATTTCGGTTTTCTTATTCCATGAGCAAATATCGTTAATAAAGCAATAACTAATGCGAAACCACGATAGACAATAGAATAAGAACGGGTTGCTTCGCTTTCAAAATTGGAACCCATAAAAATGGTTGTAAACAATGGGTATCCAACAATTAAAAGGATGGCATTCAGATTGGCTAAAATTGTTTTGTACTGATGTTTCATACTATCACAAATGATTCAATAAATTAATCCACTCATTTCCAACAGCACTCATATTGAATTTTTTCGATTTTTCGATAGCCGCTTTTCTCAACTCATTAATTCTGCTTTCGTTTTCCATTTGGCTCATCAAAGCTGAAGTATATTCTTCAATCTTAAATTTAGGGATGATAAAGCCATTTTTTTTATCATCTATAATTTCTCGAATAGCCGGAAAGCTGTCAAATGCAAACGGAACTACCCCATAATGCATCGCTTCCACTAGCACTAACCCAAAACTCTCGGTGGTAGATGTCATGCATAAAAATGACGCTGTTTTATAATATTCATTAGGATCAACCCTCCCTTCAAACTTTATCTTTTTCAGATTCAAATTCAACGCAATTTTTTTTGCTTCAACTAAAAAAAGACTATCGCCCAAAATCCTTAAAGTCCAATCCTCAAATTTCAAACTGACTATACTCCAAATTTCCAACATGATATCAATACGTTTTATTGAAAAGTCCGGAGTTCCCACCCATAATATTTCTTTTTCCTTTTGCCCTAAATTATAATTCTGTAAAGAAATGGAATTACAAATTACAGAAATATTTGATATTTTTTTTCTTAAAATAAAAAACAAATCTTCTTCATTCTTTGGAGCTACAAAAACGATTTTATCACTATCATGCTGCAATCTTATATAATGGGAATAATGCTTACATCTATATATTTTTTTCAATATACAAACACATAAATTAGAACGCAACAAAGGCAATAAGAATGAGAGGCCGTTTTTATGTAGCTTAAACTCATTCAAAGCATAATAATTAACCAATGGTGTCAACAAAGAATTATGTATTACTGAAATTATTTTCAGATTTCTATTTTTGAATTTAGAAATAAACTTAACAATGTTTGAATC
>BNWW01000265.1 GCA_025999115.1 Bacteroidia bacterium
TAATAAAGGTTTGCTCCGACGGAAAACAGGTTTTGCGAAAAACTGTAACCGAGTTCGTAATCAAACAATCGTTCAGGTTTCGGGATGTCGTGAATACCTGCTTCGGTGTAGTTTTTGCGGCTTGGTTCGCGGTTGGCAATCGCAAAACTGAAATTGGCGTTATGTCCGTCTTTTGAGAAATTAAATCCTGCTTTCGGATTGAAAAAATTGAAATGTTCGTTAATTGGTATTTCCTGTAAATCTTCATCGTTAATACCTGATATTGAATAATTTATACGACGATATTGCAAATCTCCGAATACCGAAAATTCATCAAGAATATTATAAGCGCCTTTTGTATAAAAATTTGCATCGAATTTTTTGCCGGTATTTCGATAATATTCTAAATCTTTTACCGTCTGCGGATAATTTTTTACCCAAACGATATTTCCGAAATGATCGCCGATATAGTTGTTGGCCGCACCACCAAACGAAAGACTCAATGCCCGGTTTTTGTAATTTGCCGAAGCTACAAGGCCGTAAAAATCGTTATCCAATTTTTTGTTATTAATTAAATCGCCCCGTTTGATTTCCTCATTATCCTTGTTTATGTATGATAATAAACCGTAATCTTTGTATTTTTTATCGACTTTATACTGTTCATAAAAACCCGCGCCGTGGGTATAATGCAAAGCCGCATTCACATTCCAATGATTATTGAATATGTGCGCAAAATGCAGTTGCGAGTGTTGTTGCGCATAATTATCCGTTTGATTGTTATAAAAAGCAGCGTTTCCGTTGTCGTCGGTATATTTTCCTGCGGGATTGTAACGCGGATTTTCGGCTAATTTTTCGGCGCTGATGCCATCCCAAGCCATATACGTTTTCTCTTTCCCGCCAAAAACGAGCAATTTTACCATTGTCCCGCCATTAAAATACGCACCCGAAAAATTATAGGAATACAAATCGGAAAAAGCGCGATCTAAATAGCCATCGGAATTGATTTTCGAGAAACGCGCATCGAAAGCAAAGCCCGAAGGCAGAAGTCCCGTGCCGGTTTTTACCGTTTCGCGAAAGGTGTTGTACGAGCCGCCGTTAAAACCGATGGAAGTGTAAGGTTTTGCCGCCACCGCATCGGTCAGCATATTCACGCTTGCGCCAAACGCCGATGAACCGTTCGTAGAAGTGCCGGCACCGCGTTGCACTTGCACATTGGAAAGTCCCGAAGCAAAATCGGTCATATTTACCCAAAACACGTCTTGACTTTCGCTATCGTTGAGCGGTACGCCGTTGATAGTCATGTTAATACGAGTTTGGTCTGTTCCGCGCACCCGAAGATGCGTGTAACCGATGCCTAAACCATCATCGGATGCAACTACCAGCGAAGGCGTTGTTGTCAGCAAATACGGCAAATTTACGCCGGTATTTTGCTTCTGAAGAGACGTTGCGCACAACATCTC
>BNWW01000266.1 GCA_025999115.1 Bacteroidia bacterium
AATATTGGCAAATTTGCTTATCTAAAATATCCCAATGAACGCCATCGTTGGAGGCTTCCAATGTCCAGTCATTGGGGTCCCGGTCGGGAACGTCTTCGGCGGCGGTTAAAGTATATGCTTTTACGCTAACCGGTTGCGGCGATTCATATTGAAACCAGTAGGTATAACCTTTTTCGACTGCACAATACTTGGTATCAATGATTTTGTCATTGATAAATTGCGCTCCTTGATGTCCGGTCAGATTATATTTGTCGGTGATAACGCCTCCGTTGGAAGTAACCGAATCATCAAATACCGCAGGACTGCCGAACAGTTGCCACTCGGCAATAGTCAGGTTATTACCGGTTGTTCCGTTTTTAGCCGTAATGACCAAACGGTATTCCGATGCGCTTTGGATCGTTGCATAGGAACTGAATGCAATTTCAAACAACTTGGTTTCTTTTGCTTGAAAAGCGACATTGTTTTGCGAGTGGATGGTTGTCCAAGTATCGCCCACTAAAGCCTGCAATGTCCACGATTTAGGACTACCCTCTACTTCGTCGGCAGTAATCGTATAGGAAGTCATTTTCTGTTTGCTGGATAGCTTTACTTGGAAATACATTCCATTTTGAAACGGAGTGCTTAATACCGTTGTCGCTTTATTGTCGAGCAGCGGAGAAATATTCAAATCAGATATGGAAGAAGAGGTTTCAAGCAATTTATCCGTTCTGTTGAACGGCAAAACGTAAGAAAGCAGATTAATGGCGTTTTCCGTTTTATTAAATCCGGGATCAATCGCTTGCGCAATCAGATAAGCCATACGGCGAGCGCCCATCACATTGGGATGCAAATCGTCCGCATAAAATTCTGCTTTTTGACCTTTAAAAACGTCATTCAAATTAATTATTTCCGAGCCGGTCGCAACGGCTACTTCGGCAATTTTAGGAATGATTTCATTGACCAATACAGCCGATTGAGCGCTATTTTCGGGGAACATGGTAATGGGATAACACAGATAGATCTTGGGATGGCTCGCCAAATTTTTAAACGAATTGACAAAATCAATGTAATCGCTCTTAAATTCGTTTTTATAGGATGTCCAATTGCCCGGAGAAGAATCGTTTGTTCCCAATTTGATAATCACAATATCCGGTTGAGAAGCCAAAGCTTCCTGATATTTATCGGTCCCCCAATACGGAGCATTGGATTTGCGGAGCAAAGCATGTCCGCTCACGCCGAAATTCATCACTTCATATTCTTCGATTCCGAGATAGGCTTGCAATGCGGCAGGATATGCCTGCGCACGATGGAAAGGCGCGCCTACACCTTCGGTAATACTATTGCCGATACAGGCTATTTTTGTCTTTTGAGCCGATACTATGGAAGATACAGACAATAAAAAGAGCCATAAAAAACAAAGATTTTTTTTCATAT
>BNWW01000267.1 GCA_025999115.1 Bacteroidia bacterium
ACATGCCGCTACGGATGCTTTGAAAGATTTGGGATTATACGGACAAATCGCCATTGTCGGCATCGCCAAACGTTTGGAAGAAATCTATTTTCCCGATGATCCGATTCCGCTTTATTTAGATAAAAATATCCGAATTTGGAATTGATTTTGGAACCGGGCGCGGCGTTTGTCTGGCAAACCGGCGTTTTGGTTTCTTCCGTAGTCGATATTGTTGAAAATAAAGGCATTAAAACCGCTATTTTGGATATTTCGTTTACTTGCCACACGCCCGATTGTTTGGAAATGCCTTATAAACCGGTTGTTCGCAACGCCTATCAAGAACCGGTTGAAGGCAAACCGACTTACCGTTTGGGCGGAAATTCCTGTTTGAGCGGCGATTTTCTGGGCGATTGGAGTTTCGATACCGAATTAAAAATCGGCGATCCTCTCATTTTTGAAGATATGATTCATTATACCACAGTTAAAACCACGATGTTTAACGGTATTCCGCATCCCGATTTATGTATTTTGAAAACGGACGGATCGCTTGAAACGCTCCGCCGGTTTGCTTACGAGGATTATAAGAACCGGATGAGTTGATTATTCTTTTTCTTTCGAATTAATCCAAATTGTAACCGGCCCGTCGTTCAACAATTCCACTTGCATATCAGCGCCAAACGTTCCGGTTTGAACAGATTTATTCAAAGCAAGGCTCAACGATTGGCAAAATTGTTCGTACAATGGAATCGCAATTTCCGGTTTCGCCGCCCGGATATACGACGGACGATTGCCTTTTTTCGTAGAAGCATACAAAGTAAATTGGCTCACACACAAAATTTCTCCGTCGATGTCTAAAACGGAACGATTCATCACACCCGCTTCATCATTGAAAATGCGGAGATTAACGGTTTTTTTGACTAAAAAATCAATATCCGATTGGTTGTCGATTTCTTCAATTCCCAATAAAACCAATAAACCTTGGTTGATGGAGGATTTGATTTGTCCGTCGATGGTAACGGAGGCTTTTTTAACTCGTTGGATTAGAATGCGCATAACTATTCTTGACTTTCTTGTTTCGTTTATTTTACGGTCTAAACAATCGTACCGCAATCTATCTCAAAAAGAGCTGAACGTCACGTCAATATCGTTGGGACGATTGCTTGTAGGCGGAAAACTGTCATGTAGACAAATAGTTCTTTTGTATCAATCAACTAATTTTTGTTGAATCGAGCAAAATAAGTGTCAATTTCCGGTCGCAATTCAATACCTGCTTTCTCAAAACAATCAAGTAATTCATTATAAGCACCTTCGCCACCAAGAAATTCCCAAAATCTTTCTGCAACCATTATTCTTCATTGTTATCTTCGTCATTATCTTTACACATTTCAACAGCATTCTGAATAGCAGTTTTAAAAATTGTATCAATATCCCA
>BNWW01000268.1 GCA_025999115.1 Bacteroidia bacterium
CCGGAGCGCTTAAGGTAATATCGTTTCCGAAGCAGATAGTATGTTCTTGCACTTTGGCTTCGGGGAAAACATGAACGTAAAAAGTGTCCGGCTCAATGGGGCAACCATCCTTGTGCGAAGCGGCTACCACATACATCCCTGCATTTGACTCCGTACAGTTTTCTATCTGTGGACTGAAAGCGTTGGAAGTAAAGCCGTTTGGACCTGTCCAGAAGAAGTTTTCCAGACTTGCGGTGTCGGCAAGTATAAGGTTTATGGTTTCACCGGTGCGGTAATACGCTTTGCCGGTATTGCCGGCAAGGGAAATTTTGTTGTAATTGGAAAAGAAACCAAAAGAGCAGGTAGTTCCCGGATTGTCGAAAAAACCGGCGTGGAAAAACCCCTTTGTATTTGAAATTCGCAAGACTTGGTTGGGCGAAGTGGACATCTCCCTGTTGCAATATGCCCATCCGCTGCCATCTGCCAAAGCAGTAAAACTGCCTTGTGGTAGAAGATAGGGATTGTTGCCGTCTACCAAAAAACCATCGGTATTTTCGATTTTTGTAACAATGGTAACCCGGAGGGCATTGCCTGTTTGTTTGTAGGAAATTTCGCGCGAGCCGGTACAGGAAAGAGCCGGCAAGATGCTTGCGCCGGGTTCGTTGACTTTGCGCGTATATTGCAATACGCTGATGGGTTTATCGGAAGTAATGTGTCTTGCCTGTATTTGATTGCTGTTTGGAATTTCAATTCTGGCGCTGCCTCCCCGGTTAAGTGTTACGTAAGGCGCAGGCGCTCCATCCACATAAACCTGCGTATTGTCCTGTGTCGGGAAAATGTAAACAATATCATTACCGGTGCCTTGATTGTTGCTGACGGCAATATAATCCGTTCCTAATAAATTGACGGGAACAAGCTGGTCGCCGATCAAATCGACTCCCGGCCCCGCAAGAGAATCGTCGGTATAATTAACTGCAACAGGCTTGTCGGAAACTACTGTTGTATTAAATAAATGATCTTCTTTTCTAATGCTCGAAGCGCGAAGACAGAAACTTTGTCCTCTGTTAAGACTGATAGTAAAAGGCACATTGGCGGGGTGTCCCACACAATTTTTTGTCGGCGTAATGGTTACTTCCGTATTATCTTCTGTTGCTAATATTTCTACCGAAGAAGAGCCGCCGTAACCCGAAGAACTGTCAAAATCGTATTGTGTCGGAATGAGAAAATCCGTTCCCAAGGCGTTTCGTCCTTTTAATGCATAAATTTCGCTGTTATCGCAAGTATTGGCATAATAAACGCCTATATTGTTCGTCGCAGTTATCAAAAGTCCTGTATTCCTCACTGCGCCCGGCGCAGTTGCTACCATATCGACCAAACTCTTCAATTCAACGGTTGAATAATCGTAAGCGGCAAGGTTGCGTACAAT
>BNWW01000269.1 GCA_025999115.1 Bacteroidia bacterium
AAAATTACCAGATCGCCGGACAATACGTCCTTCCACATAACCGCTTGCCGGCAAATCGTAACAACTTCGAGCCTCCACAAATTTGTCTTTTGCCTATTGATAAAGTCCTGCCGAAAAGAGTTTTAAACCTTCGCCGAACAAGGGCATAAAGCATTGCGACAGAGAAAGATGACAATAATAGGTTTGTTTTTTGAGCAATTCGCCTAAATTGAGTTTGCAGGGAACAGGCGACTGCTGTCCCGAAATTTCCAAAACCCGGTCGCCGAATGGATCTTTGGTAATATCAAACACCAAAAGATAACGAATTTCTTCGCCTATTTTATCTTGCGAAACAGGAACAACGATACCATCCAAATTGGTTTGAAATCCCAATTTTAAAGACTGAGCGGCAACGACCTTCACGCAAGCATTGGTTTCTCCGAAAGTATATGTTACAAAGTTACATGCGAGTTCCTGCCAAGGATCATCAAATTCGGCACATTTAGCAGCCATATCTACTGTTGTTCTGTCTGTAGCTTCGGCTATAACGGGTCAGCAGTAAAAACCTGTGTTGGTGCGAAAAGGCGCTAAGGAATTATCATCATTGCTACTAAGGTCGTTTTGTTTTAAAATCAAAGGTGGAAATAAGGTTTTTTTGAACGCAAATAACTAAAAAAAGTGTGGAGACACACAACCGCGCCTCCACACTCCACACACGTAAAAATATACCCGACACCGGCGCGAATGAATTTGCACCTATCAAGTATATACCATTATTCTGCAACACAGCGGACAGGCATGCTGGTCGCCCTGTTGCCATAGTAGTTCCCGACGCTTAGCATCGAGCTGTTGAAGTTCAAGAAGAAGGCGTAGTCATCAGGAGTTCTCGGTGATGAAGACCAGTAGTTGCCGACCGTACCCACACCGCCCATGTTCGTTGCACGGTTTCCGGAAGCGGGGAAATACGGGGTGTTTGAGTTTTGCTTCCTGTATCCGGCGGGAATAGCAGTGGTACCGTCTATAGCCCCGACAATAGGAGCAAAAGTGCCAACGCTAGTGTAACCGCTAGCGGGACCAAACTCAGAGTCGACAGGCATCCGCCATCGTTTACCCAGTGGAGCCCAACCCCTCTCTGTTAAATACTTGCATATATCACCTACTCCGGAGAGAGTGTCATGGGCTACTTCGGTCAGGAGGTTGGAATTACCGGCATAAATGGTGCCGACGGGATCAGTATGAGCGTAAGGAATATCGACATAAGCCGGAGCAACGGTAGTGGCCTCGCCTCCCATCGGATAAATTGTCGCATTACCTTGAGAATATGTACCTGAAGACGAGATACCTGTAAGGCTGCCCCACTTGAAATAAACCCCCTGATATTCCTCTTTGCTCTTATCATTGTAGTCTGCAAACGTCAGGTGCT
>BNWW01000270.1 GCA_025999115.1 Bacteroidia bacterium
GTTTATATCTGCGCTCGTTCAAAACGCAATCCGGTGTGATTGTGGATTTTGGTGAACACTTGACCGGTTATTTCAGCTTTGACATCAACCTTTTAAAAGGTACACCCGATGCCCCGTTGCGTTTCAAATGCACGTTTGGAGAAACGCCCTCGGAATTGGTCGTTCCTTTCGACCCTTTTCAAATGTGCAAAATAATCCGCGCATTTTTCATGCAAACTTTCCATTTGAGGCGTAATGGCAATTTCCGAAAATTGAGTCATCAGAGGTATATAGCCGTTGGTGTAGAGGTAATGACAATATTCGTATTTAAAAAGTGTTTTAAATGGCAAATAGCGGAAAGGCAGCTGATTAACGGCTGCAATGGTATTCTGTTTTTCCGAAGAAGCTAATTTCTGCAAAACAAAACGAGAGTTCTCAAGCATATCTTGAAAGATTTTAGCCGGCGCTTGGGTTATATCTACCGGCATATCAAAAAAAACGCGATTATCCACATCTCGCCCAAGTATTTTATCGATCGAAAAATCAAGATTTTGTGCAATAGTCACAACTTCTTCAAACGTAAACGGAATTTGGCTTTTAAGCCGGCGATAAGCCGATTCTTTAGCAATACAAAGCGTATCCATTAAATAATGTACTGTTTTTTCCTTATCGGGCAATCGTTTATTTATTTCATCAATTATGTTCGCATTCAAGTTTTTCATTGGAATACATCTAACGTTATTATCGAAAAATTATGGGGACAAAATTACATGAATTTTTCGAGATTGCAAGCGCAAACAATAAAAATTCATTGCTTACCGGCATCTTTTTAGAATCGCTTGCGGTACTAAAAAGATAAAGAAATTTTCTGAAAAATCTCCGGATATGTCCGAATAAAATAAACTGCAGTGCAACTCCACGCATGGCAATAACTGTTCATTGGATAAAAACGATACGGCGATAAAAATTCATTGGTGGGGTCGTTGATTTCCCAGAATGTATCGGCGCCTTTCCGCACCATTCCGCCCCAATAAGAATCGACCGCTTCACGAGCTTCATGAAACAATCCGCTGTGAATCAATGCTTCTACATAATAGTGATAGGAATAGGGTGTTCCGGGCTTGCACACATTACTTGCTTGCGAGAGGATTTTCAAGGCTTTTTGCGCTTCCCCTCCGGTTACGACATCGCCCAACACCATCCACACTTGCGAAGTGTAAGATACTTGATCGTGATTCGGATGAATAAACAAACCGGTTTTGGGATTCCACCAAGCTTTTTTCGCTGCTGTGCGCATCTTTTTTATCAACGGACCGGAAAAGGAAATTTCTTTTTCTTTTCCCAACTGTTTCGCTAATTGTTCTGTTTGTTCCAAAGCATAAATGGAGATGCCTTGCAGGGCTATTTCCTTAAA
>BNWW01000271.1 GCA_025999115.1 Bacteroidia bacterium
GGGAATTGATTTATGAAGCGGCCGGACGAGGTATAACTATTTTTGTTACAACGCATTATATGGATGAAGCCGAATATTGCAACCGCATTTCCATTATGGTCGATGGACGGATCGATGCCTTGGATTCCCCCGGAAACTTGCGGAAACAGTTCAATGCCGATTCGATGGATGAAGTTTTTCGGAAATTGGCGCGAAAAGCAACTCGAAATGATTAACCCCTAACCCCCTAAAACATGAAACAATTTTTAGCATTTATCAGAAAAGAATTTTACCATATCTTCCGCGATATGCGCACGGTGCTGTTGATTATCGTCATTCCCGTGGTGCAGATTTTCATTATCGGATTTGCCGTCAGTACGGAAGTTAAATACGTGAAGACAGCGATTTACGACCCGTCGAACGATATTTCCACGCAACGAATTATCGAACGCCTCAAAGCGAGTGAATCGTTTGATGTGGTGGCGATTTTGCAAAGTCCCGATGAAGTAGAACCGCTCTTCAAGCAGGGAAAAATCGCTTTCGCCATCGTTTTCAGTGAAGATTTCAGCGAATCGCTTTACCATACGCAAGATGCTGCTATTCAATTTATTATTGATATGAGCGACCCGAATCAGGGCAATGTGGCGAACGGTTATGCAACGAGTATTATAGCCGGTTATCAGCAGGAATTGATGCGGGAAATGCAAGTTCCGATACAGATAATTCCTTCGGTACAAATGCTTTACAATCCGGAAATGCGCAGTTCGTATAATTTCGTTCCGGGACTGATGGGATTTATTTTCATCATTATTTGTACGATGATGACGTCGATTGCCATTGTCCGCGAAAAAGAAACCGGCACGATGGAAGTATTGTTGGCTTCGCCCGTGAAACCGATGTACATTGTGATTTCAAAGATGGTGCCGTATTTCATCATTTCTTGGTTTATATTGATACTCATCTTGTTTCTGTCGGTTTTTGTGTTGAATGTTCCGATAACCGGTAATTTGATTTGGTTGCAAGTTTTTTCACTGATTTTTGTTGTGTTGTCGTTGACGCTTGGACTGTTTATTTCGTCGGTGGTGAAAACACAAGTCGCTGCACTGCTGGCTTCGGGTATGGGAATGATGATGCCGATGATGATTTTGTCGGGGATGCTGTTTCCGGTCGAAAGTATGACGAAAATCCTGCAATGGTTTTCATGCCTTATACCGGCTCGCTGGTACATTTCAGGCATCCGCAAAGTGATGATCGAAGGCGCCGGCGTAGAGCATATTTTGGTCGAAATGGCAGTGTTGGTCGTTATGATTGTAGTAATTATGGGAATTAGTTTGAAGAAATTTAAAACACGATTGGAATAATGTTAAGTTATTTGATACAAAAAGAATTTAAGCAAATCGCGCGGAACAGTTT
>BNWW01000272.1 GCA_025999115.1 Bacteroidia bacterium
GAAACTAATTGTATCGCTGTAAGCCGTTCCTGCATCATTAGTTGCATAAGCGGCAATGTAATCGGTGGTGGTGGGCGAAAGTCCTCCAATAGTCTTGTCAAAATCTTCATCGGCAACTACCAAAAATTCAAGATTATCTTCGCTTGTACCATATACAAAACCGTAGTCGGTAACTTCACAACCGCCGGTATTTGCTACTTCTGCCAGCGCATAAACACTTGTGGCTGTGATTTCGTCAAGATTGGCTTCGTCGAAATCTACGAGAGTTGGTTTGGTGCAGGTGGGGGCAGATGGTAAAGCGTTGGAATATTCTAAATCATCAATAAGAAGTTTTCCTTCATTATTTATACAAGATTCTGCACCAAATCTAAAACCCTCTAACTTAGTTCCAACTGTGAACAGTGTAGCGGCCCTAACTTTTTCCGCATTACTTAATATCTGAACTCCACCAACCCATAAATCCCAGTGAGCAGACGATAAATTAAGTGTTGCTCCATTTCTGCCATATTGAATATTGTCATTTGAATTATTGGCATATATTTCAATATCTTGCCATGTATCAACTAAAAAACCATGTTCTGATATGGATACTTTACGATTATTTGTTGTTCCACCTCCGTCATCCACATATTGTACGCCAGAAATACTGCCATTTGTATAGGTTATTGTAAGCCACACCATTCTGTCATTATAAGTAGTAGCAGAACTATTGCCTGAACCAATAGTAGCATTACCTAAACCAAAATTAAAAACTGCATTTGAAGGTGATAGTGTTTTTAACTTGCATTTTACATAAGCCAAAGCACTTGGAGATGTCCAACTATAAACACCAAATTTAGTAATACTCGCAGTAGTTGGTCCTGTTATTTGCAATGCTTTTCCAGAAACCCCATCTACTAAATCAATGCTTCCGCTTGGGGCTCCGCCAACTCGCACTCCATAAGTTCCACTTGCAGTAGCAGAAGGTGTAATCCACGTAGTGTTATTAGAAGTTCCTGTAAATATTGCTTTATTTGCAGTACCAAAGTTTTCTGTCCATGGAATCCATTGAGCATAGGCATTCATGCTACCAAACATTAAAACAGCAGATAGCAACACGGATAGCCTAAAAGGCCTGAAAAAAAGTTTAAAAAAGTCAAAATGTTTCATACGAATGAATTTAAAAGTAAATATTTAATTGTTAGATAATTAACGAGTGTTGGGCGTCTATGAAGCGCCCTTGTTTATTGTGTTATTATTCATATTTTTACCACTAAAAATTGAAAAATATATCGAAGTTTAGGGGCAAAGTTACAATATATAATCAAAATTTTGATATTTGTTACAAAAATATTTTGTTAAAAAACACGATTTCGAGATAGGAGGGCTTGTGGCGGGGGTGCGGTAGTAATT
>BNWW01000273.1 GCA_025999115.1 Bacteroidia bacterium
TGTAACAGATTTGGAATATTTTTGTGTGGTATTATTATACTATAATTTATCATAAGTACATCTGCATAATTAGTTTATACTGTTGAGATTTTAATAAATCTTCCTTATTTCTCACAACAACGGCCTGCACATCAGATCATTGTTTTTCATAATCAGCAATACTATACAACAGCGACGTCTACTTCTTGTGTATCAAAAAATATGTTAAAATTCGGCAAGCAAATAGCCTTACAAGAGCCGTAAGCAGTGCAAAGTTGATTTTCTACCACAATATTTTTATAATTCTTTGTCATCTTTTTCTTATTGCATTTAACTTGCTGCCAATCAGATATAACACTTTGTTTTTCATACGTTTATTGAAAGCAATATAATAACTCATTAATCCTAAAATAATTATAAAACTCGCACTAACTAAAATAAATCTCAAGCATCCTTCCTTAAAAAGATAGTGAAGATAGAGCGGAATTGAGGCCGACAATACGGCTATAATAATTGCAATACCAACAAATTTAACGACATACACTTTTATCGAAAATTCAGGAATAAGATGTTTTAGAATTAACACTCTGACAACAGCAGATATTGTTATAGCAATAATATTTGCTATCATCGGGACAATAGGTAGATAACCTGCTTTGAACAAAAAATATGAAACGGGTATAATAAGCAGAAAAAGTGTCCCCATAAAAATGCTCCAATTTTTTACTTTGCCGGTTGCCTGAATAGCGAAAAAAACCACTGATCCGGATTGAGATATAATTGTGTAAACTAAAAATAACTGCGAGAACATTACAGTATATTCAGGTACACTTTTAAGCCACAATTGAAGAACATAGTGATTTTCAATTATCAAAGGAAATGACAACATAAAAAGCAGTAAGAATGAATATTTTGAGGCATTGATTATCAAACTTTGCATTTTAGGAATATCATTTTCCGCATAATATTTAATTATTTGAGGGCGCACTGCTGTCATAAAATTCTCCGAAAAACTGCTTACCGCATATTGAACATGGTTGGCAAGCCCATAAGCGGCGTTTAATACTGTTCCGTAAAACATATTTAAAATCATATTCACTCCTTGTGTTTTCAGCGTAAAACTGGAAGTTTCATACAAATTCCACCCCGAAAAACTTATCATCGGTTTTATTATATCCTTATCCCATTCTAATTTATAATGAGATTCTGCAAAATTCCTCGCGCAATAGATTTTGTAAATAGTTGTATTTATCAGCGTTACACAAAGAGTTAAGACTGCGTAAAGAATCAGTTTATCAAAATTGCCAATAACTAACAAGAAAACAATGCCAAGTTTCAACAAACTGTATAAGATTTCTACATAGGCATAAACATTCATCCGCTCGTGAGCAATAATAGTC
>BNWW01000274.1 GCA_025999115.1 Bacteroidia bacterium
TCGCCAGCAGAATCAAACCGGCGCAAGTACCGAAAACGGGCAAGCCGTTTTCGATTTTTGCTTTCAAATCATCGTATAACTCCAAGTCTTTCAATAATTTGCCGATGGTTGTGCTTTCACCGCCGGGGATAATCAATCCGTCGAATACTTGATATAAATCCGCTTTTTTCCGGATTTCAACTGTTTCGACGTTCAATGATTGCAGATGCCGGATGTGTTCGATAAATCCGCCTTGTAAGGCTAAAACTCCTATTTTCAACGTTTTATCCACTATTTATATTCCACGTTCGGCCATCAATAATTGAATTTCCTGTTCGTTGATGCCGACCATGGCTTCGCCCAAATCTTCCGAAATTTCGGCTAAAATTTTGGGATCGTTGTAGTTGGTAACGGCTTTCACAATTGCTTGCGCCCGTTTGGCGGGATTTCCCGATTTGAAAATACCCGAACCCACGAACACGCCTTCCGCGCCCAATTGCATCATCAAAGCGGCGTCGGCGGGAGTAGCCACGCCTCCGGCTGCAAAATTCACAACCGGCAATTTGCCGTTTTCGTGTACGAATTGTATCAAACTGTAAGGCACTTGCAATTCTTTGGCAGCGTGATACAGTTCGTCTTGTTGCATACTTTGGATGCGACGGATTTCGGAGTTCATGGCGCGCAAATGGCGGACGGCTTGAATCACGTCGCCGGTTCCCGGTTCACCCTTGGTACGAATCATCGAAGCGCCTTCGGCAATGCGTCGGAGGGCTTCTCCCAGATTTTTGGCGCCACAGACAAATGGCACTTTGAATTGTACTTTATCAATATGGTATTTATCGTCGGCAGGCGAGAGGACTTCGCTTTCGTCAATGTAGTCGATTTCGATGGCTTCCAAAATTTGCGCTTCGACGAAATGCCCGATGCGCACTTTGGCCATCACGGGAATAGTAACTGCTTCTTGGATGCTGCGAATCATTTTCGGGTCGCTCATACGTGAAACACCGCCTGCCGCACGAATATCAGCCGGAATGCGTTCCAAAGCCATGACTGCCGCCGCACCTGCCGCTTCGGCGATGCGCGCCTGTTCGGGAGTAGATACGTCCATGATCACTCCGCCTTTCAACATTTGAGCCAGGTTTTTATTCAGCTCATACCTTTCATTGTTCATTTTGCCGTCTTTTTTTAATATTAAAGATTGAATAAATTTATTGCCAAATAATGCGACTCCGGCAAAGCGATTCTTCGCCTCGTTTGGTGTCGATAATAAATTCGTTTTCCGAAATATTTTGTTTGTATAATTTCACTTTGTCGCCGAATATGCCTTCGGCCAAATAGACCATTTCAAATTTTCGGATGAATTTTTCTCTGAAAAAACTTAAATCGAATA
>BNWW01000275.1 GCA_025999115.1 Bacteroidia bacterium
GAATATAGATTGTCCAAAAATTCTATGAAAAGTTGTGTGAAATCGTCTTTCGTTTTCCCAAATTTGAAGTAGTCGGAAATATCTTTTTCCTGTTTCGTTCCCGAAAGCGGCAAAACGAGCCGTTTCACGCCCAAAGCGGATAATTGCTGTTCGTGTTTGGCGGACGATTCCAAACCCGTTTTATCCGTATCGTACAACAAGATAATGTGCTTAAAGCGGAAAGACAGTTTTTTGACAAGCGGTTGCGGAATATTGCTCGTTTCCGAATTGAAACAGATTGCGTGAAAGCTTTTTGCCGCCAGCGACAAAACATCTTTTTCGCCTCCTGTAATGAAAAGCGTATCGCCCTTGGACGGCAGTTGTTCCAAGCCAAAGCAGTAATTTTCGGGCAATAAACCGCCGTATAAAAACCGCACATCGGAAAACGGACGGTAGATTTTGATATGTCTTTTGCCCTGATAACCAAATATCGGCTCATTGTCGGTCGAATAAAAAGTAAAGGGTTTACCTTCGCTGTTTTCGCTCTTAAATTCCCGCAACGAAACAATTTTGTATGTTTTCAGGAGTTCAGGCGTAATGCCGTATTGTTGCCAAAAAGACACTTCCCTTGCTGAAAACGGTTGCGGAACAACCGAATACGGCTTTCCTTTTTTAGGGGTGGGTATCGGGATATTTTCGGACTGTTTTTTCGGCTTGCTGTCGGGAGTTGAAACCGAAACGACAAAAGAAGTATCGTTTTCGTCAATACCCAGCGACAAGTCGCGGTTAATCGTTTGCAGGATTTCGATAAAATCCTTTGAATTATTGCAATCCAAGCCCTTGATTTTGCCGACAATATCAAAGCAGTCGCCGCTGAAAGCATCGTTGCCGAAGTCCTTCATCTTGTAGGCTTGACTGCGGCGGTCATAATAGATATTGCACGAGGCTTTCCTGTCTTCGTAAAGCGGATTGAAAAAATTGCGACCGACCCGCCATTGCCCCGCAATGCAGTGTTTGAACACATCCAAACCGCTATTTGTCCGTTTTAAGATTTCGTCTTTGTTCAACATACAGTTGGTGGTTTTTGATTAAGTCCTGCAAATGTTCGTCGCTCCGGCGGATAACATTGTCCTGTAACAGACGTTGTATTTCGCTGATACGGTAGAAGATTTTCCCCCTGATTTGCGAGTAATTGATTGAATGTGAGGAGCGCAAACGCTGCAACGTGCGTCCGCTGATTTTTAGAAAGGTGCAGACTTCGTAACTGTCCACCCAGCCGTCTTCCGGCTCTTCCTCCGCCTTGCTCTGAATGGCGGCGACGAATTTGGCAATCGTGTTGATTTTTGCCGTTAAATCCTTGAATGCCTGTGATTCTACTGTTATTAC
>BNWW01000276.1 GCA_025999115.1 Bacteroidia bacterium
TTAGCATGGCTGAAATTTACGACAAAAAGGTAAATCCCGAAGCGGCCTTTACTTATTCCAGAATCCTTTATACCGAAAGGACACCGGCGCCCTCTTTCATTCACAGTCTTTCCCAACCGATGTTAATTCCGGGAATGCGCTACGCTTGGCGGGTAAGAGCCATTGCCAAACAAGGCATTGAAGAAACAAGTATAATTAAAAACAACGGTTTTAGTCAAGTATTTTGGTTCGACTATGCCGCTGATTGCAATATCGTTACCACCTTGGGCGCCATCTACGAAAACAACAAAGTCAACATCACGTGGCAGGATGTAAACGCGATGAATTATACGGTCGAATATCGCAAAAAAGGCTCATCCAAATGGTACACCGGCGAGATTACACAACCCGAATTATGCACAGTTTATAACTTGAAAAACGGTACGGAATATGAATACCGCGTGGGCAGTCGTTGTGTCATCAACGATGCGTATCAATATAGTGCAATTAAAGGTATAAAAATACCAAACAAAGAAGATTTGCAGCAGGAGCGGCAACGCAATTGCGGCATCATGCCCGATACGAAAATTACCAATCGCACACCGATTGAGCAGTTAATACCCGGCCAGCCGGTTTTGGCGGGGGATTTTCCGGTGTTTATCTCCAAAGTTTCCGGTTCCGGCCGATTCTCCGGCGAGGGCTATGTGGGTATTCCCTACATTGGCAATTTAAAAGTAGCGGTTACTTTTAAAGACATTGTTGTTAATACGGATAATCGCTTGATTTCGGGGTATTTTGAGACGAAGTATGATGCGGTTAATAACATGACAGTCGATATAGACCAAACTCTGACGGGCGGCAAAGGCGTTGGCGATGTTCGCACCGGAGAAGAGAAAGCGGCTTATACGGTTGATTACAATATTAATCCCGATATAAAAGTGCTACCGGTAAAAGCAGATGGAACAAAAGACGAAATAGCCGAAAGCGGTAATTATACACTAACCAAAGGTGAAAATGATAAATATGTTTTTATTATTACCGATGCAGAAGGGAAGGAACATACCGTGGAGACGGACGAAATGCCTGCCACCATTGAAGACAAAAGCGGGAATACATTTGCTGTTGATGAAAAAGGAACTATCACGCCGCTATCAAGCAAAACAGAAATAACACTTGACCCGAATACAAAAAACACGCCGCGACCGGATCTTGCTACATTAACCTTTGAAGCAACGCCTAATACGAAATATGCTGTTGATGGCTACAAAGAGGTTTATGCCAAAGTAACGGAGTATTTCCTCAAATACAAGCCTACTACCGACGATATGATTGCTTCGGCGAAATTTATGGTTCCGGGAGCA
>BNWW01000277.1 GCA_025999115.1 Bacteroidia bacterium
ATATTTTACAATGATTTATATCGAACGAATAAGCGCCCTGAACGTAAGCTCCAAAAAAATCTTTACCCGTAATGTTTGATTTACGGTTCATCGCTTCGGCTTCCACGCGCAAATGCCGGTGGGTGTAGTGAACATCGGCTCCGCAGAGTAGCAAATTGAGTTCGGGACTGGTGTATTTATATAATTTGGCCGATGAGCGAAACCCGTCCATACTTCCGGCAATGAGCCGGAAAGCATACGAAGGTTTTCCCGTCCATTGCGGGTCGTTGATTTTCCCGCCGTTGAACATACCGCCTTGTATTTCCATCGGAAATTGCTTTATACGAAACCGGTATTGTGCCACAGCGCCGATGTCGCGCGAACCCGGAGTAAAATATTTTCCCACAAATGCGCGGTTGGCAAACATCATTGTGGCCGGTGTAATAATATAATCGTTTTCAAAAGGGACGTGCTGTTGTCCGAAAAGGAAAGAAAATTTTTTCGCCAATTTTAAAGTTCCGTACAAATCGAGCGGTTCAAATTTTCCTTCTTTGCTGAGTTCAACTTGTATGCGGGCGCTAACGTATTTTCCTTCTCCACGCAAACCGATTCGTGAGTTTCGCACGTTAAATCGCGTTACACCGGCTTCCGTACTGGTTTCCATTTTGGTTTTAATCACTCCGTCGAAAGTCAATGATTGGAACAGCGACGATGCCGGTGATGCTGTTTTGGTACTGTCGTTCGTTTGAGCGGTCAGCGCAATGGGAAAATAAACTCCCCAAAATAAAAAAATGAATTTGTAAAATAACTTCATTGGATTCAGAATTTGCGGCCGCAAAGGTAAGCAAAAGTTTAAAAATTATTTCTACCTTTGCGCAACTTTCCAATAATTACAAAAAAATACAATAATGAAACAAGACGATTTGATTTTCAATCTCATCAGCAAAGAACACCACCGCCAATTGTCGGGTTTGGAGTTGATTGCTTCCGAAAATTTTGTGAGTGATGAAGTGCTGCGCGCCGCTGGCTCCGTATTGACCAACAAATACGCCGAAGGCTATCCCGGCCGGCGTTATTATGGCGGTTGTCAAGTGGTGGACGAAGTCGAACAATTGGCCATCGACCGCTTGAAACAAATTTTCAAAGCCGAATGGGCGAATGTTCAACCTCATTCCGGCGCACAAGCCAATATGGCCGTTTTTATGGCCTGTTTGAATCCGGGCGATAAATTTCTCGGATTGAATCTGGCGCACGGCGGACATTTAAGTCACGGTTCGCCCGTCAATTTTTCGGGTTTAAATTATGTCGCATTGGAATATAATGTACAGGAAGACACCGGATTAGTTGATTACGA
>BNWW01000278.1 GCA_025999115.1 Bacteroidia bacterium
CCGAAAAGCTCGTCCACGGTAATGGAAGTGAGTTTACCTTCGATTTTTACCCACGGGCGGGTAGCGGCAAAATTGCGGTAGTAGATATTGGCTTCGTCGTCCACAGCCCAGACCATGGCGTTATTGGCATCCAAATCGACCATGTTTTTGTCACCATCGACCAGATTCCACGAATCGTTGCGATTGGGACGTTGTCCGTTGGGAAGCGAACAGCGGACAACTTTGCCGGTCGTCGTGATTCCCCAAGCCGAATAACCGCCTAATGCCAAGTCTGTCAGGTAATTATTGTTGGTGGCGATGTCCCAGCGGGCAACCGGTTCGCCGTCTAATTCATTCGTGTAAATCGAATTGTTTTTTCCCGCCAGCATCCACACATCGCGCAATCCGGCTTCGATTTTGTTGGGTGTGGAAGCGATGCTTCCCGTATGCAGTGTGATTTCCGACAATTGGTGTAAAGGCCGGAAAATATCTAAATCGATTTCCAGATTAGCGTCCCAATAATCTTTCGAAAATTCGCTTTCCTTGTACCAATTTAAACGGTAAGCGCCGCCGTTGTTACCGGCCGAAAGATCGTAAAATTCGTCGCAACTTTCGGCTTCCAACAGAATAGAAGTCGTTTCTTTGTCTGCAAATTCCCGGCAGAGGTTGAGGTGCTGATTGGGATAAGCGTATTCGCGATGACCGCTACGATACCACGTAGAGCCTTCCTGCCAATCAAACCACGATTCGAGGACGAGCCATTCGGCATTTTGTGCGGTTCCGAGTTCGTACATGGAGCGGATAACCGGTTCGCCGTTTTCGTCAATGGCGCTCCGGTGGTAACCTTTGGTTTTAATCTGGTTGTAATTGGCGCCGGTAAAAGTGCCGGCGCCGGTGTAAGGATCCCAATCGTTTAGAACGGCTTCGTACATCGGAATACGGCCGCCGTTGAGAGCGAACGCAAATTTTTTACCGTTGAAAGTGCGCATATCGGTAATACTTTGTCCCCAGATAAACCAAGCTTGCGTACCCCACGCGATGTCGCGCACCGGTTGTCCGCCGCGATCGAAAAACGACTGGTCTAAAATCCAAGCGGGCGTGATTCCAAATTCCGTTTCCATTTTTTGTTTCAGAAAATCGAAGAAACCGGGAAAACCGTCGGCGCCGGTCAATTCGATGCCGCGATTGCCCCATTTTGAGCCTACTCCGCAGGTCCACCATTGCATCGGAACGATGGTGCGGTTTTGTCCCGTTTCGTCGGGAAGCGTAAATAATAATTCGCGGGGAATGGTTTCGTACCATTTTTTCACGGCAAATTCCCACATAAAAGTGCGAAAATCT
>BNWW01000279.1 GCA_025999115.1 Bacteroidia bacterium
GTCTGTTTTTTATTTTTATCTATTATTACTGATTCAATCAAATCAGGAACGAAATCTCCAATTTTATAGGTACTGCCAAAATTGATTATACTCCTTGCATACCAATTTCCATTAACCTTTATTTGTGTTTCGGTAGCATCTTCCACAATTGGTACAGCCTGCATCCGCAAAAAATCTTCCTCAACTTTTGGATTCTCAAAATTTTGTATTACATTTGCAAGTGAAATATGTTTTGGATTGGCAGTATGACTGTTGGCTTCGAGGCCGGCGATACCTAACCAACTCAAAACATTTTCTTTATTAGACACCCATTTAGGAATAAAACTTTCACTATCGCTTAATCTTTCCAGTTCAATAGCAGCATCTTTTCCATGAACGCTCGATATATTATTGACCTCAATAACATTTCCCGTTCTGTCTAATTTCACTGCCACAGACAATTTTTTCCCTCTTACATCCATCTCTATAACGACAACCACATTAGGAATTTTTGTCCCGTGTTGATAAACAAACATTGGATTTTGAATAGCCGTTGCAAGCCCTTTCAAATCTTCGGTTGTAAGATTGTGCTTTTTCAAATGACTGTTAAGCACCGATGGCGACAAAGTAAGTTCTTCTGAATTAATTCCGGAAGCTTTCAAAATAGACAATGGAGCGCCTAAATGCAATAAACTTTTTTGTGTCCCTGCTTTAAAATTATCAAGCTCTTGGTTAAACCGCGTATTTATCGCCGACAAATCGGCTATCTTTTGGAACGAAGCAAAAGCACCTTCCCCGGTTATCTCATCTAATTTCCGGCGCATCATCTCCAAATTGGTAATCACATCCTTTGCAAGGCCGGTTTGCTTTAACCGGTTAATCAGCTTCTTGAACGCTTTTTTTGTGATTGGACTTAGTTTTTGGGCGGTATTATGAAAAGGACTTGTTTCCTCGCGGCCGGAGGTAAAGTCATCCGGCTGTGGGCCTTCCGGTTCGATTGAATTTTCGTCGTATGCTTTTGTGCGCGATTCGATTTCTTCCTTTTGGTCAGGGGAAAGGCTGTCCAATAAACGCTGTCTTGCTTGCTGTTGCTGATATTCGGATTCGGCTTTTAACTCTTCTTCGGTCGCACTATCATACGGATCGTTCGCTTTAATCATATCTGATTTAAGCGAGGTTAAAGCATCCTTGCTTGAATGGTTGCTTTGCAATACGTCAATAACTTCATTCAAAATATCTTGATCGGAAACAGATTTATCTGAATTTTCCCAAAGCCGGTGCGCAAATTGTTCCGGCGTTAATCCGTCTTTTTCAGAAGATGCAAGAATATTAAAGTATAC
>BNWW01000280.1 GCA_025999115.1 Bacteroidia bacterium
CCGGCAATATCAAGTTGGATGTTTTAATGTGTTGATGTTGCTCTTTTTGACTTAATTCCCGGAGCAGGATATTGGGATGCATTACGTTATGCACTTCCTCAACTACTCTATCTTTATCAAGCGTAAATATTTCCGTGGAACGAATATCTCGCGAGGATGCTCCGATGCGCACTTCATACGTTCCTTTTTCGGCTATCCATTGGCTTTTCCCTGTCCAGAACGAAGCTAAACTGTTGGCATCCAACGTGAACGTGAGCGTTTGGCTTTCGCCGGGTTGCAACAACTTGGTTTTCCCAAACTCTTTTAATTCATGCGTTGGTTTTTCCACCCAACTAACCGGCGCTTTCAGATACAATTGTACGATTTCTTTTCCGGCCGTTTTTCCGGTGTTTTTGATTGTTACCGAAACATCGATTGTTCCGTCAAAGTTTTTCTTATTCAGCGTAACAGGCGAATAGGAAAAAGTGGTATAGGACAATCCAAAACCAAATTCATACGCCGGTTTTACTTTAAATGTTTCGTAAAAACGATAGCCGACATAGATGCCTTCTTCGTAAAACGCATTGACCGGATTGTCGGCCGGAATGCCCGGAAAAGAAGTTGAGGAGGGAACATCTTCGTATTTTACCGGAAAAGATACCGCCAATTTTCCCGATGGATTCACTTTTCCGTTCAGGACATTCACTATCGCATGACCGGCTTCTTGTCCCGCTTGCCAAGCCACCAAAATGGCATCGGGCAATTGATTCCAGCTTGCCGTATTGATAGGTCCGCCCACATTCAAGATGACTACGACCCGTTTTTTTGCCGCATGATACACCGCGCAAACATCTTCTATCAATTTCAATTCCGAACCGGATAGATTGAAATAGCCGTCCACGCTTCTGTCCCAAAGTTCGCCGGCATTGCGTCCCAAGGTAATAATCGCCACATCCGATTTTTTTGCGGATGACAGAATAAGTTCTTGAGAAATAATGGGTTCCGGAGCAAAATCGACTACGTTTTTAGCTCTTACACGCAAGGTTGGTTTCGTATGTTGTCTAACGGAATCTATATATGCCTGATAAACAGTCTCCAAGGGTTTATCTATTTTGCATTTCGCATTTTCAAACGCTTCCGGTAAAGAAACCGCGTGTTTGTAATTGACTCTTCCGCTACCGGTTCCGCCGGCAATGATGTTGTAAGAAGATTTTCCAAATAACGCCACGTTTTTTATGCCTTTCAACGGAAGCGTATTGTTCTTGTTGTCGAGCAATATCAGTCCTTCTTCGGCGGCTTTTCGCGATTGTTCGGCGTGGGTGTTCAAATCCGGATGATTG
>BNWW01000281.1 GCA_025999115.1 Bacteroidia bacterium
CTATCCCGACCAATAATAATATGCCGTTTTATCAAGCCAATGGTTCAAGCGTAAAGGTAGGAGTTCCCGCTTCTGCGGTTGCCACTTACCAAGCCGCATGGGGAGATGCAGGATACGGTATTTTCACCGATGCTCAGATTGTGGCGTTCCGCAATATCACATTTGTCGGTGCAACAAGCTCGCAAACGAACGTAGCTATTCCGGGAACAACGGTCACTATTCAAGCCAATTCTGCAGGAAAAACATTCGACCATTGGTCATCGCCGAACGCGAACGTTGTGTTTGCCAATTCAGGTAGTGCTGAGACTACTTTTACCATGCTTGATACCGATGTAACAATTATTGCTGTTTATGTGGAGGACTTGATACCGCACAGTATTATAGTAAATGGTGGTACGGCAGAGGTTAATTTTATGGCTGCCTCAACAGCAGACGAAGGCGATGTAGTTACAATTACCGCCGTGCCTTCCGGATCGGAAGTTTTTGTTAAATGGTTGACCACAAGTCCTATCGCTTTGACTGATGCGGAAAGTGCCACTACGACTTTTGTTATGCCTATTGTAGATGTTACTGTTACGGCGGATATGGCTATTACGGATTTGGTTACAATCACTCTGACATCCGGGCAACCGAGATTGTCTGATTTTACCATCAACAAGGCGGCTATTACCAAATTAAAAATCACGTCTAATGGAGTAGCCTTGAATAATGCCGATTTCATCGTTTTGCGCGATGAATTTCCAAAATTGGAAGAGTTAGATATTTCGGGAATTTCAAATACAAGTATTCCTACGAATGCTTTTCTAAACAACACTTCTATTAAACACATAGATTTGCCAACAGTATTAACCAGCATTGGAAACGGTGCTTTTGCCCATACCGCATTGGAAGGAATTATCAGTATTCCTGTAAGTGTCAATGGACCAGCCAATGTTGATTATAGTAAGTTTGGATACAGCCAAGGAATAACCGGTTTTGTTGCCAACCCAGCATCTACAACTATCACAACCATTGATGGCGTAGTTTTTAATAAAGTTGGTGATACCGTGACTGAAATTCATTTTTATCCAAGTGGAAAAACAGATATAGGTTATACTATCCCCGAAGGAGTCACAGCTACCAGAAATAATGCTTTTGAACACAATGATTATCTAAAAAGTTTAATATTAGCATCAACAACAACCCTTATTGGGAATAATGCTATAACTAATGCAGATCCTGCTTCCAATAATTATGCCACTATTGCAAATTTTTCAGAGATTGAATCAGTTGAAGTAGCATCAGGTAATACAGTTTTTGGTGCAGTAAATGGT
>BNWW01000282.1 GCA_025999115.1 Bacteroidia bacterium
CTACGCTTAGCTTTACGGCTGAGGGCGTTGGGGATCACTCTATAATTGCTACTGTTGACCCGGCTAATGCCGATGACAAAACGATCACTTGGAGTGGAGATAAAAAAGGCGTATTCGACTACCCGGCAACCAGTCAATCCGGCGTTGCTGCATCTATCACAGCCTCGACTGCGACTGCGGGCGACCCCGAAATCTCTACGACCCTCACTGCAAGTGTCAACGGTCATTTTAAATCATTGACTGTTACGCGGGCTGCATGGACACCCTGCATATTGGAAGCTCCACAGAATATTACCTATAGCAAGACGTTGCCCTTTTCAATCACTACAGCGGCAGTTGCGCCCAACCTATTTACAGTTACGGCTGATGCCGTGGCGGGTGCCGACAGCTATCTTTGGGTGGTACCGGAAGGATTGACTATCACCGGCGGACAGGGTACGGCACAAATCACGGTTGTCAGTAGACAGCCCGGCACTTATCTGGCGGAAGAAATACAAGTAAAAGCCTTGAATTCCTTGGGTTCTTGCGCAGACAGCCCTTTTACATTTAAAGCCGGGACTATAACCGTAACTTGCCAACAAGAGACTTTTACCCCCGGAAAGTCGATTGCTCAACCGTGCCCGGGTGATATATTCGACCTGACTATTGTGGGTGAGGACAGTTATGTTTATACATGGTCAAATATTCCTCCTGAATTGACAATATTAGATGGTCAAGGTACGAAGAATCTAACTGTTCGAGTGGATGGGTGCCGTGCGAATAGCATCCCCTTAACGGATATAATATGCGATGTTGATATGGGTTTGTTGGACTGTGCTATATACACGTCTATCGGCGGCGCTATTTCTACACGGCCTACAACATTAGGCGCCTTTACACTTAAGAAGAGCAAGACGATTGGTCCAGATCAGTATTTCACAAATATGTGCTGGGTTGAAGACGTCGATGAGATTACTTACGCTTCAAGCAATCCGGGATGTGTGTCTATAGATGCGGATGGTAAGATAACAGCAAAGGCCGCCGGCACATCGATCTTGACGATTTCGTTTCACGATCCATGCAGTACGGGCGGAACCGAAGCGACAATAAGCACCGCGATAGTAACTGTTGTCAACTAAAACTTAAGTTTTTAATTATTAAACGGAGTATTCAATATCAATTAGGGATACTCCGTTTTTTGTTTTCAAGGGTGCATTTCAAATTGTCGCATATCGTCCTTGCGAGGGCGTAAGCCCGAAGCAATCCGGAAATAATAAATTATGATTATCGGATATTTTGCCTGTCGCCCGAAAGGGCGGGATTTTCATAACCG
>BNWW01000283.1 GCA_025999115.1 Bacteroidia bacterium
GTATTTGCTTCATTTTTTCTTTAGATTTAGGCGATTCTGTGAATTTTTCATTTTCCAAAATACGATTCAATCCTTCCAACACCCAGTTGAAAATGCCACTTAACTCGCTCTGAATAATTTTTTTCGCAAGATTCTTGTCTTGCTGTTCGTCCGGTATCGTGACATCAAAAGGAAGAAAAATAAACCTGCGATAGTAAGCACGAGTCTGTTCTATATCCTTTGGGATTAGGTTAGCATTGAACATAAATTTACAATAATCGTATAGTTGGAAAGCATCCTTATATGGCGAGCGAGCTGTAATAGGTTCATTACTAATTAGTTGTTTGACCGTATCAGGATTACATCCTTTACCCCCAAGTTCACTTGAATAATTCAGCAATTTGTTTGTAAGAGCGGCTCGATAATACCCGGATTCATTGCATAATTGGCTCAACGTGTAGGAACATATATTAGCCTTGCCTAATAAAGCACTGATTATATCAAATATAACTGATTTGCCGTTTCCACCGGGCCCGATTAAGACCAAACATTTTTCCAACTTTAGATTGCCTGTTAATACATAGCCAAGATATTCAGCCAAAATCATTTGTGATTGTTTTTCAGGCAACATTTGACTAAGAAATTTCATGAACATGGGAGCAGTTGCGTCCGGATTGTATTCAAAAGGTAGTTGATACTTAAGCATATCTTCACTGTTAAATTTTGCCATGTATTGTTTCTTCCCTTTGATTGTAAATGTTCCGTTTGCCATATTGATTTTAACGGTATCTTTATCATATTCAGGGGTCGGAATGATTGCAGAATAGGCGAATTGTCTGTACAGAGCCTCTACTTGGTCAATGACTTTGACAAAATAGTCTTTAATTCCTGTTTTTGCAGCTCCAATGATGCAAAATTCCTTTGTCACATCCTTGCTTATTTCTTCCCAGAAACAACCATTGAAAAAATAGGAAAATGTATTGTTGAAGCCTATCCCAAAGCCGGATTCTTCGGACACTTTCAAAATGTATTCGGAAAAAATAGCATACTTTATTTTATTGTCCGGCTCAAAACTGCGGAGTTTATCTTTGATTGTTTGTTTTTCCTCATAATCCTTTGCCGCTTCTAACTCTGCTCTTAATTTTAAAATTAGAGCTTTCGCATTCTCGTTGTCATCATGGGAAATCAACATATAATCAAGTTTCCGAACATTCATTATAATTGCCCATAATGCTTTTATACTTTGTACAAATCGGGTCAATCGTCTTTTGTAATTGATATTAGCAACACCAAATTGAGAATTTGTATGTTCATTAATTTTTTTTTCTGT
>BNWW01000284.1 GCA_025999115.1 Bacteroidia bacterium
TTCACTTGCAATGAAACTTCATCCGTTGTAAATTCGGGAGCCAAAGTCGTAACATAATTCATCAAATCGACCGTTTCATACAAATTTACATTGATTTTAGAATCGGAAATCGTGATGTTCGGCGCCGGATTGCGTGTTACCGTAATTTTCTGCGCCGGTGTTTTTGTCTTATTGGAAGCAATTTGAATCCAAAAATCTTTTGTTTCTCCGCTTGCAAAATAATAATAATACGAAATTTGCTTGTTGTATAAATAATATTCGTTATACACAAGGTTCGTGAGCGCTTCATCCGCATATATTTTTACCGTATCCGTGATGATCTGACTGGTATAATCATCATACAAATAATCGCCATACGAAATAAAATTGTCAGGCAATGTTACTAAATTACTGAAATTGATGCCTACCGTATAACCGGACGATGAACAAAAAACAGTATCTTTTACTGTCGGCGAAGAAATATGCCGCACGCTAAACGGACGATAATCGGTTCCCAAACAAGTTTCTGCAACACCATTGGCCGGTCGGGCATAAAATGTTGTATTTGTAAGAACCTGTACTGCCTTCGGATCGGCTATCCGCACATAATTATTACCTTCTTTGGTGAAGTAGTGTACAGCCGATGTTGCAGGCGTAAGTACATTCACTGCTTGCGTTAAATCGGCGATATTGTTGCCTGTATATACACTGACCGGACGAGTCGTAAGCGTTGGCGTAATTACCGCATCCACAGGAAGCTGGATATACAAATCACAATCGTTGGTGTACACAAGTACATAATATTGTGTTCCCGGTGTAATATCCACAACCGATCCCCAATCGGGAACCATCGTTTTTGTAACACCTCCATCGGTGGAAGAATAAAAGCTGTCCATATAACTGCCGCTGCTTTCGCTGACTATCATATTCAACAAATCAAATCCTGCGTGGGTTTCATTACAATAGGTTACGGGTGGCGCTAACACTACATTCGGTAATTGGCGAACGATTATCCGCTTTTGTGATAATGCACTTGTACAACCTTCCATATCCACCGCTTCAATGTAATAATGGTAGGTGGTATTTCCGGTCAAACTTGCATCCAAATAAACCAAAGGCGTTTCACTGTTTGTTTCGGGATTATAGGTAAACAACAAATTTTCTTTTCCGTTATCGGCATAGATCCGGTAAATGACACTGCCTTTTGCCGTAAACGTATTTGCCAAATTAAATTCATTGGCGGTTTTTGTTTGCGGGCATACATACGTTGTAGCGGTTCCTCCGACTGACATCGAAGCTGAATAAATCGTTGAGAAAGGAAATTCGC
>BNWW01000285.1 GCA_025999115.1 Bacteroidia bacterium
GTCCGGTTGTCTCTTCAATATGATTGAAATTTCGATGAATTTTAGTTGAGTACATTTCCGATCCACACAACGATTTCAATTCTGATACCATAACGGTATTTGAAATATAAAAATCACCTCGCGTTAAAATCACTTTGGTAAAACCATAGATTGCATTTTGAATTTCCACTTCGTCTCCGTATCCATCGCATACAAAATCAGCATGAAGTTTCTCGAAAGCAGATGCGTTGGAGGCTGCAACAACGGCTGTAAGGCTATTTCTCACATCTTCCTTGGAAGCTATTTCTTTATTGTTATAATACGCTTTCGCGCTTGTGCCGGTATTGATATTCACACTGTTCGTTGTTATATCAATACTTGGAACGTTCTGTTGTCCATAAATAATGTGTAATGAACCGAGTACCGTAACGAATAATAAAATTATCTTTTTCATAAATATCTATATTTATCGATTATTTTTTATTAATTCCGCAAACATAAACAATTTATATGATAAAAACAACAATGAATAAAAAAATAACTACCTTTGAATCCTCATTTTAAATATATGTTATTACTCCATACTTGCTGTGCGCCCTGTTCAGCCGCCGTTATCGAATGGCTGCTGCAACAAAATATTCGTCCGGCGCTGTTTTTTTTCAATCCGAATATTTATCCCGAAAAGGAATATACGATTCGGAAAAACGAATTGAAACGCTATGCACAACCTTTGAATCTGACGATTATTGATGAGGATTATGTGCACGATACGTGGTTAGAAGACGTAAAAGGCTTGGAAAACCAGCCCGAACGCGGTTCTCGCTGTTTGGAATGTTTCAAAATTCGTTTGTTAAAAACGGCGCAAACGGCGCACGAACACGGATTTTCGCAAATCGCAACCACTTTGGCTTCGTCGCGGTGGAAAAATTTAGAACAAATCAATCAAGCCGGAGAATGGGCGGCGGCGCACTATCCGAATGTCGAATTTTTGGCGAAAAACTGGCGCAAAGACGGTTTGAGCGAACGTCGCCGGATTTTATTAGCGGAAAACAACTTTTACAATCAACAATATTGCGGATGCGAATTTAGTATAAGATGAATCAACCAATGGATATTCAATTCATGAAACAGGCGCTGGCCGAAGCGCAACAAGCTTTCGATTGCAGCGAAGTGCCGGTTGGAGCCGTCGTAGTGTGCAACAACCGCATCATTGCCCGCGCCCACAACCTCACGGAAACGTTGAACGATGTTACCGCCCACGCCGAAATGCAAGCGATTACCGCTGCTGCTAATGCTTTAGGCGGCAAGTATTTA
>BNWW01000286.1 GCA_025999115.1 Bacteroidia bacterium
TTAATCAATAAATAAAAGGATGATGAAGAAGTATATATTCCTCATTTTCGGAGTGTTTTTTTCGATTAGCCTATTGGCGCAACAAATTCCCGACGGCTATTACAATACGATCGACGGCAAACAATTATGGGAATTGAAAACTGCTTTGCATCGCATTTTGAAAAATCATAACGTGTTGCGCTACAATGATATGTGGTATTATTACCATACAACTGACGTAAAGGAAGACGGTTACACGGTTTGGGATATGTATTCCAACACAAAGCGGTATTTCAACGATAATCCGAGTGGAAGCACTTCCGGAATGGAACGCGAACATTCTTTGCCCAAAAGTTGGTGGGCAGAATCGGATCAAGTGACTAAATACGATGCTTATACCGATTTGCATCACTTGTATCCGTCCGACGGCCCGGCCAATCAAGCTAAATCGAACCATATTTTGGACGAAGTAGACGGCCGGATTACATTTAACAACAATGTTTCCAAAGTCGGCGCTTCAGTTCATACTTCGTCTTCTTATTTGGCTTTTGAACCGGCCGATGAATACAAAGGCGATTTTGCACGCACCTATTTTTATATGCTCACTTGCTATCAAGATTATGCGCAGCAATGGCGTAGTGAAGGTCTGTATATGTTGAATGGCGAAACTTCGCAAGTGCTGAAAGATTGGGCGAAGGAGCTGTTGATGAAATGGCACCGCAATGATCCGGTCAGTAGCAAGGAACTTTTGCGCAATGAAGCGGTTTACGGACATCAAGGCAATCGTAATCCGTTTATTGATTTTCGGAATTTGGCCGAATATTTTTGGGGCGATTCTACCGATGTTGCATTTAAATTGCCCGAAGATTTGAAAACGCAAGAGCCTACTTTACTCATTCCTGCTCCGGTTAATTCGGAATTCTATGTCGGTTCTATTCACAAAGATTCGGAAATCGAGAAAACCGTTTTAGTAAAAGGAGTCGGTTTGAAAGGCAATTTATCGGTCATGCTTTTCAACAATACCTCCGGTTATTTCAGCCTAAAAGTATTGACAATTCCTGCTGTATTAGCCAATTCCGAATCCGGTTATTCCTTGAAAATTACGTATAATCCTAAAGAATACGGCGAACATAACGCTTCGTTGATTATTTATGACGGCGGCATTTCCGGATCGGTTCTTGTGCCGTTGAAAGGGATTTGTTCCGATAATATTGATGCGATTATTCCTGTCGGCAGCAAATTTGCCGATTTATATACAACCAGCGGCGCCATTATTTATCGTTCGTATGCACCGAATGACCGGATTTCCATA
>BNWW01000287.1 GCA_025999115.1 Bacteroidia bacterium
TTTATGTAATGCCAAATATTTTTCAGCAGCAGACTTATGTTTTGCTCTGTAATTTTTCCCTTCACCATCATTCCAAATTAACAATGCAATAGTTCCAATCAAACCAATAGCAGATAACCATTTATCAGCAAGCGGGTGAATGCCAATAATGCCTATTACATTCAAAACTGCACAACCCCAAATTGTCAGAGTGATTTCTTTTCTTCGCAAATCACACGCTTTAAAATGTCCTTTTGCAGAATAAATCGTCTCTTCCCCTATTTTTGCTAATAATTGCTTCATTTCTATATTTTTGTTTTCCATTACTTACTTTTTCTCACACACCACCACAAACTCCCAAAGCATAGTATTAACAGTTTTCCCTGCCTCGTTGGTCGGTGAATTACGGCTTGGCATTGATTTACTGCTTAATGCGCGTTGATAAGTAACGAGATGCTTAAAACCGTTTTTTTTACACTGCCTGCCACTTTTTATTGAACTATCAAATGCTAAAACTTTCATATCAAATTGAGTTTACAAAAAGAATTGATTTATTCAACTCTAAAAGCATAATAAATCTTATTCCAGATGGTGTTATATAATAATCTCGCCCTATTTTTGCCAATAAACCTAAATCTATTGCATAATTTGAATACATAGAAAAAGCATCATTTGAGGCTTTTTCTGCCCATTCGCTTTGTTTGCCGCTCAAAGTGGAAAAAAACTTATGAGCATTTGATAATGGAACAGGGTAAAAGTTTTTTGATAAAAGAAAAACACTTTCTACCGCAACATAAATTCCATATATAGCAGGACTTGCAAATGGTTTTTTAACAATATAACCTTTCAACAATTCTACTTGTTGCTCATTCAATCGTTCTATTTTGTCATCTTTCAATGCAACATAATTTTTCCCTAATGCAGTCAAACTGACATTTTTATTTCTTTCTATCAATCCCAATTCCTCTGCCAATCTTAAATAACTGCTAACGGTACTTTTTGATTTTTCTGTTAGTTTACTCAAACCATCAATCGTAGATTTATTATTGTTATCTATCGAATAAAGAATAGGGTTGAATAAATGCAAATTCCACAGTCCGTGATTTGACGGCTTTATTGATACCAAATTAGATATAACCTTGACTTTAAAATAGTAGTTTTTTAATAATTCGTATGGTGAAAATTCAACAGGAATAATATCATTTTCAAAACAATAATCCTTGTGTGAATTAATAAATCGCGGACATACCAAATAAGATTTTAAAGGAAGCGCAGGAAGTTTATTATTTTTCTGTAAATTAATT
>BNWW01000288.1 GCA_025999115.1 Bacteroidia bacterium
TTTTACCGGCCTAAGCCGTTTCAAGAATCGTCGATACGCTTGCATCTTTCACGTGAATCGTAACATCCTTTCGGTCGTCGAGTACCACGTTCCGGTAGGCAAAACGATACGTTGTCTGCTTTTCTATTGTTAAAAATAATTCTTTTAATGTTTTGTTTTCCACGTTGACTGTTATTCGTTGTCCCTGCGCCATTGCAGCCGTTCCTCCTACAATCAAAAACAAAACGATTAGCTTCAGTCGCCCTCTCGCAGATGATTTCATGAAAAAAGTATTAAATTGTTTGTATTATATTGATTTCCCTCAATCGTAAGTAAAGACAAGGAGTCCTAAAAAAAGTACCGAACAAAATATATGTTTTATAACATATTTTGTATCGCTGGGCGATATGCCATATTCCGTGCGGAATTGCCTTTGGCAGGTTTGGATTTTTCGGAAAATATCATTGCCTTTGTAGCCATATAAAATCTAACTCATTATGCAACAGTATTATAAAAGACATATTGATCCTTATTTACAAGAATGGAAAAACGATGATAATCGAAAACCATTGCTTGTACGTGGCGCTCGTCAAGTAACCAAATCAGCTGATTACCCCTGTTACCCATACGTCTGCCAACGGATTGCCGCTTGGTGCGGAAACAAATCTCAAATACCGAAAATTCCTGTTCTTGGACATCGGATTGATGCAATCCTTGCTCGGCATACAAGCCGCCGATATTCTTTTATCGGATGAAACCGACTTTGTGAATAAGGGTGGACTGTCGGAAATGTTTGCCGGTCTTGAACTTGAAAAATACGGTAACTGTTTCAAAAAAGCCGAATTATACTATTGGCAACGAATGGAACGCAATGCGCAGGCGGAAGTAGATTATGTAATTACTCAAAACAGCCGGATTTTTCCTGTCGAAGTAAAAGCAAACAAATCGGGTTCGATGCAAAGTATGTACAAATTTATCGAACTCAAAAATTGCGAATATGGCTATCGCGTTTCTCTTGAAAATTTTGCAGAATACGACAAAGTGCGGATTATTCCGCTCTATGCCCTATCTCATTTAATTGTGTAACACCGCATTCTCTATATTATTCTTTAAAGAACGTTACTTCATTTCCTAATAACGTATAATTAAGATGATACGATAGTTTGATTATCTCCAAGGCCTCCTGAAGACTATTGGACGGAACCACTCCGGTAAACAAGTCGCCGCCCAGATTCATATTTTTCGGCATACGAATCGTGATGTCGTAATTGTTTTCAAGCGAAGATAACACTTCCGATAG
>BNWW01000289.1 GCA_025999115.1 Bacteroidia bacterium
TTGGGCGACGTGGTTTGCGGTGGTTTTGCCATGCCGATTCGAGATGGAAAAGCGCAAGAAGTGTATATTGTCTGCTCCGGCGAAATGATGGCGATGTATGCCGCCAATAACATTTGCAAATCAATCGCCAAGTTTGGTAAAGTAGGCGATGTCCGTTTGGGTGGTTTGATTTGCAACTCCCGTAAAGTCGATAATGAAGCCAATATGATTCAAGAATTTGCGAAGCAATTGGGTACACAAATGATTCATTTTGTTCCCCGCGACAACATGGTGCAACATGCCGAAATCAACCGTAAGACGGTGATTGACCATGCTCCCGAACATTCGCAGGCAGATGAATACCGCGCTTTGGCGAAAAAAATAGATGAAAATAAATTGCAGGTTATCCCGACTCCTCTTTCTATGCAAGAGCTTGAAGATTTATTGACGGGCTTCGGAATACTCAACTAATTACTCACTTTTTATTTATACTACGATGCAATATTTAATAAGAGCTATTGTCCGTCCGGAAAATCGCCTGTGGTGATGAAGGATTTATTTAATGCAGGTTTTCCTGCTGTAACCAAACTGTCGGTGTTTGGCCGGGGGAAACAACGCGGTCTGAAAGTCGGAAACGTTACTTACGATGAACTTCTCAAAGACCTGTTAATCATTGTGATTGAAGACAAAGACAAAGATTTTGTAGTGGAAACGATTATCGAATCGGCTCGCACAGGCGCTAAAGGACAAGCCGGCGACGGAAAGGTTTTTATCACTCCTTTGGAAGAGTCTTACACCATTTCAAGTGGAAAGAAGAATACTTAATACATTATTCCTATGAAACTTATATTAGCAATAATAAGAATTGCCAAAATGGGCGACACCAAACAAGCGTTAGCAGATGCGGGACTTCCTTCTTTCACCGCAATGCCGGTATTGGGGCGCGGCAAAGGTCATGGCGATTTGGAGAAAATTAAAGAAGCCGAATCGGATCACGAAGCGCTCGAATTTATCCCGGAAGTGCCTCGTTTGAAGTCCAAACGGATGATTACTTTGGTAGTTACCGATGAGAAAAAAGACTTGGCCGTCGAAACAATCATCAACACCAATCATACCGGTAAGAGTGGCGACGGAAAAATATTCGTGATCAATGCACTCGGTTCCTACAGCGTTCATACCGGCGAATCGGGCGATGCTACTTTAGATTAACAAATTAATGCAATTAAAATTATGATTGACAAAAATGATAAATCGAAAAATGCGGATGCGCTGATTGCCGAACTGCATGAGTTTCGGGA
>BNWW01000290.1 GCA_025999115.1 Bacteroidia bacterium
GTTTCCAACATGTCTAAATCTAAATAATCATCACTGTCAACAAAAGACAGGTATTCTCCCGAAGAAGCATTAAAGGCTGTTATTCTTGCGCAAGCAGGTCCTCTATTCAAATACAGCAATGAAAATACTCCAAATTAATAAATACTTTTATCCGAAAGGTGGAGCCGAATCGGTATTTTTCAATACGATAGACTTGTTGAAAGAACACAAAGAAGACGTTTTTTGTTTATGCTTGAAAAATCCGGAAAACTATCCTTCCGATAATAGTAGTTATTTTATTGATTACCCTGAACTTTCTCAGACTGGTTTTTGGGGAAAACTGAATCATATTTTTTCTTTTTTTTATAATCGAGAAGCGCGCAAAAAGATAGAGCAGCTGATTATTAAAGAAAAACCGGATATAGCTCACATCCACCTTCTGTTCAATGGTATTTCGGTATCTATTCTGCCTGTATTGAAGAAATATCATATTCCGATAATAATGACGGCTCACGACTATCGATTAATTTGTCCCGCTTACTTACTTTTAGATGAGAAAAAGCAAGTATGCGAAAGATGCCGTAAGGGAAATTATTTTAATTGCGTTCTTCGTAAATGCCATAACAACAGTCGCTTATCGAGCGCCTTTTTATGCTTGGATATGTATTTTAGAAATCTATTTTATCCAATAACCAAGTATGTGGATAAGTTTATCTTCGTGAGTGATTTTTCTTTTGAGAAACATTGTTCTTTTAATGCAAAATACAGAGAAAAAGGAATTAGGTTCTATAATTGGGTTAAACCTGAAAAATTACCCTTTGATAGAGATATTTCTTCTGCAAGGTATTTTTTATATTATGGCCGGTTATCCCGCGAAAAAGGGATAGGAACACTCATTGAAGCGGTACGAGGATTGAACATAACTCTCAAAATTGCCGGAAGAGGCCCTTTGTTGGAGAATTATAAAACCAATACACCCCAAAATGTTGAGATAGTAGGATTTAAGAGCGGAGAAGAACTGCGCGACTTGATTAAAAATGCTTATTTCGTGATTATTCCGTCAGAATGGTACGAAACTTTTGGACTTACTACCATGGAACCTCAAGTATGGGGAGTTCCCGTGATTGGAGCAAAGATTGGCGCCATTCCTGAACTTATTACGAATAACGAAACCGGTTATTTATTCCAATCCGGCAATGTGTCTGACTTGACTAAAACCATCGAAAAAGCCAATAATTGTTCGGCAGAACAGTATCAAAAAATGTCGCTGAATGCCCGAAAAAATGCAACGCAATTCT
>BNWW01000291.1 GCA_025999115.1 Bacteroidia bacterium
CCGCTGCAAAGGTCGGAAGACGGCAAAAGTCCATTTCTAAACTTTAGAAAGGAAAGTGCAAAATTGACTTTTCCAATCCGCCCGTTCAAACGGAAATGCTTGTGTCAATCAACGATGTGCCGCTCGGAACACAGGGCAATTTATTCGGCATAACCGGCGGCGAAGGCACAGGCAAAAGCAATTATGTCGGCTCGTTGATTGCAGGGACAATCACGCAAAGCGACAAAACAGATACATTAGGCACAACCATTCTGCGCAATAACACAAACAAAGCCGTGCTTTTGTACGATACCGAACAATCTGAAACACAACTCTACAAAAACATTTCCGGCATTTTAAGGCGCGGCAAATTGGAAACAATGCCCGCATACTTTAAGGCATATTGCCTGACTTCCATGTCGCGCAAAGAGCGGATGCAGGCGATTATCCAGAGTATGGACAAATTTTATTACCAGTTCGGCGGTATTCAAATGGTGGTCATAGACGGTATTGCCGATTTGGTGCGCTGCGCCAACGATGAAGCCGAAAGTGTGGGCGTTATTGACGAACTTTATCGCTTGGCAGGCATTTACAAAACCTGCATAGTCTGCGTGTTGCATTTCATTCCCAACGGCTTGAAATTGCGCGGGCATCTTGGAAGCGAACTGCAACGCAAGGCGGCGGCAATCCTTTCTATCGAAAAGGACGAAAATCCGCAAATATCTGTCGTTAAAGCGTTGAAAGTCCGCGACGGCAGTCCGCTTGATGTGCCGCTGGTGCAATTTGCTTGGGACAAAGAAAAAGAAATGCACACCTACTTCGGCGAAAAGCCCAAAGAGGAAAAGGAGAAGCGCAAGGAAACCGAACTTGCGGGCGTTGCTAAAACGATTTTTGCCAAACAGCGGCATTGCACTTATGTCGATTTGTGCGAACAAATACAAAGGCTTTTAGACGTAAAGGAACGCACTGCAAAAAGTTATATCAAGTTTATGCGTGAAAAGGAAATTATCCTGCGCGATGCTTCCAATCAAAGTTATTTCATTATCGGTCAAATCTAAAATCAGGCGTTATGTTTATCGAAAAAGAATATATGGAATCGTGGATGAAGCGAATTATGGAACGCTTCGACCGCTTGGAAAACTCCCTGATAAAGCCGCCGCCCGAAAGGGAACGGCAAACGCTTGACGGCGAACTTCTTTTAGACAATCAGGACTTGTGCATGATGCTCAATGTGAGCAAGCGTTCATTGCAACGCTACCGCAGTCTGGGCTGGTTACCGTACAAAC
>BNWW01000292.1 GCA_025999115.1 Bacteroidia bacterium
TTGAATTCTTCGAATAAAAGTGTCGCAGCTACGCTGCTATGGGTTTGTGTATGCCCTTATTACCGTGCGCTTACGCACACGGCTACAAAGATGTTGGCGCTATGCGCCTTTCATAAACACATGGTTTAGCTACTATCCTTATACGTTGAAGGCATGCCATTTCAGTCTAAAATAGGCACTGCTACGATCAGCCGTTCCCTGCTGCTTGTAAATGCAAAGATACGAACTAATTTTTAATTGACAAAATATTTTTCAGAATCCGTAGGATTTTCATATCAATAGAAAACAATTTTCAGCAACCATTAATGTCCGTAGGAAATTCACATAGTGTTGATTATGAAACCTCTAACGAGGTTTTAATTTAGATTTTGTTGATTTTTCTATTGATATGAATGCTCTAAACGGGCGAAAACCATAAGGCATGCAAATTATTCCATTTCATACAGATTAAGCACATGCAGATTTTCAATGTTTTTAAAATCGGAAATATTGCGGGTCAACAAAGTCAGATTATTTACAATTGCCGTTGCCGCAATAATAGCATCGGGCAGTTTTATTTTGTGGTTTTTGCGTAAATCAATGCAAGCACAAATTGTTTGCTTATCAATTTCAATGACATCTGCCAGCGAAATAAATGTTTCAGACGACTCCGGAACATCTTTGTAACCAAGAAATTCAATTTGCGTTATGAATGAAACAATAAAATTGTCATCCATTACTTTTGCCAAAAAATCACGTCCTTTTTTCGGCAGACGGTCCATTTGCACATCAATCAGCACATTGGTATCTATTAAATATCTCTGTCCCATTCCGTACGCGAATTATTTACATATTGTTGAAATTTTTCGCCTTCGGCAACGCTTAATGTACCAAAAAAGTGGGAAGGTTTTGCTTTCTTTGGCTCTCTGCATTCCGACAATTCCTCACTGGAATAGAGCAACACTTCAATCATTTTCCCTATGTAATGCGGGGGAATAGGTAATGAGTAAGTGCTTTCTTGCGGTGTGATTACTGTTTTAAGCATAACAATTTTTATCTTTGTTTGGAAACAAAGGTACAACATTTCCCCAAACCACAAAAAATTATTGCGGACTTTTCGTCTGAACCATGATTTTGCGATGCTAAATAATAATTTATAGTGCTCTATCGCTCCGCGATAGCGCGTTTAACGACTTAGCAGCAGATTCCTCGCCTACGGCTCGGAATGACCCGATAATCTGGGGGGGAAGACAATGGGAGGAGGGAGGTGAGTGGCGGCAAAGC
>BNWW01000293.1 GCA_025999115.1 Bacteroidia bacterium
ATATATTTAAATTCATAAAAAAACAAATGATGAAAAATAAAATTCTATTTTTAGTCGTTCTTTCACTATTAGCATCTTGCGAAATATTTGAAGACTACAACGAGCGCACCTATTACAAGGAGGAAGGCGTAGGATATGTATATAATGAATATACAAAAGAACCGGTACAAAATGCAGAAATAATCCTTATTTCCAGTTTTGAGGGCAGAGGATATGGCACAGTACAACCTGAACAAGAGTTTTTTGAAACAGATGCACAAGGTTATTTTCGTGTGAGATTTCTTAAAAGATATCATAAAAGCAATGTGGTAAGCTATTCAATCGGTGCTAATGCAGATAACAATAAATTAACAGCACCCGGCATTTCTATCTTATCAAAAATACTAAAAGACACAAATTCTAATACATTAAAAATAGATACATTATGGCTACAATAAAAAATAAAAAACATTGTTCTTTGAAATTTGTTTTCTTGTTCTTATTTATATTGTCTAAACATGTGGTTTATTCCCAATCGGAGTATCAAACACAAATGAATGACATTTTTGAAATACCGTCAAACAAAGTAACAACAGGAATTTTGATTAACCGTTCTCCCGATATTATTGATATGCAAAATTTTTTCACAAAAAACAATACTAACAGAATACTTATTCACTTAAAATATACAATATTATGAAACGATTACTTTTTTTCTTAGTTATACCGATGCTATTTGCAGCTTGTGAAATATTTGAAGATTACGACGAGCGCACATATTATGATGTAGAAGGCGTAGGGTATGTTTATAATGAATACACTAAAAAACCTGTGCCACAAGCAATAGTAAGTGTTAGTTATAGTTTTGAAAGTCACGGGTATGCCACAGTACAGCCCGGACGCGAAGAATTTCAAGTGGATAATACCGGGTGTTTTCGTGTAAAATTTCTTAAACGAACACATAAAAGTGATGTAATTGGTTTTTCTATATGCGCTTGTGCTGATAATAATCAATTAATAGCACCCTGTATTTCTATCGCACCAGAAACACTAAAAAATTTAAATTCAACTACATTAACAATAGATACATTATGGCTACAATAAAAAACACAAACAACAACACTCTTAAGTGTATATTATTATCGTTATTAATATTACCTTAAATCCGCAAGCTAATTATTTTGTTTGATAAAAAATATTTTGAGGTAAATTTTTAGCGAAGATTTTGGAAAAAGAAGGATTGAGGAGTGCTTTTTCGGTTAAACATAGTCGTTAGGAGAGAA
>BNWW01000294.1 GCA_025999115.1 Bacteroidia bacterium
TAGAAAAATGTCAAAATATGCACAATTATCAGGCTTTCAAAGCCAGAGCTTTGATTTTAGGACGACGGAACGGGACGTTCCGCCGAACGCATTTGCTTGTTTTTCAGCACACTACGGGCATCAAGAGTGATAGGTTCAGCTGTTAATGCAAGTTTGTTGACTGTCACCAAATCAACCGATTATGCAGGCAATAAAATCTATGAAAACAGCACTCTGTCAAAAATATTGACGGATAATGGTTATTATGCCGATGGAAAATATTACTCTTACATTCAAGATCATTTAGGAAACAATCGAATCGTGATGGACCAAGATGGCAATAGAGTACAAAGTACGGAATATTATCCTTTTGGAATGTCTTATCCGTATGGCACCGGGCAGGACAAACAGGCATTTAAGTTTGGAGGCAAGGAATTGGATATGATGAATGGATTGAATCTTTATGATTTTGTGGCAGAGGGTATGACCCGGTGATTGGACGGTTTATGACGATTAATCCTTTGTGTGAAAAGTATTATGCGGTTTCGCCGTATGCATACTGTTTAAATAACCCCATAAATGCAATTGACCCAGATGGCAGAAAAATCATTTTTGTTAATGGTTATTTGGGATTTGGTTCTCCTTCTGGTGGTGCTACATATTGGGGAGGAGCTAATAGCGCATTTGTTCAAGGTGCAAAAACATTTTTTAACGACGCAAATACTCCTGTTTTTACTGACATAGGACATGGAAAATTATCTACATCTTCTTGGCGACGGTCAAAAGGATATGATTATGCAAAAGAAAATTACGCGTCATTGATTGACGGAATGAAAGAAGGAGAAACATTTAAATTAGTTTCTCACAGTATGGGTGGCGCTTTTTCTGATGGAGTAATGAAATATTTAAAAGAACAGGGCTGGGATGTAGATGTTGCGGTTTATTTCAATGCATGGTCTCCAACTTCAATAGAAGGTTCTGACGGTACTATTTTAGTTGATGCCACTGTAACTAATGATTGGGTACAGGCACTCAGTCATGATAAAGGCAATATTAATATCCCCAATGCAAACTATACAGTAAGAAAAAAAAGTAATGGAAATTGGGATACAGTACATAGAGATTTGATTGATAGCGGTGATGTTTGGAAAACAGATGGTAGTGTAGATTGGAATAGAGCCATGTCAATACTTCAAGATTGGCTTCAACAAAACCCTAATATTAAAGTAACTTACCAATGATAAAAGTAATTAGAATAATCTTTCATTTAATCTT
>BNWW01000295.1 GCA_025999115.1 Bacteroidia bacterium
GGTTTATCGCAAACGATTACGATTTTGGGTGCGGGAGCCGTGGGCGCTTTGGCTTATACCTTCTCCGATACCTTCTGGTTTTCGGCAGTGGAAGGTGAAGTTTACGCCTTTTCATCGTTGATGACGGCCGTCGTTTTCTGGTTGATTCTCAAATGGGAAGATGTGGCCGACGAACCGCATTCCAACCGTTGGATTATCCTGATTGCTTATTTGATGGGGGTTTCGGTAGCCATTCACTTGTTGAATTTGCTTTGTATTCCGGCCATCGTTTTGGTGTATTATTTCCGCAAATACGAAAATCCGACTTGGAAAGGCGCTTTGGTAGCTTTGTTGATTTCATTCGGTATTCTGGTAGCAATATTATATGGTCTGGTACAAGGTTTGGTCGAAGTGTGCGGATGGTTTGAACTGCTGTTTGTGAACAGTTTCGGCTTACCGTATAATTCGGGTGTGGCGTTCTATCTGATTTCGGTGTTTGGCGTGTTGGCTTGGGCTATTTGGGAAACCTTATCGGGTTCGGTTCATCAAACGCGAGCAAAAATCGCTTTCATCGTGTCGATTATTTTGCTGGGCATTCCGTTCGTGGGAAGCGGAATCGGTCTGGGAATTGTGTTGATTGCCGGCTTGACTTTAGCTTTGTTCTGGTTCAAAAATGTGAATATGGCTGCGTTGAATACCATATTAATCAGTTTGATGGTCATAACAATCGGTTATTCGTCTTATGCGCTGATTATGATTCGTTCGGCCGCCAACACTCCGATGGATCAAAATTCGCCCGAAGATATTTTCACGTTGCGCACCTACCTGAGCCGTGAGCAATACGGTGAAACGCCTTTGTTCTACGGGCAGACTTTCGCTTCGGAAGTAAAATACGAAGGTTCGGAAGCCGTTACGGTAGATGAAGGCCCGATTTGGTCGCAAATTCCGAAACACGATCCATCGGAAAAAGACCGTTATTACGAATCCGACCGCAAAAAACATTTGGTGTATGTAGATGAGTTAAATACTTTATTCCCAAGAATGTACAGTTCCGACACACGTCACATAGCCGGTTACAAGGAATGGTCGAATTTCAAAGGACATCGTGTCAAAATTTCTACTCCCCGCGGAAGCAAAACGGTAATCAAACCGACTTTCGGTGAAAACTTGCGCTATTTCTTCTCTTATCAGGTTAGTTTTATGTATTGGCGCTATTTCATGTGGAATTTTTCCGGACGACAAAACGATATTCAAGGCAGCGGCGAAGTAT
>BNWW01000296.1 GCA_025999115.1 Bacteroidia bacterium
GCATTTTGCGGCTGATTGTGAGCGATTCGCAAAAAGCCTACCGCGTGTTGAGCGACAACAATGTAAGCGCCAACTTGACGGATGTCCTAGCGATTGTCACCGCGCCGGATGCAGGCTCATTTGCCAAAACGCTGGCGTATTTTACCCGCGCAGGATTGAGCATCGAATATATGTATTGCTTTTCTTTCGGGGAAAAATCCATTTTGATTTTGCGCACCAATAACCGCGAAAGCGCCTTGGAAGTCATTCGCCGGCAAAATTTGGAATATATGAATGAAAACAATTTAATCGGATTATAATATGTTTGGAATAGACGACCCCGCGATTTACATTACTTACCTGATGGCTTCCGGCTGTCTGGTATTTGCCCTTTGGTACGGAATAACCAGATGGAACGAGAAAGATGACGACGAAAGTATTCACCCTGAAAATCCTGAAAAATGAGTACGTTAGTATTGGGTATTATCGTATTGATATACATGTTTTTCCTGGCTTGCTTAGGCTATCTGGGTTACAAGCGGACAAAAAACGCGGGCGACTTTCTTTTAGGCGGACGAAAAACGAATCCGGTCATTATGGCTTTGTCCTATGGCGCCACTTTTATTTCCACCTCGGCAATTGTCGGTTTCGGCGGATTTGCAGCCTTTTACGGCATGGGCATCCAATGGCTTTGCCTGCTGAATATGCTGGTGGGCGTTATCATCGCCTTTATCTTCTTCGGCCGGCGGACACGCAAATTGGGTGTCAAACACAATGCGCAGACTTTTTCTCAATTGCTGGGTGCGCACTACGGCTCCCGGACGATTCAGGTTTTTATTGCAACACTTATATTCGTCGGGATGCCCCTCTATGCAGCGGTAGTGATGAAGGGCGGCGCGGTCTTTCTGGAAGAAATGTTTCACGTCCAATACGATGTAGCCTTGCTGATATTCACGTTGATTGTAGCGGCTTATGTTATCCCCGGAGGAATCAAAGGGGTGCTTTATACGGATGCTTTACAGGCAGTTATCATGGTGGCTTGTATGCTGTTTTTGCTTTTCTGGTTTTATCATACCTTGGGCATGGGGTTTACGGAAGCCAATCACGAATTGACAAATATCGCTTCTTTGGTTCCCGAAAAATTCAAGGAAATGGGGCACCAAGGTTGGACGGCAATGCCTATAAGCGGTTCGCCGTTGTGGTACACTTTGGTTACTTCGCTTATTCTGGGTGTGGGTATCGGCTGTCTGGCGCAACCGCAATTGGCCG
>BNWW01000297.1 GCA_025999115.1 Bacteroidia bacterium
ATGTAACGGTTACAGCTTCCGACAACACGGCTGCTTATGCCAATTCGGACACTTCTGTTCCATTCTCTTGGACTTCGGTTGTTGCCGGTGCGGCTGTTGGAAATTCGATATTCTGTGAAACCAATCTTGGCGCCGGCGCAACTCTCTCAATTGAAACGGCAGATGAAGCCGCCGGCAATATTGCAATTGGCGACATTGTGGTAACGATTGCAGGCGACGGTGCAGCATTCAGAGGAACCGGTGTCCAATTAAATGCGTTTGTTGTTGCCGGTATCAATGGGGCCAATGTTCTTACCAAAGTAAGCGGTACAGCTGAAAATCCGCAAGTTTTCCGCCCACTTGCCGGAATCTCAATTGCAAAAGGAACTTCCATTACCTATAATAATGGATTGATTGAATATTTGACGGCTGCCAATAATAATGCTTACGGCAATTTCACTTTCAGCAATTATATTTACGGCTCCACTTGCGATATTCCGCAACTCAACCCACCGGCCGGATTGATATTGGGCGCAGGAAATACGCTTACTTTTACGCCGAATGTAAATGCTGCAAGCACAACGGTTTATGTTTATGCCGATGCCAATAAATTATTGGAAATTCCTAATTTTATTTCCGGTGGCGCCATTGATTTCCCGATAAACGGTCTATTTACGGTTTATGCCCGTTCGATAACCGGTTCCGCCGATTACCTCAGTTCCGAACTTTCGGAAGGCGTTACCTTAACGGTAGCAATTGCCGATGGTGCAGTCGGTAGTTCGGAATACTGCAAATGGGTGTTTGATCCCGCAGGCGAAGGCGCTTATCCCGACGATAGCGATTTGGTTTACCTCACTTGGACCACCAACACCGGCGGAGAGATTGTTGTAAGTATCGAAGGAACAACCGAAAACGCAGAAACGACCGCTTTCCGTGCGCCGGGTTTGTTTTTAGCCGATCTGACCGTTGGCGGATTACCTGCAATTAATTTATTGACAATCACTTATAGCGATACGGAATTGACTCTTTCGCCCGTAGCGGGAATAAGCATTCCGAAAGGAACCATTGTCAGTCTAAATAACGGTATGGTTACTTATCGTGTTTTGCCGCTTGGAACTCCCGAAACGGAACTTGATAATTTGTGGCCTCACGCAACATTGAATTATACTTACGGATCTGTTTGTCAAACGGTTGCAATCAATGATGTTGTAGCAGGGAACGATCCGGTTATTGCAACGCAATATTATGACCTCGTAGGGGCGTT
>BNWW01000298.1 GCA_025999115.1 Bacteroidia bacterium
CTGTGGTTGATATAGGCAAGTACAAAATCAATATTTACTACGATGGGGAAGATTCGCCTGCTTACGGCCTGCTTATCCAAACCGGAGAAGATGATTTTATTTTTGCCGGCATCGGCGCCCGCTTGCATTTTTCGGCGCTCGAAACCAATAAACGCGCCGACATCGCCACGGTTTTGGAAGTAAAATATGAAAACGGAAAAGCAATCACCGGCCGTTGGTTGAACGGCGATGAAACGATCTCACACAACCGTGTTCATCTGTTCGGCAGGCCGGACAAGACGCTAACGCCCAGCGTTTATCAAGTTAAACTTTATACATTTTAAAACATGAATACGAAAAAACTTTATCTTGTTCTCTGTCTTGGATTTATGCTCTTGTGCGGTTATGCGCAAGACCGGTTCGTAAGTTCCAACAACTGGTATGTAGGCGCCACCGAAGCCGGCGAATGGATTAAACACCGGAAAATCAAGATTTCGGAAGGCGATTACCGCTTTACCGTCCGCGCTGTCGCTCCCGAAGCCGGCAAAACGATAGCATTGGCATTGAACGGCGAAACGGTTTTTTCGTCCGTGGAAGTGACGGCCGACCCCAGCGGAAAATTTCATTTGAACCATTTGGGTAGCCGGCACATCACCGAAGGTTATTACGACATTCAACTTATTTTTGAAACCGGCGACGTGAATTGCGATATGATTTTTATTAAAAAAGACAACCGCACCGGCAACGCCGTTTTGGAAACCGACATCGACTATTCACTCAATCACACCGACGGAATGCACATTTCGCCCATCGCCGGTTCGTCGGGAGCCTCATCGGTTTTGGCCAAATACGGCGATCCGGGTGATAATATCGCTTATTATTACCAAGCCAATCCGGGCAACGGCACCACTTATTCCCGCGAACAAGTGATGCAATGGAACAAACAACCGATTTACACCTATCACCCCGAATATTCGCAGGAAGCAATGGATATTCTCGTTCAGGAATTTGCCGAATCGAAAGTCGATTTTGTCTGGTGCCACGGACGCGGCGAACCGGATGCCGTGAACGAAATCAGCGACCGCGACTTCAAAGAAGGCGCCGGAGGAATGCCCTGTCGCGGATTAAGTATTTTAGCCGATGCTGTTAAGCGAAATCCATACGCCCGTAACAATTTGAAATTGGCGTATTTCTTCGATTCGGCGGCTTCGTTTACCAGCGCGGGAACATCGTCGTTTTACAACGGCTCATTGGATT
>BNWW01000299.1 GCA_025999115.1 Bacteroidia bacterium
GGACGGCAATGTCCAAATTGGAAATGAATCATCTTGTTGGCGGTGCTAATATCAATGAAGCGTCCTATTGCACATGCAAGGGTGGTTCGGAGAATAATAATCATAATACCGAAACCGCATGTTCTTGTTCCAATCAAGTAATGCAACAACGATCATTAGCCGTTCGATGATGAAGACATTAGATATTATTATGGAAGGAGTTTCCATGTCGAAAATGGAAATGAATAGCCTCGTTGGCGGAGACAATACGAATGATGGAACAAGCTGTACTTGTTGGGGAGGTTGGGGTACCAATAACACCAATAAAGGCGATTTTTGCAAATGTGTAGGAATTACTGCGCAAAGGCTAGCGACCGTAGTATAAGAGTAGAATGATCGGCGCTCAAAATTATATTTTGAGTCGAAATATGGGTTTTGAGCGCCTCATTTGTTAGTATAAATAAAAATGAGTTTGTTATGAAAAAGACAATGTTATTGTTATTGTGTTGTTTGTACGTGTATCCAATGCGTGTATGCGCTCAATCGTACAGCGCGGAAGAGCGGGTTTATTATCTATCCATGATTTGGAAAGATGTTTCGGAACATTTCTACGATGTTCCCAAATTAAATACCCTACGATGGGATAGTTTGTATCAATCGTATATTCCTCAAGCCATTGCCGTTGATAAAAAATGTGATTATCATGGTATATTATTGAAATTTATCGGTGCGCTTCACGATGAACATACTGGCTTGTATTACGAAGGCGGATGCGGACATGAAGATTCGACTAACGGTGGTTTGCCGATTCGAATAGACTATGTGGATGAAAAATTCTATATCAGAGGTGTCATAAAAGCATTTTTGGATACAATTCCGTTGGGCAGTGAATTGTTACAGATAAATAACTATCCGGTAAAGGATTATCTGCAGCAATTTTACTTGCCTTTTACAGGAGCCAATACCCTACAAGTAAGAATACCGATGGCATTGCAGGATGTAACTGTGGGCACAATAGATACTTTCGTAGAACTTCAATTCAAAACGCCGCAGGAAGAGATTCGAACAAGCCGGCTGCGATACGGCATTTATGATTTTTCCAATTTTGTTCGCGCTTTGCCTAAAATCAAAACGGAAAATATAGTAAGTTTGAATCGAGACAAAAACGGCAAGTCTTATTATTACTTTCGATACGATGATTTTGGAATACGGAAAATCTCTGATGAACTACATAATATTCTATATAGCT
>BNWW01000300.1 GCA_025999115.1 Bacteroidia bacterium
GGGTAGCTTACGAGTTTAATTCGTTAACCGGCAATTTAAGTCGCCGCAACGATTATTCATTGTTTCAAGACGAGCGCTTTGGCTACGATGTTCTCAACCGGTTGGATTCCATACGACAGCTCACTCCTTTGGTCAGAAAAATAAACTATTATCCCAACGGCAATATCCTATCGAAATTTGATGTAGGCACATACGAATACGACGACAACAACCATGCGCTCAGCCGCATTGTAAACAAGGCTTCAGCCTACTCTCCGGTAGAATTGGAGATTGAATACACCTCGTATAACCGCGCATCGTCGATTGTCCGTTCCGGCACAACAGAAACTCCCACTTATCTCTTGACTTACGGCCCCGACAATCAACGCCGTATGAGTTGTTATTACTACAACGGTATTCTTCACAAACGCAGAATTTACGTCGGCGATTACGAAAAAGAAACCATTGCAGACGGAACTGTCAAAGAATTCGATTATGTCTATTCTCCCGAAGGCTTGTCGGCCGTGGCAGTCAAAACCGGCAATACCCGGACGGTTTATTCCATCCTTACCGATTATTTGGGAAGTGTACGAGCAGTTATCTCTCCAAGCAAAGTCAGGCAAACCGTTTATTATTACGACGCTTGGGGAAAGCAAACCCTGACGACGGGTACGGAGATTATCAATCGCGGGTATTTGGCACAGGAGCATTTGCCATTTGGGTTGATTAATCTCAATGCACGATTGTATGATCTGGTTTTGGGGCGGTTCTTGGGAGTGGATCCATACATACAGGCGCCGGATTTTACGCAATCGCATAACCGGTATAGTTACGGGTTGAATAATCCGTTGAAATACTCGGATGCGAGCGGTGAAAAATGGTGGCATTGGTTGCTATTTGGAGTAGTCGACTCTATGTTAGGAGGAGCATTGTCTATTTCAGCGATATCTACTGCGACTTCTGTGTCCGTTACTGCTAATACAGTGGGTTCGATGGCTGTATCAACAGGAATTGCAATGGATTTTTCCACTACGTTTTTTGGCACATTGCTCAAAAGTGACCCAGTCTGGGGAGGTAAACGTTTTGAAAACTCTATGCGTATTTTCGCAGGACATTTTCGGTTTGATGAAAACAAAAACTTTTTGGAAAATATAGGCGTTGTTTTTTCACGTTTTACTTGGGAAAACACACAAGTAATGCTTGGTTACGGATTTTCCCTGATGAAAAATGCGGTAGGGGCT
>BNWW01000301.1 GCA_025999115.1 Bacteroidia bacterium
TGGTACAACAAATTTACAACTTTGGGGCGAAACCGCAAGGGATTAACCCCTTTTTAGCTTTTTTTTTAGTCGGTCAGTAGTGATTAAAAATAATTAATCGTGACATTGGTTCAAATCATCTTTTAGATGAAATAATAGTATCCAAAGAATGGGATAAACTCATTGCAGTCAGTCAACCTTGGGGTAAATTTATCAAACATAATATAATAACACAAAACAATATTTTATTTCAAGAATCTCTTTATTCTAATGATGTTTTCTTTTCTGCTCAAGTTGCTACTGTTTGTGCAAAAAAAAGTATATCAAACAAAACTTTATACTGCATTACATACAGGAATGGTTCTTTAACCACCCAAGATACATTGCAATCATCATTGATTCGTTTTTTTGTCGCATTAGAAACCTTTAAATATTTGAAAGAAAAAGGGAAAGAGCGTTATTTTTATAGCAATGTTACTATTTATATGAAAAAATTATTTTCTTTAAATAAGAAAAAAGGGTTGTGTTTATTGCCAATGTTGATTCGTACATTCGGAATGAAATCTGTGGTTGATGATCTGTGGTTGATAATCAAACGAAAATTAAAAGTTAGATAGAGGCGGTAATTAATGCATATTGATAATAAATGTTTAGGACGTTGTTGTTTTTATATCGAAAAATCATATACTTTATTTACGGAAGAAAATGGGTAGGATTGATTAGTTCCTATAAATCATGTTCAATTCGAAATTTACCTCCAATATATAAAAATGACATAGTCCATCCTTGTATTAGATACACCGAAGAACCATTTAGAGGATACAATTGGTGGATGGTATTTACGCCTTATTATAATGCCGATTCTACTATGGAAAATCCGATTCTTTGTCATGGCGTCAGTGAAAATGATAAACCACCATTAGTTTGGGAATTTGAAAAAGTATTAGCCGAAACACCAACTACTGGATACAATTCTGATCCTACTATGTTTTTTAAGGAAAGAAAATTGTATATTTATTGGCGGGAAAATGATACTCCTAAAACAAAAGAAGATGGAACCTTTAGAGGAATTTACGGAGCAGTCCTTGATGATACGAATATAACTTATATTGACAAATCACTATTGAGGGAAACTAAAAAATACATTGACAGGGAAGTTTCGCCCACTTTTTTATTCTGCAATGGAGGATGGTTGTGTTATGCTACTCATATTCGGTTTAAAATTGAAAAAATGATTTTT
>BNWW01000302.1 GCA_025999115.1 Bacteroidia bacterium
TTGGTGTTCAACGTATCAAATAGATTTTCCAAATTATAAAACGCCACGGCGTAAGGCGCCAACATTTTTTTTGCAGATGACGACTGCGGTGCGTTTTGCGCGTAAGTTACATTTAATCCGAAAATCAGACTAAAAAAGAACAATTGTAAATGTTTCATGTAAAATATTTTATAAATTATAAACGTACCAATGATTGTTGATAACTTCTTTTATTTTTCGCTCAAAAATACGAAAAAAATATTGTTTATTGCAATACTTTGTCGTACATTTGATGAATTATTTTAAGAATTAATTGTATGCGAAAATGTTTTTTCTTTATCTTTCTCTGTATGAGCGGGGCTGTTTTAGCCCAAAACACGACATTGGAAGGAGTCGTATTCAATACCGGTACAAATCAGTTGCAAGCAGGCGTATCGGTAAAAATAAAAGGTCAAGCAACAAGTGTAGTAACCAATTCCGACGGTTCGTTTTTGTTGGAAAATCTGACACCCGGTTTCGTCGAAGTCATTGTATCGGCCGATGGTTTGCAGACTATCGAGTTTCCGGTAACAATTGTTGCATTGCAGGCCAATCAATTGGGAACGATTAATATGTATCCCGTTTTTCACGGTCAATCGACGGAAAACTTGGTGCTGATCGAAGAAGAAGCTCTGGGTGACGATTCCGAAATGGGCGATTTTAATATTTCTGCGATGTTGATTCCTTCCAACGATGTGTATATCAACAATACCGCTTATAATTTTTCGGCCGTGCGCTTCAAATTGCGCGGGTACGACAATCGTTATTCCGAAGTATATATAAATGGTATCAATTTCAATGATCCCGAACGCGGCGGTTTCAGTTACGGATTAATCGGCGGTTTGAACGACGCCACGCGCAACAAAGACAATATTAATTGGTTTACGCCCTCCACTTTCGCTTTCGGGCAAATCGGCGGATACAGCAACATCAACACAACGGCTTCGTCTTATGCCCCCGGAGGCCGTGTAAGCGCCGCTTATACCAACCGTAACTACAAACTGCGCGGTATGGCCACTTATTCCACCGGATTGATGGACAACGGCTGGGCAATAACCGGCTCGTTGGGCTATCGTTGGGCGGATGAAGGATTTATCGAAGGAACATTCTACAATAGTTTGGGTTATCTGCTTTCCGTCGAAAAAGTATTGAATCCGCAGCATAGTTTTTCGCTCACTACTTTCGGTTCGCCTAAGCAAC
>BNWW01000303.1 GCA_025999115.1 Bacteroidia bacterium
ATTCCATCCTTCGGTCAGGCTATTGCCGATAAAGACAGCCGCGGGTCCCGAATGTGTTTCGGGGATTTCGTTTCCGGCCGGATAATCGGGAATCTCAATTTTGTTTCCGCAGGAAATGAATGCCGGCAAAATGATTAGTAGAATTAAAAATAAATGTTTCATAATGATTATTTTTCACCCCCAAACCCCCTGAAGAGGGCTTGAGAGTCTGCGATTTTGCAAGTTGTGCTGAGGCAAATCCTCTTTAGGGGGTTGGAGGTATTTGCAGTTCACGACTTATTTCTTCGATTGTTTTCCCTTTCGTTTCCGGAAAATATTTCCATGCCGTAAATAGCTGCACAATCATCATCAGTCCGAAAAAGGCGAATATGTAAGCGGCGCCGTTGGTGTAAGTGGAAGAGATGATGGGAAACAGAAACGTAATGACAGCCGCAAAAAACCAATGCGTAAAACTGCCGAACGACTGTCCGTAACCTCTTACATTGGTCGGGAAAACTTCCGAAATCAATATCCAAATAACCGTGCCGGTGGATACGGCAAAGAATAGAATGTATCCGACCAAAAACCACAGCAACCAACCGGAATGACTGTGCGTGAAAAAGATAGCCGAAACGGGAAGTAAACAGGCCGCCATTCCGATCGAACCGATAATCAAAAGGGTTCGCCGGCCGACTTTGTCCACAATGGCTAAACCCAACAACGTGAATAAAGCATTGGTGATTCCGATAATGACCGGATGAAAAAATGCGGTGGATTCGGGCAATCCCGACAATTCAAAAATGCGCGGCGCAAAATACAGAATCGCATTAATTCCCGAAAATTGATTGAACATCGCTACTAAAAAAGCAATCATAACGGATTTAGAATAGAGGCGCGAAAAGAGTTTTCCGCCTTGGATATCGGCCGCTTCCGCGATTTCCGCCACTTCCTGTTCTATGTTGCCCGTTCGGATTTTTTTCAGAATCGACAACGCTTTTTCCTTCATTCCCACTTTAATCAAAAAACGCGGACTTTCGGGAACGAAAAACAAACCGGCAAAGAAAAGCGCCGAAGGCACAGCCAAAACCGCCAACATATACCGCCAAGCATTTTCACCCGTATCGCGCAACAGAAAGTTGGAAACGAATGCCATCAAAATATAAACAATTGATAGCCGGTGTTTTAGTCGATTATCAAACCCAAATTTTCCAGTATCTGCAATTACTTGATTCGG
>BNWW01000304.1 GCA_025999115.1 Bacteroidia bacterium
CCATAGTCTATTGAAAATCAAGCGAATGCGTTCGGCGAAGGCTCCGGCCTTCGTCGTCTAAAAAGTCGGCCTCCGGCTGACAACAAAACGGAGTTTTGTACGTTTTAACATAGAGTAGAGAAAATGTCAAGCAATGCGTAACTATCAGGATTTCAAAGCGGGAGCTTTGCTTTTAGGACGACGGCAGCTGGAGCTGCCGCCGAACGCTGTAGTGTGTTACGCTACGAGGAACAGAGGCTTTAGGCGGCGCACTGGTAGGCGGGGTTACCGGTGGAATAACTGCCTATAAACATGGTGGGAATATTTGGACGGGAGAAGGTGCAAAATGGATTTCTGATCTTGAAGAAAGTATGCTCGGTGTTGTTGAAGCGGATAAATCTCCTGTTAACACAAACAAAAGAGTACAACAACTCTTGAGTAAAAAAGAAATAAATCTTGCTGATTACAAAGTTTCAGGAGTGGATGTTGAAAGTAGTATGCGAGGAGTAGAGGATGGTAAATTTATTTATTGGCGAAAAAATGGCATAATATATAAAGCGCCTATAACAGGAGGGGAAGCTGTTGAAATAGCAGGAACTGCAGTCAACACGATTCATCATTTTAAGCCTATATCAGACATTTATATTTCTACGCATAATACCATTCCGAACTTCATGAAGACATTGAACCATGAGTTTATTCATGCGTGGCAATTTGCAAAATTTGGCTATAGCAATCCCAATGAGTGGGGGCGATTCAAAGAAGCATCTGCTCTCCGCTACACTCAATCTTTTTATTCAACTATAGATGTGCCGTTTTATTATGGACAGTGGGGACATAGATTATATAATTGGCCTAAATTGCCATCAGTATATTAAATTCACAATATATGAAATACATTCTATTTATTATTCTAATATATTTTTGTTCTTGCCGAGGTGGTTCGCAAGAACAAAATATTACAATACCTATTTCTCGCGATAGTGATACAAATTGTTTAAAAAATACGCCGTTGGAAGATACTCCGAATCCAATGGATACAACACAATTTATTGCTTATTGGAAACAGTTCCGAAAAGCAATTCTTGAACGAGATACAGCAACATTGAGTATAATGATAAGTGATAGTATCGAAGGTGGATGTTTTTTGTTGAAAAATTGTACTGAACCTACGGAAAAAATAAGTAAAGATGTATTTCTGGGTAATTTGTATACACTATTTACGCTGG
>BNWW01000305.1 GCA_025999115.1 Bacteroidia bacterium
TGGCTTCAATCATCAAATTGAGACGGATTTCGGTGGCCGGATTGGAAGTCTGTATCTTTTTTGTATCCGCCGGTAAATCCGCTATGGGGTTCGATTTAAAACGAATAAAATTATAATCGGCAATGTCTTGTTTTTTCATAAAATTGAGCGCCAATTCGGTGTTTTCGTTGTTTTGCGCTTTGACTTCGATTTCCACCAATTTTTCGGTGCCGGAAATTTTGGCATTACCGGTTCCGAAAATCGTTCCGTAAAAACTCGGACTGCTGCGATGAGTCGCATTAAACACCAAAAAATTCTCGAAATTGATGTTGGCTGAAAAACGGAAATCTTCAAATAAATGATGGCGAACATTACCGGAAGCCAAAGCTTTATGCCCATAAGAATCGGTGAAAGTTACGTTTTTCAGTGAGATTTCATTGGTTTTGAATGTGATCTTATCCGAAAATGAATAGCGCGTATTGAGAAATTCGATGCCGAAAGCGCCCCGGTCGATCCAAGCTTCGCCTTCTACCGTTGGGTCGTTCAGCGAACCCAAAAGGCGAATAGGGCCGGTGGCTTCACCTGATAAATCCTTTATAATATGATCTAAAAACGGACGAAGAAACAACACTTCGGTATGATGCGCATTAAACAAGATGGATAATTCTTCTTTCATCGGGTCGATGTAGCCGTCTACATCCACAAAACTGCTGTCGTTTTTCACAACCAAACCTTTCATTTCCACGTTTTGTTTTTTGTCGTCCCAGCGACCGAGCAAATTCAGTTGTCCGAAATTTTGGTAATTATACGAAAAATCGCGAATATCCAATTGTGTCGAGAGTTGGCGCGTACGATATAAATCTTTGGCGGAAACATGGCCGGTAGCAATTCCTCCGAAAGTAAGCGCTTTGATATTCAGTGATTTGAATATATAATCCAAATCCACTTGATTCAAATCTACCGATACCTCATCGTTTTCGTTTCCTGAAATATTGCCGTCGATTTTAATGGATTGTTGATTGTGTGTAGCGGTGAAATCTTCAATATTGATGACATTGTTTTGATAACGAACGGAAGTCGGCTCCATCGTCCAAATCGAATCGTTAAACACTATTTTCGACGATTGAAAACGGAAAAAAGCGGCCATCGGATCAGTAGCCGACGGAACGCTTATTTGGCTGGTAAAATACAGATGCCCATTGTATTTGCCTTGTTTTTTTCCTTTATTG
>BNWW01000306.1 GCA_025999115.1 Bacteroidia bacterium
TATCGCTTATTACCGGTTCGTAAACCGATCCGGTTTCGTTCCATAAAGCGTAACTTAATGAACCGGTTCTCGGACTGAATCCGGTTACGAAGCTTCCTACAGTCATGTAACCGCAAACTTCAACAGGTTGTGTATCGGGGACTTCGATGTTGGAACAACCGGCTACAACTCTAATTATGGGCAAATTAGATACAGAAGTTCCGTTACAACCACCGATATAGGTTGGTAATGTCCCGGAAATATCTAATGTTCCGCCACTGGTTACGTTCATCATGATTGTTGCATAATCGCCTTCGGGCATCGAAGCGTTAGTTTGCCAATCCGAACTGCCCAAATCACTAATTTTGATAGAATATACATCCGCGGGATCAAATGATTTTCCAGTTATGGCATATAACAGCATATCCGGTTTGTTGGCTATATTTCCATTCATACCCACTGTATCGGCAACTAACGCCACAGTGTACAATTCATTCGCCTCGTATCCACCTGTAATAGAATTAACAAAATCTAAAATATTGGTGTTTTGATATAATGGAACTTCAATAATAGTTCCTGTTGCAAATGTAACTGATGGCGCCTGATTGTGCGTAACGGAAATTTTCTTCAAACCGGTTGCGATTTGACCGCCAACCAAACGTACCCAAACTTCTTTGGTCGTGTATTCTCCGGAAGAGAAAGAAATAGAGGATGAGCCTTCTAAACCCTGCCAATTATAATTACCGTCGGAATTGACCGAATATAAATACATTTTGCCGATCAAATTATTTCCTGCCGCATCGTCATAAACAAACAAAGAATCAGGCGTATAATAATGATAATTACCGTTTTCGTATTCATAATAAGGCTGTAAGTTGTCGGCGATAATCAATTGGCCTATATACATATTTTGTGAATAAGCGCTGTTCGTACAAAACAGACTATCCCGCACGCTAAAATTGTTATTGCCGAATTTACGAATCGTTAGCGGCATATAATCCGAATAACAAGGCGTATTTTCTACTTTTACATAGAAATTAGGATTTTCCGGCAAGGCAACTTGTTTCGGATCGTTGATAACCGTATAATTTCCGCTATCATAATCATGATAAGAAATCCAATCCGAAGGCAGGGCAGTGTCTTTTATTCCCTTTGTCAAATCCACTGTTAAAGCATCTTCTCTTATCGTTATAGTTTGTGTAAGCGGATCCGGCAATACACCAAC
>BNWW01000307.1 GCA_025999115.1 Bacteroidia bacterium
TAGATTTGTGCAATAGAAAAAGAATAAGCATATTTGCAAAACCTCTCACAGTAATGCATTATGCTTATTCAAATGAATTTATCCGAAGAAGAAATTCGGGTGCTAAATTACAAAAGATTTAGGGAAGAAACACCGATTCTTCAAAAAAGATTACATGCCGTGTATTTAAAATCACAGATGTCCTTGAGTAACGAATCCATCGGGTTGATATTGGATGCCCATCGCAATAGTGTTGACAGGTGGATACACAGCTATTTGGAAAGCGGGTTGAGCGGTTTGCTCAGTCTAAATTACGTCTCACGGCAGACAGCGTTGGAATCCTATAAAGAAATGATAAAAGCTAACATTTCAGAGGACTACATACAGACCACCGCCGAATTTTCCCACCGGATATTCACGCTGACCGGTATATCAAGAGGATTGACTCAAGTACGAAAATTCATTAAGAAAATAGGGTTCAAATACCTTCAAACCGGCCATGTACCAGCTAAAGCCAATCCGGAAGAACAGCGTAAATGGAAGGAAGAAACACTGGAACCGGCTATTAAAGAAGCTGAAAAAGGGGAATGTTACCTTTTCTTTTGCGATGCGGCTCATTTTGTTTTGGCTCCCTTTATCTGTAAAGTGTGGTCTTTGGCAAGAAAGTTTGTCAAAGCTTCTGCCGGCAGAAATCGAATCAATGTACTTGGTGCTGTCAATGCCATAACAAAAGAGGTTATAACACTGATAAACACCACTTTTATTGATGCAAGTGTAATTATTAGCTTCCTTCATCAGCTCAGGGAAACACATCCTTGCAAACCGATAAAAATAGTGTTGGACAATGCCAAATATCAACATTGCAAGGCGGTTAAAGAGGCGGCGGAAACATTGAATATAAAGCTGTTATTTCTACCTCCCTATTCCCCGAACCTGAATATTATTGAACGATTGTGGAAGTTTACCAAAAAGAAAATTCTCTATGGAAAGTATTATGAAACGCCTCTTATATTTCACGAGGCTATCCGCGAGTTTTTTGATACGGTCTGCATAAAATATGAATCGGAATTGAAAAATTTATTGACTCTGAAGTTCCAACTTTTTGATAAGTTCAATGCACAAAAGCTTGCCGCGTAAAGTATAATAGGTGTTGCCATATTGTTTTTTATTTATATTTATGAGTGCAAAGTTAATACATTATTTATAAAAACAAGACTTTTA
>BNWW01000308.1 GCA_025999115.1 Bacteroidia bacterium
TCCACATCTGTCACTTTTTCATAATACAGCATCGTTTTTTCATAATCATTCTGCATATTGGCTGTGCGAGCCAGCAACAACCATTCCTTTATCAATTCATTTTTGCTGTTATCCGCATATTCTTCTTTTGTTTTAGCCGATTCGTTCAGTATTTGGGCTAATTCCTTTTCTCTTTTTGCTTCTTCTTGTAATTGCAGTATTTTCTTGTGTTTCAAATCCAATTCGTGTTCAGGAAGATAATATGAAACGCTATCCAATTCGCCTCTCGCAAAACATTCGTATGCCTTTACATAGTTTTCATCCCTGTCATCCAGATTTTCAAGCGTTAAACTTTGAGCGTATTCTTTTATACGTTCAAAAGCATTGTCTATATTTTTGCTGATAATATCCAAACTGTCTTTTATGTCGCCGTATCGGACATTCAGGTAATCATTTTTAGATTTTAATTCTTCCAACTCTTTTTGCAGGCGTTTTTTGTCTTTTTCCATGCGTTCTTCATATTTGCGCATATTTACGCCCACCATTTCTGCGCGGCGTTGTTCCAATTCGCCTTTCTTGCAGATATATATGCCCACAGGAGTTACTCGTCCCAAAGTAATGCTTTGCAGTTCTTTTTCATTTACAACTACATAATCGTTGTATTCGCCTTTGGGATAGACGGTTATTTGTGTTTGTGAGTTTGGCTGCAACCCTCTAATATTCAGAGAAAATTTGCCGTCATTGCCTGTAACATCTTTTGTTTTAGCATCTTTAGCATTGATATGTTCCACTTCCGCACCTTTCACATATTGCGTTTTGCCCATGTATGTTTTGCTGTTTTGCACGGTAACAACGCCTTTCAACACAACTTGTTGCGCTATGGAATTTATGCCAATTCCCAGAATAGCGATAAATAAAAATATTGCTCGTTTCATATCTGATTTTTTATTTTCGTTCTAAAACCGTATTGTATTCGCCTGTCATTGAAACAGTTTCGATTATTTCCTTATAGCCGTCTTTGCTAATTACAATTTTTTGTTCCTGCTTTTGCCTGTTTAACGGAATATCAATACTGAAATATCCCTGTTGGTCGGTAGTTGCGGTTACTCCTGCAATAGTTACCAAAACATCTGTCAAGCCCTCGCTTGAAATATTATCAGTAATTCTTCCCTGCAATCGTTCCAAACCGTGTAGCAATACTTGTACTTTTATTATTTCGT
>BNWW01000309.1 GCA_025999115.1 Bacteroidia bacterium
ATCACTACTTCGGTTGGCGAAACGCCCGGAACACCGCCCATCAAAATACCTTTTCCGCCTTTGTCGTTGCTCAACAGTTCGGAAGCGATGGAAACGGCGGCGGCTCCTTCAATTTCGGAAATGGCGTTGCGCACGGGAAAAGTTTGTCCGTCGGGAGTCATTAATTCAAAAGCAATCGCATTGATTTGTTTGGCCGACAAGGCTTTAATCGTTTCAGTCGAAAGATCAGGCATTTGCAAGCTACTTAAAACAGTAGCGCGTTTTTTCATGGATTGCACTTCTTCGGCAGTGGGTGGAGTAATTTTTAGCACAAAATCGCAAGCCAAAACTTCGGAATGCCGGCCGGTAATCTGTGCGCCCGCTTCGGAATAATCCATATCGGAATATTGGATTCCTTGTCCGGCGCCGGCTTCCAAAACCACTTCATGCCCCGCTTCGGTAATCATATCGACAGCTTCGGGCGTGAGCGCCAAGCGTTTTTCCGAGGCGACAATTTCTTTCGGCACACCAATTGTGAGTCGACGGCGAGTTACGGTTGTTTCCTGCAATAATTCTTGCGGGTGGAGGAAAGATTCTTGTTTCATTTTTTTTCGGTTAATTGTGTAATTAATTTGCCGACTTGCCGGTCGGTATCCCCAAAAGAAACCAAGGCTTCGACCGGAAAAACGATTTGCGCCCGGCGATAAAAAACTTCGCGTTTCGACAAATTTTCGCGGACAAACACTTCGATTTCTTCCGCATTTTTGTCTTTTATCAAGGGACGAGTGGCTTTGCACATCTCCAAACGTTGAGCCAATACGCCGGCCGACACATTCAGGTAAATGGTGATTCCGGCGCGATTCATGACATCGAGATTGTCGAAAAAACAGGGAGTTCCTCCACCGGTCGAAACGATTACCCGGTCGAACGCGGCGACTTCGAGCAATATTTTCCGTTCGATTTCACGAAATTCCGCTTCACCTTGTTCGGCAAATATCTCGTTGATTTTTTTCCGGTAACGATTTTCGATAAATTTATCGGTATCAATAAATTGCCATCCGAATTGTTGCGCCAAGCATTTACCGACGGTCGTTTTTCCGGCGCCCATATAACCGATTAAAAAGATCCGGTTCACTCGGTTACTATCTCTTCGTAGGATTCCGTTTCTTCATTCCAGAAAAACTCCGTACCGACGGGAGCGCCCAGAATCACGTCGATA
>BNWW01000310.1 GCA_025999115.1 Bacteroidia bacterium
CGTCGGGAACCCATAAACCGGAGCCTTTAGAATTGGCGGCGGAAATACATTTCTGAAATTGCGGCTTTCCGAATGATAAAACAATGCGGCGATCCCCGTAGGTATCGGCGGCAACCTGTTCGGCGGCAATGTATAAGGGTAAACGACTGTTTAATTTTGTAAAGATAGAGGAGCCGGTATGCGTTTCTACGCCTTGGTGTGTTTCTGTATTTATGAATGTTACCGGGTCTACGAATGGAGCCAACGCCCATTGAGACCAAGTATCCTCTATATATTTTCTACACAATATTGTAATATTGGTATATACGCCGTCTGCTTTATTATTTAACATACCGGAGGTATATGTACCGTGTATTTCCTGAAGAATATCGTCAGACGATGCAAGCCGGTAAATATTCAATAATTGATTCCTGTTGGCGACTGAAAAATAATAAATACCCAGGTCATTGAGGCTGTGAAGCGTGTCTATGACTTCGAGGGCGGATGATAACGAGGCAAAGTTGCCGAGGTTTTTGAATTTAAGCAATTCTATTTTATCCCAATTTTCGGGATTCAGTTTGTTTTCTTCGTCTTTTTCGGGAGAAAGGTACCGGTAATATTCCCATTTAGACCGGTTATCATTATTCAAATAGGTAATTATCAGCCCCAATTTTAAGGCCTCAACCGGAAGAACAGATATGGCATCTTCAAGGGTATCATAATTTCCATCTTCATTGGCGGCGGTTATGTTGTAAAACCCGGATTTATTATTAATTACCTCTTTATTTTTTACATAGCTTGCGGATTCTTCATCTCCTTCGGCTAAATCCGCCTGATTTGCAAGTAAATTTTCTCCTAAAACCCATCTTGTTCCGTTCCAATAATATATATTTCCTCCAACAATAGCATACCAATCGGGTTTGCCAACCGGATATTTTCTTTTCAAGTCGGATAATGTTTCAAACACTCCTCTATATCCCAATAAAAGGTTGTAGTATGTATCATTCCTACATTCTTTTGAGTAGTTGCTCATATCGTTATATTTATTTGCTTTTTACAATAATCGGCTATATCCGATTTCCCAAATATTGAAAAGACCAATGCGGCATTTAACCAGCATAATGGTTCCAAATATTTAGTCCCGTCGATAGATGTGCAATTTTCTATTCCGGTTTCTATTTCATTTTCTGCAATATCCGGAAATGTAATTTTTGGAAT
>BNWW01000311.1 GCA_025999115.1 Bacteroidia bacterium
ATGTCGCAGCTACGCAGCTCTGGATTTGTTTATGCTCTTATTACCGTGCGCTTACGCACACGGCTACAAGGATGTTGGCGCTATGCGCCTTTTCGCACAAACACATGGTTTTGCTGCTGATCCAATATTGGGGGTGTATTTGACCGTTTTCAACGTCTTTTCTTTTGTCGTGCTCGTTAAAAAGTTGAGTCCGTAACTGCGGTGCGTATCCGTACTGATTTCCCAATCGCCGCTGATTTCCACTTGATTGGCATCGTCATTATCCACTAAAATTTCGGGGATACTTCCATCTGCCAAAGGATTGTCTTGCAGGTTTTTTTGTAATTGGGCGACATCAATTTCCTGTACCGCTATTTTATGGTCGATACTCATTCCTGCGGCTACAGCTGCCGATTGCGCCAAGACCATAAAAACCGGTTCCATGCGGATAGAGCCGTAGGCAAATTGCACTCCAAATAAATACATCGGTGAGCGATTGCCACGGCGATGCGGCTTTCATCCGCAACAACAGTTCGTACTTTGCCGGGGCGTAATTATCCGGTTGAGTGATTGGAATTAAATTGTCCGGATTGTTCGTCAAACAGACACGGAAATTATAGGCTTGCACTTTTTTGTCGCCCGTTCCGTTGGCTTGCAAGGGATCTTTATTTACGCCCCAAACCAGTCCGCTGGTCGAATCGCCCGGAAGGATATACGGATCCACTCGTACCCAAAATTGGTGTGCATCCAAAAACTGCACGCCGTTGCAGGTTTCGTTGTAAACGCTGTTGGCTTCCCGTCCCACCGTGTAGGAAACGCCTGCTTTCAGATAGACTTTTTTGAACCCTTTCAATTCTTTTGCCGGGCGCAATACTGCCGGATTTTTTTGACTCATATACACTTGTGCGGATTCGGCGCCATCTACCTTTCCATTATTGGATAACGTAAAGGACACTTTGATTATTTCATCCGGTGCATACGTTTTTTTGTCGGTTAGGATTTTTCCGTATTTGAATGTGGTATAGGACAATCCGTGACCAAAAGGCAGTTGCATCGTTTTGCGGTCGTCGCCTTCACAATCTTGCGAATAATTTTTGTTTAATCCGCCGATAAACAGCACGACATCGGCTTGTTTGGCCGCTTCTATGGCTGCCGTAAACAAAGAATCTTCATTTAATCCTGACGGTAATTCCCGGCTGTAGGAAGGTGC
>BNWW01000312.1 GCA_025999115.1 Bacteroidia bacterium
TACGGTTATGAAAATCCCGCCCTTTCGGGCGACAGGCAAAATATCCGATAATCATAATTTATTATTTCCGGATTGCTTCGGGCTTACGCCCTCGCAAGGACGATATGCGACAATTTGAAATGCACCCATTTTATTTTACTCTATTTGTTATATAATAATTTCCATTACTTCTGCCTACTTTAATAACACCGAAAGGAGCCGTTAACCATCCTGCATAGTCGTACCACTCTGCATGTAGACTCAAACTATTTACCAATTGCTCTATTCTTTCGGCGGATAAACCACCCTCCAATTCATCCTTTGCAAATCTTCCAATGTTAGACGATAACAATGTAATATTGGTACATACTTGCGGATGGTGTCGCAATCAGGCGGTGTAATATATTCTTTATAAATATCCCCGTCCATAATTAAAAATTGTATGCATGGAATTGCTTCGAAATCTGTTTCCCAACCAGATTGATTAAGACTATAAAAACTGCATAAAGAATCCACAGGAATACCGAAAGCCGCTATTCTACACTGAAACAATGTATCAGCATCTGTAATATGTCCTGACCAAAATTCTTGACAAGCAATAAATTTTCCCGATTTATTAACAAAAGTGATATAACGATGTCCATTTTCATCTTTATCAGGACAGGCGCATAACAATATCGATGTTGTAATCAATAATATTATAGCATTAAGCTGTTTCATATTTTATCTTATTCTGTGTTTTTTGTAATAAATTCCATTATATATGCCTGCTTTGATAACGCCCAAAGGACCTCCAAGCCATCCTGCATAGTCGTACCACTCTGCATGCAGACTCAAACTGTTTACTAAATCTCGATGTGCTGGATTATTATAATCGTAATAGATATTTCTTGTTGCTGTATGATTAACATCTAAAGGATTCATATAAAAATTCCATCCTTTAGTTTTACCATGTTGGATATTATACAAACCCTGAGCATTATATTCTGCTTCTGTTTGATAAAACCTCCTTGTTCGCCGTAGCGTAACGCACTGTGCCGTTCGGCGGTAGCTCCAGCTGCCGTCGTCCTAAAAGCAAAGCTCCCGCTTTGAAATCTTGAATATTGTGCATATCTTGACATTTTTTTATTCTGTTTTTAAACGTACAAAACTGCGTTTTGTTGTCAGCCGGAGGCCGACTTTTTAAACGACGAAGGCCTGAGC
>BNWW01000313.1 GCA_025999115.1 Bacteroidia bacterium
TTTAACACTGTTTTTGTATCAATCCATGCTTATAGCCAAGCTTTGGAACGGTACCAATCCACCGATTCCTGCATTCCTTTTTTTAAATCGTAACCGGCGCGAAAACCAAGATCGTGCTGTAAAGCCGAAATATCGCAACTCCAATCGCGCTCTTTCATAATTTGGTATTTATCCAAATTGAATGTCAATGGTTTTTTCGTGATTTTTGAAATCATTTCGGCGATAACGGAAACAATGTAAAGCGCAAAAAGCGGAACACGAATCCGAAAGGTGTATTTTTTACCCAAGGCTTTTTTGGCGATGCGAGTATATTCGGCATCGGAATAAACGGCGCCTTCGGCCACGGCGTATTTTTTGTTTTGCAGCGGGCTTTCCAAGGCCAGAAACGCCGCTTTGACCAAATCTTTCACATAAACAAAGGTCAATTGCTGCGGACGAAAACCGGCCGACACATCCCATCCGGCTTGTAAGGTTTTAAGCATCAAGAAATAATCTTTTTCGCGCGGGCCGTAAACGCCGGTCGGACACAATATTATATAAGGAAAGTCGCTTTGCGATTCGAGGAATTGTTCGGCGTGCAGTTTACTTCGCCCGTAAGCCGTATTTACTTGCGGATGATGGGCGCCCAAACTGCTCATCAAAATAAATTTTTCGGGAATCATGCCGGTTTCCTGCAAGGCCTCAATCAGGTTTCTAGTAAAAAGACAGTTCACGCGCTCGAAATCGGCGGGATTCACGCATTTGGTCAATCCGGCGTTGTGGATGATGTAATCCCATTTTCCGTATTGCGCCCATTGTTCGGCAAATTGCGTTTTGAGTTGGTTTTTATCGGCAAAACACAAATCAATCAGTTGGATTTTAGGGTCTTGCAAATAGGCGCGACTGCTCGACCGGCGAACGCCCGCCCATGTTTCCCATCCTTTCCGAAGGGCTTCTTCGGTTAGGAAGCCGCCGATGAAACCGCCGGCGCCGGTAATCAGGATTTTTTTCATCCTCGTTTATCTTTAAAAAAACGTTTCATCAATTCGGCAGCCTCATCCGCCATCACACCTGCAACAACTTCCGTTTTCGGATGCAATAAACCCGGCTGAAAACGGCTGTAACCGCGTTTTTCGTCTTTGGCTCCATAGACGATTTTAGCAATTTGCGACCACGCCAAAGCGCCTGCACACATCGGACAA
>BNWW01000314.1 GCA_025999115.1 Bacteroidia bacterium
CCTTTCCGGCGGTCAGGCTCCGGGCGGCCACAACGTGATTGCGGGTATTTTCGACGGCATTAAAAACATGAATCCCAACAGCCGTTTGTACGGGTTTATTTTAGGCCCCGGCGGATTGGTCGATCATAAATATATGGAATTAACTTCCGGCATTATCGACGAATATCGCAATACGGGCGGTTTCGACATTATCGGTTCGGGTCGCACGAAGTTGGAATCGAAAGAGCAATTCGATAAAGGATTGGAAATTTTGAAACAATTGAATATTACCGCTTTGGTAATTATCGGCGGAGACGATTCCAATACCAACGCTTGCGTTTTGGCTGAATATTATGCGCAAATCGGCGCCGGTGTGCAAGTAATCGGTTGCCCGAAAACTATCGACGGAGATTTGAAAAACGCATGGATTGAAACTTCTTTCGGTTTTGATACGGCTTGTAAAGTTTATTCCGAAGTCATCGGAAATATCCAACGCGACTGCAATTCCGCCCGTAAATACTGGCATTTTATCAAATTAATGGGACGTTCGGCATCGCATATCGCTTTGGAATGTGCTTTGCAAGTGCAGCCCAACATCTGTATCATTTCGGAAGAAGTTGAAGCTAAAAACCAATCTTTGGACGATATTATCAATTATATTGCCGGCATCGTGGCCAAACGCGCCGAAAACGGCAACAACTTCGGAACCGTTTTGATTCCCGAAGGTTTGATTGAATTTGTTCCTGCGATGAAGAGCCTGATTACCGAATTGAACGACTATCTGGCTCATCATGAAGATGAATTTAAGATGATTAAGAAAAGCGAACAACGAGCCTATATCATCAAAAAATTAAGCGCTGAAAATACAGAATTGTACGCAAGTCTGCCGGAAACGGTTGCTCGTCAATTGGCGATGGATCGCGACCCGCACGGAAATGTACAGGTTTCGTTGATTGAAACGGAAAAATTATTGGCCGTTTACAAAAACAATGCTTTGCTGAAAGCTTCGATTATGACGGCGCAAAATGCACACCGCTTGGGCGCCAATGAAGCTCCTCCCGCCATCATTTCCGTATTTTTAGGTTCGCAAATTTCGGCCGTATTGGATAAATTGGAAGCCAGCACGAGCGAACAAGCCATCGTGATGGACCCGAAAAAAGGTATGTCATTGGGAATCGCAAAAATACCCGAAGTATTG
>BNWW01000315.1 GCA_025999115.1 Bacteroidia bacterium
AAAAGCAACACCGCAGTAACTATTACGGATACATACCGCTATTTACATATAAAAGTGAGAGTCGGCAGCAACAATAACAGTGCTGCTAAACCGGGGCTTTTAATAAAAACCGGAACTTCCGATAGCAAAGACGATTATGAAGGAAGCAGCAACGTTAGAGACATCAGATTCCCTATGCCGGCTACTGACGTATGGGTAGATACGGTAATTGACTTAAAAGCCAGAAATATTACGCAAATATATGGATTCCTTTTCGGCGAGGGAAGTTATGCGGGCAGCAATACGACAAGGGAAATCTATTGGGACGAAATTGTATTAAACAACAAGCCTTGTTCCGATACTGAATGCAGAGGCGACTTTATTGTTGATACCGAAAAATCAAGCGCCCAATTTGTTAACGGTCAATATGCCAACATCATCTTCAAAGACGGCGGACAATTATCAGTCAGTTCTTCTTTAACGGTAAAAGGCGTTGTGAAAGTAGAAAAACAATTTGCCAAAGATACATGGTATGCTGTCGGTTTCCCGTTTACAATCAACAATGTTAGTTGCGATGTGGATATTGCAGATGTTACTTACGACAAAACAGTTTTGCAAACCTACGATTCCGACGGAACCGGCGGCAATTACGGTGATTATTGGTTAAAAACTTACAACGGCGATAATTTCAATGATTATGAGGCCGGTGCAACAACCATTGCGGCAGGCGGTTACGTCCTTCAAGTTCCCGATGCTTTAGATGGCGCTACGTTCACGTTTACTTCCGAAAATGGAGTTTCGATTAGTAATTCTTCTACTTTTGCCGGTAATGCGGGAACATATACCTTAACGAATAATCCTTCGGTGGCAAATCAAACATTAATACAAGGCAGCACCGATATTGATGACGATTATTATCGTTTGGGTGAATTTTCGGCGAGCAATTTCAGCCGATTCGCTTCAACTTACGATTTAAAACCATTTGAATCGCTTATTGTTGCCAAAGGGATTGCAACCAGCGCTTTGCGCGCTTCATTGAATATTGAAACGCCGACAGCCATAGACCTTCCAAGTTTTCAAAACTTGGAAGGTCTTACTCCCGTAGCCGTGCAATATTACAACTTGCAAGGGGGGTGCGTAGGGGCGTTGCGCGCAACGCCCCTACAACCGGGCATTTACATCGTGAAAACGATTTA
>BNWW01000316.1 GCA_025999115.1 Bacteroidia bacterium
CCTTGGAAATCCCTTTGGGCATCATTACTTCTTTGATTGGGGCGCCGTTGTTTTTGTTTTTATTGAAGGTTTCGGGGAAGAAGGTTTGGTGAAACGAATTTGCAAGACGATTTGCGGGCGGATTTTTCTGCATTTTTACTCCGCCACGAATAAACTTTAGTTGTAACACCCGAAATTCCCAACTTGTTTTTAATCTGACGGACATGTGCCATACAAACCTGCTCAAACGAATAACCGCTCCACGCACGATGTTTGGGATTGTCAATCTGGCTTGCCCAATAGTTTTCGAGGAGTTGCTTTTCACCGGCGATAAAATTCAGATAAAACAACGAATAAAAATTATTATTGGCGGAATGTGTGTGTTAAATCACACATTCCGCCAAATATCTCATCGCTTGCTCCCATTCACCAACAAAAACCGCTTAAACTCCTCCACGCTATCAATCCCTCTTGTACTCGCCATACTTGGTATATTCGCTTCGGCAAAGGGTTTTGATAGGCAAATGGAGATAAACCGCATCCAAACCGGCATCTATCAAACCGCTCATTTGTATGACGCGAATGCCGTTTTGCTGCATCACTTTCATCGGCGTTTCGCCTATGCCTGCCAACAAAATGGCTTGACAATCGACCAACGTCTTGCTTGCCAATTCTTCCCATCGTGCCATTCCCCTGCCTTCCGGAGGCGTGTTGCGGGTTTCTACAAAATGATAGCCGTTGGACGATTTTTCAAAGACAAAAACCTTTCGAGCTTCACCCAAATGAAGATTGACCAACAATCCTTCGTTGCTCGCTACGGCTACACGTGTGCGACCTTCGCCCCTGTTCACCACCATAGTAGAAAATTGTCCGATCATATCCATGGCTTCCGTATTGTCGTGTCCCAACAAACCGGCGGCATCGGCGCGACAGCGAGCGCAATGCGCCATCGGTTGAATATATTTGGAAATTGCGGCTTTAATGCCTTTCATCATCTGTTTGGATGGCTCGGGCAAGAGCGCAAATTCTGTATTTTCAGTGGGATACATGGGGAGGCAATTCATCGTATCCGCTCCCAAAGAGGCAACTTTTTGGGCGATTTCTTCCACTTCATTGTCATTGACGCCCGGACAAATGTCCGTATTGATTTTCACAACGATACCTTTTTCTTTGAGCTTGACGATGTTGCCGAGTTG
>BNWW01000317.1 GCA_025999115.1 Bacteroidia bacterium
CCCATGATACGCACCAATGCCGGGCGCAGGAAACGGAGGCGTTGGTACATCACGTCCCAATCTTCGTTGCTTAATGTTGCACTGCCGGTTACTTTTTGCAAGTCGTCGTAACCGCCCATTTGAGTGCCGAAGCCGAGAAAATTTTCCGAAATAATTTCTTCCTGTGCAGGCGTTTGTGGTTCGGGAGTATCGGAATCACCACATCCCAAAAGGAACATCGCACACACGCAATAGCAAAATATCTTATTTTTCATATTCATCTATTTAGTCGGTGAGTTTTTTAATTTCTATATAATACCGTTTAGGACTATCCACCACGTGGTTTCTTCGTTGATACCTTGTCGGCAAATAATCCGGCTCATTGAGATTAAACATCAGGGCATGGTAAGTCAACGTCAACGTCCGTTGTACATCTAATTGTATCGTTTGCGGCTCCAAAAAGCTGAGCGTTGTAGAAACATCATTTGCTGTGAATGTTACCGTATTCGCTGTGGCGTTTTTCGACCAGCGACTGATGCCTTTGGGTATTTTCCGGTAGAACCGGTTTATGTCGGCTAATGTGTCGGTGGTTTGCCAGATAAAATCGGCATACGCGCCATCGGGACCGGCATCATGGTTGACCGTACCATACGAACTTCCATCGGCAAGCACGCCTTCCAAAGTAAATGTCAAAATGTTGTCGTATTCCTTTTTCGGCGGATTTTCAAATTTCTGAAGTTCGGTCAGTACCGACATGTCATAACAATAGGTTCCGCCATATTGAGCCGACATGCCGCCATACGCCCACAAGCAATGGATCGCCCATTCCCCGACAATTATATCTGAATAACTATTCAATTTGATAGTCCAATCTTTCTTGATACCGGTTTGGGAGGTAACAGTAATCACAGCGGTGGAATCTATCGGATTGAACGAAACAATATCGCCCGGTTTTTTGTTGGCAGTTGCTCCGTAAGAAAGATTCAGTTCTTCGATTTTCAACTCAAATTGGTCTGCTTCGCCCGCGAAAAAACCGACCTTTCCGTCGTTGTTTTCATCTCTCGTTATGTTGGCGCTTCCCAGTTGGTTTTCAAACCGGATATTCAAAATACTTCGGTCGTCGTTCCATTTACCGGATTTAATGTTATCCATTAGATCCTTTTCGCAAGAAACGGCGGTAATGGATAATAATGC
>BNWW01000318.1 GCA_025999115.1 Bacteroidia bacterium
TACTTAGCGTATATATGGATATTGTTATCTTTAATACTGTATTTTATCTTACTTAATTTTTCCAGTGCGTCTAACACCTCGTTGATGGATTCTTCTTTCAAAACACCGGAATAAAAAATGGTTTCCCCGATGCTTTTTTCTACCGTGATTTTTACGTTGAACCAGCGTTCCAAATGCTTACAAACCTCGGATAGCGACATATCTTCCATGTACAGTTTGTTTTTGAGCCATCCATACGAATACGACAGATTGCCTTCCACGTAATTCAACTGATTATTGGTTTTGTTGTATTCCGCCATTTGTCCCGACATAAGCCGCAAGGTTTCTTTACCGCTCTTCATCTCCACGCCGCCTTCAATCAAAGAAAGCGAATAACTTGCATCGTCTTCGTAAGCCGACAAGTTGAAGGTTGTTCCCAATACTCTTACTTCCAAATCGCCCGGTAGCGTAATTTGAAAGGGCATATCGCTTTTGGAAACTTCAAAAAAGCCTTCACCTTGAAATTTTACTTCCCGTATTTTCTTTTCGGAATTAAATACATAGACTAATTGCGAACCGGCATTCAGTTTGATTTTAGAGCCATCCGGCAGAGTTATATCCGAACGGTTGCCGTATTCGGTTTCTACTTCCACTAACATTTCTTTATTGGGTTCCGAAGGATAGAAGAAATTGAGACCCAAGAATATCAACACAGAAGCCGCAATGCCCGTCAAGGTGTATGCAACATTTTTGACACGCCGGCGGAACATTTCTTTCTGGCGGTTTACTTCGTTGATTTTTTCCCAAGCCCGGTCGGCGTCAAACTGTTGCATATCGGAGATATTCCGGATTTCTTTCCATATCTTTTGATATTCTTGGAAAACTACTCGATTGTTTTCGCTTTCGGCAAGCCAATTCGATAAGACAACATCTTCAACGGTGGAATTGTCCGTTAATAAGTATTCAGCGATACGCTGTCCGATTTCAATATGTATATTTTCGTTTTTCATCTTCTATCAGTAAGACACCGGGGGTGATACAAAAGTCCTATTAGAATAAAAATATTTTGTCGATTTATTTAACGCGCTATTAATTTGAGAACATGCGTTCCGTATTTAAGCAGATAAGCACCTGCTGCTAAATGAGATAGATTCATCCGGTTTTCGCCGGCGACGAATGTTGTTTCCGCTAC
>BNWW01000319.1 GCA_025999115.1 Bacteroidia bacterium
AGACATAGTATTGTTAGCGTGAAAGTCAACTCTGTTTGCCGTAGTATGAGATACAATTTTGCTTAGCAGTTCGGCGTAGCGTCTTTTTCGCTACGCCGTTGCTAAAAGCCTGCCTCTGGCCGGCAAATCATGCCAAAACAGATAAAAGATGAAATATGAGAAGTAGAGTGTCACATTGGATGAGATTGCAAGCCGGAGGCCTGCTTTTAAGGCGACGTAGCGGGACGCTACGCCGAACGGGGGATTATGTAACACCAATAAGGCACTTAAATCTTGATTTGACCCCACGACCTACCCCTCCCTTACCAAATAATGGACATATTAAATTACCTCCTTTAAGATAGATATATTATGACACTCACACAAGAATTTTTAATAGACATATTAAATCTCATTAAAGGTGATAATCTTTATTGTTATTTAGCAACCAGTTTTGATAATTTAATAGATTCTATCAAAAATATTGAGGCAGCCGTAATAAATGGGAATTACAATTGTTCATTCCACTTAAATGATGTGAGTAAAAAGATTCTTATTGATAATGTCGTTAAATATCATTCAGAAGAATATGTACATAATTTTGAGATAAAAGAAGAAAACGAACCACTTTTTTTGGCATTTGATGGTTTTGAAATCGCTAACATTGCTTCAAAAATTAAATTATCTGAAAGTTTTATTGAAAAATATGTGAGAACGGAACTGTGTATTGTTTGGGACAAGATAATATATCCACATGAACAATTAAAACATAATATACGTCCTACTCGCATTATGTACTAACAAAATAAATTGAGTTAAAATTGAAAAGCAAAAGCCCTGAAATCAAATTAATTTGGGGGCTTTTGTTGTTTCCTATCAAAAACGAAATAGATTTTAAAGAAAAACATTGCCGCTTTGCGGCAAAAAAAGGGGGGGGATTTTTGCGGCTTCGCCGCAAGGAAAAAAAGAAAAATAAAAAATAACGAATGGTCGGGGACGGCTTGGCGCAGGTGGGGGGTAAAGTGAGATTTGCAAGTGTGGTGCGCTTATCCCCCCACTTGCGCCAAGCCGCTTGCTCGCTTCCCATTGTTTTTTCGGTTGGTCGGGCGGTTTTTCTTCTAAAATTGTGTTTTGAGGCTGTTAATAACCGTCAAAATTTAGGCTAAAAATAGGTTTTTCGGGGTATTTTT
>BNWW01000320.1 GCA_025999115.1 Bacteroidia bacterium
CACAGCAATCGTTTCCGTATCCGATTTTGCCGAAATAGTGGCAGCAATGTGTCCACTGATTTCATAAATCGTAATGATGCTTCCTTGCGTTACATTTTGTAAAACAACAGATTTATTTCCGCCAAAAGCAAGCCAATTCGATATACTTTCAACTTTATCAATACCGGTAGCACCCGCACCTAATGCGCTTATTGCTGCTAAAATCTCTTTCGCTGTCGCTTCTGTATCGTACAATACCGCCTTTGCCGCATCAATAACCGACTGTCCTGCTTGCGAATTTTCTATGGCTTCGGCTAATTCAAACTTTCTGTCTGCCGCCGCACGATAGGGATAATGATAGACCACCCACGACAATTCTTCTCCAGCCACCGGTTCGAGGGCTGTGAGTTTGACGTAAGGATTTTCGGTGTCATCCCCGTCTATCAGTTCAAACGCATAACCTTTTTTTTGCAGTGTATCCACATTGGCAGCGCCGGTAAGTGTGGTAAGATGTGTCAGCGCCGTCATTGTGTTGTAACTATGGCTGTGAATGGTGAAATATTCCCTTGCGATATAACCATTTGGATTTTCGCTGACAGTGCTTTGCGCCTGCAAGAAATTCATACTGCGCACCAGAGGAATAGACGATAGACGATAAGTTACGCTTGCCGGTGTAGCAGTGGCGCCGATGGTAGAACTCACCGTTTCAAAAGCTATTCCGGTAGGCTGAATACTGCTTATCGGAATCACTTGGACTGCATTTCCTTCCGAATCGGTTATTCCCGGTATCAAACCATCTTCAGCGGCTGCTTTGATATTCAATACGGAAGATGCCTGAGCCGTTCCATCGCCCGCAAGTGTGATGTCCAAAATACTTGCATCAAGTGCATTAACGGCAAATTCCACTGTACGGTTAGAGGCCATATTGATAACAAATTGACTTGCCAAAGCTTCGGCATCTGCGATGGAAATAGCACCATCGAACTTGATTTGAATGTGATTCACCTGCACACTTCCAAGATCGCCCGGAACGAGTGTCGCCGTTAAACCGTTGTTTGAATCCCACAGTTTATAGCCAACGGATTGGGTGGCTTTTGCGGTGAAAGAACTCAATGTTACCAACACGCTCAATACTACTGATAATGTAATTTTTCTCATTACTTTTTTGTTTTTTATATTTTACCTTT
>BNWW01000321.1 GCA_025999115.1 Bacteroidia bacterium
CCCGGTTTCCGTTTCATCAACCGCAGTAAAACTGTCTTTCAAATTTTTGATTTGCTCAAACGATTTTTTAGCGCCGCCGATTTCAAAAATCCACCGCTTATCAATTTGAAAATCGCCTTGCTTGGACGTATTAACTTCATGGTTGGCAGACAATTGATTGGCAAAAAATGTTTCCCGTACATTTCCGGCATTCACATTCGTATTGCTCAACGCATACAATAAATTGGTATTATCCAAATAGATTTTATCGGGCTTTGTCAGTTGTCCTATCCCTTTTTGAGGCGACAGGAAGGCATTTATCAATTTGGCGCGTTGCATATAACTCAAATATTTGAGCGTATTAGCTCGATTACTTTCAATATCATTGCTCAATTGGTTGATATTGGGCGTATAAGGCACTAACGACGATAAAATCATCAACATCTTTTTGATTTTTTGCGCTGTCGCATATTCGATAGATTCAATGGCAGGCAAATCACTTTCCAAAATCGTATTGATAACCGTCTGTAAACGAGATAAATAAGTTTTTAATCCTTCTTTATAAAAAGGATAATAACCATATTCCAAATATTTTTTAAATTCAGGTAAAATTTTAATTTTCGATACGATTTCACTCGCAATTGCCACGTGATTGCTTAATATTTCGGATAATGAAACCGCCGGAAAATCTAATTTATGCTCCAATTTTAAAAATTCCCGGAACGATAATCCCGTTAGATGATAATAGGCTGCTCGCCGCGACAAATCGCCGGTGGACTGATAGATTTTTAAAATCGACGAACCCGAAAACACAATGTGTAAACCGGGATAACTGTCGTAAATATTTTTGATTTCAATCGACCAATTAGGATAACGATGCACTTCATCTAAAAGCAAATGCGTGCCGCCGTAATTATAAAATTGGTCGGCCAAATCAATCAACGAATTATGAGTAAACCAAATATTATCTAAACTCACATACAAAGCTTTCGTTTTGTCGGCGAATTTTTCCTTCACAAATTGCAGCATCATCGTTGTTTTTCCCGTTCCGCGAGGGCCGAGAATCCCAATCAAACGGCTATCCCAATCAATTTCATTGAACAGATAACGTTGCTGTTGAAACGTCATTGAGTTCAATATCCGCATATAATTCTTAAACAGCGATTCCATAAGTATTTAAT
>BNWW01000322.1 GCA_025999115.1 Bacteroidia bacterium
GGAATACTGAAAGTAGAGGAAGTAAATCGCTTTTACCTCCATGTTAAAAATAAACATATAATAAAAAAGTAAGATGAAAAAGATTTTTTTTTGTGATGCTGTCGCTTATCATTTTAGGTACAGCAAGTGTGAATGCGCAAGTTACAATTGGTTCATTGGCAGAACCGGATAAAAATGCCTTACTCGATTTGAGAGACGACATTCAAGGTCTGGGAACCGCAAGCAAAGGTTTATTGCTTCCCCGCGTAAAACTTGTATCGGCAGATAATCCGTCTCCAATGGCCAATCCTGTTGCGGGAATGATTGTTTACAACACTGAAGAAGCCGGCGTTGGAATCAACAAAGTGTACAAAGGTTTTTACATCAATAATGGTGCATCGACCGGTACGCAGTGGGAAAGATTATCTTCGGGAACAACTAAAAAATGGTTTTACATGCCCTCCAGTCCTATTGATGTAAGCGTAGCGGTTACCGACAAACAAGTGAACCTGCACAACGAATATCTGAATCAGGTGGGCAACGACGCGGTTGAAGCTGGCGTCTCGGCTGCCATTAGAAACCCGGGTGCACCGGCAGCCATAGATAATATTATCGGCGCCGGCAAAGTATATGCCGCCAACGAACTCGACTATTACGTTATAGACTACGACAAAACGGTTTTCACCGATGTAAAAGTTTCGGACACAGGCATTCTCACTTACACCATTACAACGGCAAACCTTGCCAACGTGAGCGATGCAACATATATGAACATTATATTTGTTGTAAAATAAAATATGGTTTACGCCGGATATGTACAACAACGGCGTTTGGACAAACAGAATTACTACTGCCGGAACGGTGGGCAATTTTACGTAGCCGTCATCATGGTCAATTAAAACGCCGCCCGCAAAGGGAATAATGAATTTCAACAATTCCGTGCAGTTCCGTCCCCAATGGGTGCATTTCAAATTGTCGCATTATACTTATCACTACCGTCCTTGCGAACTGCGAGGAACGAAGTAGGAAGCAATCCGGTATTTATTAATGACTAATGTTTCGCACCAAGTTCTACGCCCATAAAAAGGCGAAAAATAGATAAAAAAAAGTAGCATATTTAGCTAATAAGTTATTAAAAATGACTATCTTAGCAGAGAATTTCCAAATCAATAAATAT
>BNWW01000323.1 GCA_025999115.1 Bacteroidia bacterium
CCATAATCGCCGCTTGTAATGTCGGGAAAAGCAAACCAAAATTCCTTGTCGATTTGTGCAAAAGCATTCAGGCTCGAAAATAATGCGATAAATAATATACATTTAAATTTATTCATGGTGTTAAAAATATTTTATTGTACTACAATTTTGAAAACCCTGTCGTTGAATTTCAAAATATAAATTCCCTGTTTTTCCGGCGCTATAATTTTATTATCCCTTACTTGTTGAATACGGTAAACCGCGCCGGCAATATCGTAAAAACTTGCCGTGCCGTTTGCGTTCACATTGATTGCCTGTAACGGTTGTACAAGTGTTTGAATAGAGCCGGTTTGTAAACGTTCAGGAATAAAATCACAGGTAAAAATCTGCTTGCCTGCCGTGTTGGTCAGCAAAGCGCTGTATGCGTCCGTAAAGTTAAACTCGTTCTTCTCATACATATACGACTTTGTTTCGCCGGCCATTGCAACGGCATTTTTGTACCACTGAAACGCCGTAAAACTGTAGCCGCCGTTGTACTGTGTGTTCATCACGCCCAAAATGTCGTTCCATCGTTGCGCAATAATGTCCGAAGGGTATTTTACCATAATTTCAAGCGGAATCGTTTGGCTCTCGCCGCAGTTCTTTTCATAAACAGTCAGAGTGGCTTTGTAAATATCCGGGCGCGTGTTTTGCGAAATTTCTACCATTATCTTATCATTAGTAAGTTGCTCGCCCGTTTTATCCTGTAATTCTGCATTTTCAAAATCAATGTCAAAACTGCCTATTTCGCCTGTTATGCTTTGATATTTAACCTCGAAGTTTGCTTCATCGGGGCAAAGGGCTATTTTATTATTCACGGTGATATTAATTTCGGGTGCAGGATTTACACTGAAAATCCCGCTGCCACGACAATCTCCATCCGTAACATTTACCGAATAAATGCCCGCTTGTGTAACATTTATGCTTTGTGTAGTTTCGCCCGTACTCCAGAGATAGCTTTCGTAATTCTCCGAAACGCTTAACACGGCATTTCCATGACAAATAAAGCGATCGCCCGAAATATTCGGCTTTAACGAATCTAAAACTACCACACGATAAGTGTCCGTTAGTGCGAAAAACTTTAAATCGTCAAAACCCGCTTGCATACTTGTTGCAGTATAACCGGTTGTCGCATT
>BNWW01000324.1 GCA_025999115.1 Bacteroidia bacterium
TCTCTCCTAACGACTATGTTTAACCGAAAAAGCACTCCTCAATCCTTCTTTTTCCAAAATCTTCGCTAAAAATTTACCTCAAAATATTTTTTATCAAACAAAATAATTAGCTTGCGGATTTAAGGTACAATTATATTTATTTAAATATTTTGGGCGAAGTTACAAAAATGTTTTCATATTTGTAGCGTTTTTCGAAAAAAAGGGAAAAAATATTTTGCTTGCAGGAAAAATAGTGTTATATTGCGCGTGATTTTTTCCGTCAAATTCAAAATTTCTTCAAAATTAGCAGATACTTTTGCCTCAAATTTGAAATGTAATTGTTATGAATCTGAAAAGTATATTTTTTTTGCTCGCCGGAAACATTGCTTTATTGCAAGCGCAAACTTCCGATACTTGTCGTATAATCAAGGCTATTGATATTGCCATACCCGCTGCCATGATTACCTACGGAATAATATCCGTAGAAAGCGACGTCCTCAAAGAATTGGATTACAGCACACGAAATGAGTTGGTAGAAGATAATTCTATGTGGTACAATGGTTTGGATAATTATGTCCAGTTTTCTCCGGCTATGCTGGCTTTCGGATTGAAGCTGGGAGGAATGGAAAGCAAACACCAATTGCCGGATATGTTTATCCTTTACGCATTAAGCAATGTACTCGAAACAAGTGTTGTTTTTACGACCAAGAAACTGACCGGAAGAAAAAGACCCGACGACTCCAACTCCCTTTCGTTTCCTTCGGGACACACGGCGACGGCATTCGTTGCGGCAGAATTTCTGCATCAAGAATACGGGGATAAATCCGTCTGGATAAGTATTGGCGGTTACGGGATGGCGTCGCTTATCGGCGTTTTCCGCGTTTACAACAACAAACATTGGGTCAGCGATGTGGTAGCAGGAGCAGGTGTTGGAATATTATCCACAAAAATTGTCTATTGGATTTACCCTTCTATTAAAAAGTCATTTTCAAAAAAGGACAGGAAACATCAAACTTTTATTTGTCCAAGCTACAACAATGGAAGTGGGTGCATTTCAAATTGTCGCATTATACTTATCACTACCGTCCTTGCGAACTGCGAGGAACGAAGTAGGAAGCAATCCGGTATTTATTAATGATTATCGGACATTTCACCTTTTGGCTGAAAGCCAA
>BNWW01000325.1 GCA_025999115.1 Bacteroidia bacterium
TGCACCGAAATGCACGTCTGTCCACCCGAATGTATGTTGGTCGATCAGGCTTGCCGAAAGTATTTTCTTCTTCGATTTGCCATGCGCATAATTGGCAGACGAGGCAAACATGGCTCCCGCACGCACCACATTGTTTTCAATGGGCGAAAATGCTTGAAAAACAGCTGCTGTAAAAATGGAATCCGGCTCGCTGAGCATCCGTTTACGCACAATGGAATCGGACAATTCGATGACTTTTCCGGTAGAAGTAAAATGATAATGGTCGGGGTACAAATCCATGCGGTTGAGTATATAGCTGAATTGCAGTTCGGTAGCCGTCAATTTCGATTCGTTGTATTTCACGCGGACGGTGGAAATATTGTAGCGCATCGGGTCGTATTCCCACAAATCGGCGAGTTGGCTTTGCGGCGCGGCAAGCGAATCATACACCGCCTGCGTAACAAATCGGGTGCCGTAGATGTAGGAATTTTCCATGTTGATTTCGAGTTTATCCTTATATTTGTAGCCGATTTTTCCGTAGAAATTCCACAGGTTTTCATCGCTGTGCCGTCCTTTTGCGCCATCGGTGCGGTCGTTGAAAAGGGAAAAGGCATAATGCAAATTTTTGATGCGCCCGCCATGCAATGCGCCTGCATGCAGGGTGTTGAAGGTGCCATAACTTACTTCCGCCTGTGTGGTCGGTTTGTCGAACGTTTTTGTTTTTACGTTAATAACGCCGTTCAGTCCGCTGAAACCAAGCAGGAGCGAATTGCCGGAGCGCACGATTTCGACCGATTCAATCATGCTTTCGGGCAAAAGCGAAGGAGCTTCCACCCATTCCGCCATCGGTCCCGCGCCGTTGGTAGAGAGCGAAACGCCGTTGATAGCATAGTCTGAGGCAACATTTTGCCCGCGCAGGAGGTAATAGTGCTTTTTGCGCCGTCCCTGTGTGGACGCCACACCATTGACCGAATATTTCAGCGCGTCAAACAAATGAAGCGCCGCCGTTTTGTGGTTGTCGTCCGCCGTAATGTAGGTAATGGACGACTCCCACGCCAACGGATCCACCGTAAGGTCGTTCAACGGCGAAATGCGCTGCCGCCCCAATACAGTTACTTCTTGCAACACATTGTCTTGCAATGTATCACAATGTTCGTGTTGAGCCAATG
>BNWW01000326.1 GCA_025999115.1 Bacteroidia bacterium
ATAAGGAACAAGCGATAATAAGTACTTAGCTTCTCTTTCCAAATCGATGACCGCTTTTGCAGCATCTGCCGCCGCTCTCCAGCGAGCGATTCGAATCGTTGCATCATTCCCTCCGGGAAGCGAGATCAATTCGGGATAAGCATATCCTCCCGCCCATGAAGGCTCGTTAAACAAAGCGCTGGCTGCATACAACAATACCCGGCTTTTCAATGCCAAAGCCGCCCCTTTGGTGGCTCTTCCGAAATCGGCGTCTTCGTGAAGGACAGGCAAACAACCGGGTTTGGTATCGTCGGTTACGGTATCACATTCATTGACAATGAAATTGATACATTCTTCCAAGGAGTTACGTCCAAACGAGGTGAAATCGTCCTCCAAAGACAGCGGTTTCTCCAAAATAGGTACTCCGCCGTAGCGTTTAATCAATTCAAAATAGAAAAAAGCTCTTAAAAAACGGGCTTCGCTTTTCCAACGATTCATATTTTCCATCATCGTTTTGTAAGTCTGCTGAGAAGATTCGTTGGGGTCCAATTTGTAGTAATCCAGATTAATATCGCCCAAACTTTGCAGCAAGAGACCGGCATTCCGGATGCCGAGAAAATTCTGATCCCAAGAGGTATTATCCGGATTATCCACTGCATCCCAAGCGCCTGTATTGAACTGTTGGATTTTGGAGGTTTGTTGCGTATGTTCCGCCTCATCGGTAGCGGAAGCCATCATGGCTCCGTCGATGTAGAGAAAGCCCCGTGGAAGATAAGTGTATAACATGTTTACCCGCGCTTGCGATTTGGTGTAACTTACCTTGATCAGTTTCCATGCCGTTTTTGCATCATAAGCAACGGTAGTTTTAACCGACCAGACAGTCGTTCCGGGATTACTGTTATCCGTTCCTAAACAACTGGCGCCTTGTACTGTGTAAAACTGAATACCAATTGATTCCGGATGTTCACCGTTGTATATTCTCAATAGAATTTGTGTTCTCCTGTCGGAAGTATCATCTACCAAATCGGTACTTTGATCATAAGTCATCACGTATTTACCTGTTTCTGCATTTTTCATGTAATAAACATTGTCGGTTATACCGGATACTCTTTCAAAAACAAATTCTTGAGAAGCAGAAACCGGATTACCCAATATCACATTGTGCGGA
>BNWW01000327.1 GCA_025999115.1 Bacteroidia bacterium
GCTTTACGCACACATTTCTTTTTTTATTTCATTCGCAAAAAATTATATTTAAAATTTGGGAGCAAAAATACAAAAAATAGTTGGATATATCAGCAAAAAATATTATAAGGAGAAAATTAAATAATAAATGACTATGGTTTTTGGTCACATTGAGCATTAAGCACAAGTCCACTATGGGGTCGGTAGTAGCCACGCATTTAAATATGTGATTTAGCGAGCTATTGTAATTATTTATTTTAATAAAAAATTTTCGATTGCCTCTTTGAATTGCGCTTTTCCCATTGCTCCGTGCGCCATTTGCGGCTCTGCGCTCATTGGAATGAAAAGCAACGAAGGAATGCTCCGAATGCCGAAAAGTGCTGCAAAGGTACTGTTTATTTTCCAATAAAACATATTTCCAATGGAAATAATTAAAAATATTTTTCAGAGTGAACGGCGAGTGTTAAAGAATTATATTGCTAAACTGTTTTCATTCAGCAGAAAATCGAAAATATTCATCACTATAATGCCATTATCATTCTGATATGTCGGCGTTAAACCGCCTGTAATTACAATTTTCTGAAAACTGTCGGTGATATGCAGTTGAGTTTGTTTAAATGTATATCGTGTTCGATTTTCATATATTTACTTTAATTTATTGCGTAAATACGCAATTATTTTTTCACAATATTATTATAGGCAAAGGCAAAAGTAAATCCTGCCCGTCCTTGAAACCATACCGATTTGGTGGTATCCATCAAACTGCCGTTATGCTAATTCGTTCATTATAATATGTATTTTTGGGGATTCCTGCTTTCGCAGGAATGACAGAAACAGATTATTAGAAAATATTGCACCGTTCAAAAAACCGGATGACTTCTAATTCTCGCTTCATGGCCTCTTCTTCCACATCGGTCATATTCTGAAAGGGGGTACGGTTTTTTCCGAGATCCAGCCTTATCAGTTTCATTATCCGTTTTCCGCCGACGATATTTCCCCTGTATCGACAGATGACATTAATCACGTCCTGCGAAAAATTCTGGCATTCACGAGCCGTTTCCAAATCGCCGGCATTCCACGCATCTATGATACCAACCAATTCGCGACCGTTATAAATGGAGTGAAGGGCGCATTGATTAAGCCATTAATTTTTCCCATCTTTTCTTT
>BNWW01000328.1 GCA_025999115.1 Bacteroidia bacterium
GCTGCTAATGGAGGAGCCCTTGATGCAACAAAACCTCGAAGTTTTACTCTTCAAGAAGAAGAAACTACTGTAACATTTTATGCAAGAGTAAATTCTGCAGGGCAGATAAGAATGGTTTGCGATGCACAACAATTAAAGTTTGAGTATAACAATAATGTAGTTATTTCCTATTTGAATCCTGCGATTGGACAAAGTAGCACTTCTAGTATTAATTATGTTGAATTTTATAAAGACAATTCACAATTTATTAAGCTTTGTCCTAATGATAATAATAATATTGGTGGAGATTTTGGAGGAGTATTCGATCCGAGAAGCTTTGCTGTGTATGAAAATACTGTAATAACAGTTGATTATCCAACAGTCTCTTGGACACTAAAAAAAATACTTGATGGATTAAATACCCCTACGATTCAAATTGGCGATAATACTCCGGCAGCACTTATAGCAGAGAATCCTTTCGTTTCCGGTACGTATAGTGCAACAACTCCTCTATCTATAGGGGGTGCCATAAATGGTTTCATTAAAGCATATCAAAGGGAAAAATCTGTTGCTCCAAGCGCCATTGCAGATTTGAGTAATGTTATTGTAAAATTAAATTATGAAATTATCCCAAATGGCGAAACTAACGGAGTCGAGAATGCTATTGTATTGACCCCCAATGTTTCAAGCCTTACTTGCAGTGTTGTGGCTACGCCAACATCAGCAACTTGGACTACTGCTTCACATACCAATATTTCTACCGGATTAGTAGATGGTACTTATACTTTAAAAATATGGTATTCGGCAGAAGGCTATGGTACTACTTTGTACGAAGATTATACTATTACTAATGGTATAGGTTCTGAACCAAAATATTATACTGCTGATTTCACAGTCAAAAATCCAATCACATGGGAAGGTTCTTCTACTTCGTGGGAATGGGAAAGCATTGCTTCTGACGATGAAGTAATTATTCCCGCTTCCGTAGATATAACCCCCGAAATCCCCGCCGGAACAGAATTAAAAACCCTTATTTTTGAACAAGGCTCCGGAGCCGATTTAGCCGGTTCATTAACCGCAACCGTTCAAGTGGATTATACGATCGAAGGCGGTAAATGGTACGCTATTGGTTTCCCATTTGATGTACAAACCATTTATAATCATGAT
>BNWW01000329.1 GCA_025999115.1 Bacteroidia bacterium
TTTTCGGTTTGATGAAAACAAAAACTTTTTGGAAAATATAGGCGTTGTTTTTTCACGTTTTACTTGGGAAAACACACAAGTAATGCTTGGTTACGGATTTTCCCTGATGAAAAATGCGGTAGGGGCTGTTGATAGAGTGGATTATTTTGGTGGTGCAACGTTTATCACTAATGAAAACAACTCACACCACAGAGGTGTCACATTTGGAAACTATATAAATATGGATATTAATGGAGAGATTACCGGAGACTTTGCTATTTATGCTACAACTATTGATCCAATGTATATGCACGAATATGGGCATACGATCGACAGTCGTACGTTTGGATTGTCCTATTTGTACAGCATAGGTATCCCAAGTATATGGAGTGTGAGCAAACAAAATGGTACTCATTATAAATATTGGACAGAAAGAAGAGCAAATCGATATGCAAAAGATTATTTTGAGAAACACTATGGAGTGGATTGGGCGCATGATATGTTCTGGTATGAACCTTGGAAACTGACTATAATAGTTGAGGACAGATATCCTACATATTAATTTACACAAATAAATTTCTTATTATGCATAAATGCAATTATTTATTGATTTTGATTTTGATATTGTCAAGTTGCGATGCGTGGTTTTTTGACAGCGAAATACGATGGCGAGCAAGTATAGAAAATTTAACATCTGATACCATTACAATAACAAATTCACAAGAAGAAGTTCATGGGGTCAATATAAGTAAAATTGTGTGTGTTCCATATTCTGAAAATACTTATTTTGATATTTTATATCCTTATGAACCTCTTGATGATTACTTTTTTTCATTTATATATGAGGAAAGTGTTATTACAACAAGTAGTGGCAGAACTTTGAAAAAAAATATTTTTGATATGTCAAAATGGGAAAATCTATCTAAAAGAAAAGATATGAAAGCAAAGTTCATAATTACAGAAACAGACTTGGAATAGTAGATGACTTTATTGGTTGTAGTCTATTGAAAATCAACAAAATGCGTTCAATGCCCGATTACGATTGTGTTGGACAATGCAAGGTATCAGCACTGTAATTATGTGATTGAAAAAGCAAAATCATTAGAAATTGAATTGTTGTTTTTGCCTTCGTACAGTCCAAATCTGAATATTATCGAAC
>BNWW01000330.1 GCA_025999115.1 Bacteroidia bacterium
GTATATTATTGGGGCGTTTGATGAGAATGGGGAGGATTTTCCGGAAGAAATTTATTCGATTTTGCAATGATTATCGTAACTTTGCCCGAAAATTCAACAATTTAGCACAATGCAAATCTACAAATATCCCCCGAAAGAAAATTGGTGCAATTTGATTTCTCGCCCTGTAAGCGACTCATTTCAACTTTTTGACACGGTTAAAGAAGTGTTGGACGACGTGCGGATTCGTGGCGATGAAGCCGTTTTGGAATACGAACTTCAATTCGATAAAGTTCAACTTTCGGAATTGCAAGTATCTGAAAATGAAATCGAAGCCGCCGAAAAATTAGTTTCCGAAGAACTGAAATCCGCTATTCTGACGGCAAAAACGAACATCGAAAAATTTCATGCTGCCCAACAACACGATTTGCCGAAAGTGGAAACGACACCGGGCGTAACTTGTTGGCAAAAAGCCGTCGCCATCGAAAAAGTGGGTTTGTATATTCCGGGCGGAACAGCGCCGTTGTTTTCTACCGTTCTCATGCTGGGCATTCCCGCGCAAATTGCCGGCTGCATTGGTAAATGTGGCGCCATTATTGCCATGGGTGTAATGTCCTGCAAATTGCGTTGCATGACGTTTCGTAATGGTGCTCACTCCCGGATTCACAGTCAAAGCATAACCGCTGGTGTGACTTGAATGTGGAACAAGTGCTGTTTCTGTCGTAGTTGCCACTAAAACAGGAGTAGCCGTTGAAGTAAACGTAATTGGTTTTCCTCCCAAATTAGCCGGCACTTGAATGATATACCCCTGGTTGGCTGCGATCGTTTTAGCCGTAACCTGTGTAAATCCGGTAGCGTCCGGGTTGACTGTTTTCAACCAAAAATCATCGGTCGCATCGCCGGTATAAGCGGTCAATTCTTCAGCACCCGTATTATTCCAATCACCGGTAATGTGTTCTATTGCAAAGGGGAAACCGATGGTGTACCATTGTCCGGCAGTAAATGTTTTTACCAGACTTACCGTACCGTTTACAGTCAACCCATCGGCTGGAATACCTTTTAATTGTCCGGTATTCGTTCCATCCGATTGGATGATGATATTACCATCATTTCCTTCGCTATAGGCAGTTGCTGTTCCTTCTCCGGTTGCTGCAATCAC
>BNWW01000331.1 GCA_025999115.1 Bacteroidia bacterium
AAATCATCTTCAGTTATAACAAAAGTCATATCAAGCCCTTCTGTATAATTACCTCTACGACAAATCCAATTATCAAGGCATACTATGTCTTTTTTTAATACTTTTCCACTACTTGTTTTGACATTAACTTCATTTTTATTTATTCCCGTATAACAATTAATAGTACCTTGACAAGGTGCTGTTCCAGTCCAATTGAAATATATTACGTCTATATGAGGATAAATAATAACAGAGTCTACCCCCTGCGTATAAGCCGATGTGCCTGAAAAATATACACTAATTGTGTCGTTAGTTTGATTGCTGATACCAATTGTATATGTCGTATAACAATGACAAGAATACAAAAGCACAGTTATTACTGCAAAAATTATCTTTTTCATATCTACCATCTCCATATTGTTGGATAATAAGTTTCATAAGTTCCACTCCGATACGGCGTATTCCAATCTACTCCATAATGCTTTCCGAAATACTTCTTGGCTCTATTATTAGCTCGCATCTCTGTCCAATACCTATCATGAGTATGTACTCCTGATATCTCGCCTGATATTTGTGAAGAATTCCCAGCACTAAAAATGCTCGGAATTCCTATTGCAAACAAATAAGATAACCCAAACAAACGACTGTCGAAAGTATGCCCGTATTCATGCATAAACATTTTATTCCCCATACGGCGGATACATCTTCATATCTTTTATTGCCTCTGTTGGTGGATAGGGAATTATTACCCTGTCATATTCATCTAACAACTTTTTAATATCCCCACTGCTTAAATCATAACGCTGCAAAATTTTGTATTCAGTCTTAATTTCACTCCATGAATAACATGCTAATGTATCTGTATCGAATAAGAATAGAGAAAATGTGTCTAATGGCAATGACTCTGCCCACTCTGTCCATTTTAGTTCTCTACTCCATACATGACAAGCACCATTTTTTGTCTGTCCTGTACATGTGACTTTGATTATATTACCATCGTGAATACTATCAGGCAATGCCATATCAGGATAATTTCTTGCAGGAGGCAAATTCCCTATAAGAACGCTTATATTATGGCTAGATTTATTATCTAAAAACAAGGAATATCTTATTGGTTCCATTGAAAATGGACATCCCTGACATATCATTATAAT
>BNWW01000332.1 GCA_025999115.1 Bacteroidia bacterium
GGGGCAAGGAAAATGAACGCCGCAATTTTTAAGATGACACTGCCTTTTACTGCTGCCAAACCAGCTGCCAAACTACCGGCGTCTAATGTTACGGCGCAGATGGCCGCGCCTGCAAAACCGCCAATCAAAGTGTGCGAACTCGACGAGGGAATACCTAACCACCAAGTCAGCAAATTCCATAATATGGCAGCTAATAAGCCCGAAATTACAATTTCGGAAGTTACATATTTTTCAATCACTGTTTTTGAAACCGTATTGGCAATACTTTCTCCAAAACCGCCCAGAAAATGGACTGCAATAAAATAGGCGACAAAATTAAAAAATGCCGCCCAAAGCACAGCTTGTAAAGGTGTCAATACTTTTGTTGATACAATGGTAGCAATTGAATTGGCCGCGTCATGAAAACCGTTGATGAAATCAAACATCAACGCTAGAACGATAACAATTATTAGTAAAGTCATAATCAGACAAATTTTTGATAATCAGTGGTTATGCGTATTTTACAAAAATTGTTTTCAAAATTTTGCCTGCCGAATTGACTTTGTTCGCCGTTTTTTCCAATTCTTGGATAATTTCTTTTACCTTGATTAATTCGACCGTGTCTTTTTCGTTTTTAAATAGACCCATGATGCCTTGTTCGTAAACTCCATCGGCTTCTTCTTCCAAGGCTTTGATGTTTTTGTAGTGTTTGCGGAAAACGGTGTCCGATTTTTTCAAATGTTCAAGTCCGTTTACGGCGCCTTGGATTTCTTCCGTACCTTTTTTGATAATTTCGGTCATCCGAATCGTTTCCGCCGGAAATTTTTCCGGGGTGTACAAAAATACCTTGTGCGCTACGCGATTGATCACATCCAACACTTCTTCAATTTTGTCGGCCAAAGCATTGATATCTTCGCGGTCGAAGGGCGTGATAAACGTACCGTTCAATTCTTTGGAGATACGGTTCGATACAACATCGCCGTTGGTTTCTTCCTTTTTAATTAAATGGCAGATTTCGGGACGCTGGTCTTTTTCGGTTACTGCGAACAAATCGTTCAAGAGTGAACCGGCTTTGACCATCGTATCCGACAATTCTTTCAATAACGGGAAAAATTTAACATCTTTCGGCGTAAAAACACTTAAAATACTGTT
>BNWW01000333.1 GCA_025999115.1 Bacteroidia bacterium
GCGAAAGTCCGTGATTAAGCAAAATTTTGGTTGAAACGAAAGTCGTTCCCCACACCAAAATGCAAAAAAACGCCATGAGGTGGTACTTTATGTCATTGCGAGCTTTGACCCGCAATCCCCTATCAGGGGATTCCTGCGTTCGCAGGCATGACGAATCCGGATTATGCTTCATTGTCATTCTCTTCGGGTAACGATTGCGCCGTTTCAATATCCAATTCTCCCTGATCCAATTCGAGCGTTTCAAAAATATAATGCCGGTTGGTTTTGAGTTTATAAACTTCCAAACCCAGCCGTTCCTTGCGGATCACCAAACCCTCAAACGGCACGGAATTTTGGCAATCGGGATCGTCCAATTCCATATAAAAACGTTCCTTGTCGTTTTGCAGGCGGAGTAAAAAATTCTCGTGCCAATGTTTTTGCGTATCCAAATCGGGATAAATATCTTTGGCTTTGCCGTAATATAATTCTTTTACGGCATCCAATCCATGCGATTTGCACCAATCCTGCACTTGTTTGGCGCTAAATTCAAACACCGCGCCGGCGGGATTGATAAGTGTAATCCGGTAAATCCGGATGGCAAATTCGCCCGGCAGGCATCCGTAATCGTGATTTTTTTGGATAAATGTCTGTGTATCGGGTAAATAACCCACAATTTCGTAATACAAAGTCATCCCTTTTTCCAAAAACGGTAACAATTTTTGATGCGCCGCATTCCAGACATCTATTTCGTAAAAACTGGTCGCCATATTTGTGTTGATGAAGCGATTTTTGATGACCGTACGCGAAGCCACCACATCGCCGTATTCCTTGTCGATAATTTTAACTCCAAGTTTTTTCAGACATTTTTCCCAAAAATTCAACCGGCGATTTACCAGAATACAGGCTGAAATAGAGGACGTTCCATGCCATTTGGCCGTAATTTGAATCCAATCGTCGGGTTGGATATTGTGGAGAAATTTGGCGAAAAAAGCCGTGTCGATATGGAATTTGAATTGATTTTCGACCAACCGGTCAAATTTCTGCAAATGTTTGTTGCGCCGGTTGTTTTTGCGTTCGCTCGCTTTTTGACTTCGCGATTTTTGAACAAAAGGAATGTATTTCCGGGAAAATGCGAGTCCACTTTTCC
>BNWW01000334.1 GCA_025999115.1 Bacteroidia bacterium
TTCTAACATAGAGTAAAGAAAATGTCAAGCTATGCACAATTATCGGAGTTTCAAAGCAAGAGCTTTGATTTTAGGACGACGGAAGCGGAGCTTCCGCCGAACGGTGCAGTACGTTATGCTACGGAGAACAAGGGGTATGACAGAAAAAGATGCAACTCGAAGAGGGGCTTATAATACAGGTATTACTATTACAGACATAAGCCGTTTTAAATCTGGCACGAGTACTTACAAATGGTTTGAATTTGGATTTTCACCAATATTATATCCATTTATGTGGCTATGGGCTTGGAATTATTAAATATAGGAGGATTTTATATGAAAAAAAGTATAATATTATTAGCAATTATCATTTTTATATCCTGCGACAGAGGTTTCGAGGAAGAAAGATATATTGTCAATAATTGCAACGAAACGATAGACGTAACAATCATTCTGTGGAACGATAGTGAAAACAACTTTTCAGTTGATTCAAATAATGAATTTATGTACGATAAAGGACGTGCTGCATATGGTGTGTCGCCACATAGTAAGATTACAAAAGAATACATGAAAAATATTATTGTTACGAAAGGTAATGAAATTTCCAAAATAGATTATGTAGATGTAAACAAATGGATTATCATTGAAGTATCTGACGGTGTTTATAAATCATATCTGCCCATCAATCCCGAAGATTTTGAATAATATGAATAAATACAAATGGTTTGAATTTGGATTTTCACCTTTGCTTTATCCCTATTCGCCATAGTCTATTGAAAATCAAGCGAATGCGTTCGGCGAAGACTCAGGCCCTGCGTTCGGCGAAGGCTCTGGCTTTCGTCGTTTAAAAAGTCGGCCTCCGGCTGACAACAAAACGCAGTTTTGTACGTTTAAAAACAGAATAAAAAAATGTCAAGATATGCACAATATTCAAGATTTCAAAGCGGAAGCTTTGCTTTTAGGGCGACGGCAGCGGAGCTTCCGCCGAACGGTGCAGTGCGTTACGCTACGGCGAACAGGGGTAGCTTACGAGTTTAATTCGTTAACCGGCAATTTAAGTCGCCGCAACGATTATTCATTGTTTCAAGACGAGCGCTTTGGCTACGATGTTCTCAACCGGTTGGATTCCATACGACAGCTCACTCC
>BNWW01000335.1 GCA_025999115.1 Bacteroidia bacterium
TCGTTCCTCGCAGTTCGCAAGGACGGTAGTGATAAGTATAATGCGACAATTTGAAATGCACCCGAAAAATACAACGACCATCCTTTTACAATCTAAATTCAAGTATTTTTTATGAAGATTCATTGTCTTATATATCGGGGAATAAAGATATTCTTCCTACGATGATCGATCGTGTATCTTTGAATATTTCCATTTGGGAGCGTTTATCTTTTGAATGTGGCCAATAAAATATGGACGGTGCCGGTTAATCTTGAAAAAACAGAATCGTTGAATTTTTCTCTGTCTTATTATTTCACTTATAAACGTTGGTCGATGAACTGCATGGCGATGACGGATATTCCTCGTATGGATGTTCCTTATCGGTTTGTTATACAAATTCAATGTTATTAAATCGAATGTGTCGGTGCAAAAAGGGAATAGTGATATATTGAATAGAATGTATTAGAATACCTAAAAATAGTTTTTTAAAACCCCTGCAAAAAATCCGTCAAATTCACATCCCGCTCCAAATCCAATTTCTGACGAATACGGTAACGGCACATTTCCACGCTCCGATAGGAAATATTGAGTAAAGGCGCCATATCTTTGGAACTAAGTCCCATTTTCAGGTAGGCGCAGAGCCGCAAATCGTTTTTCGAGAGTTCGGGAAAACGCTCTTTCAGCCGTTTGAGGTAATCTTCGTAAATCAAATCGAAATTTTCGGCGAATTTTTTCCAGTTATCGTCGCGTTCAATATTTTGTTTGATTTCTTGTTGCATGATTTTCAATCGCTTACGAATATTAGGCAACGATTTTTCAGTATCCGATTTATCCAAATCTTCGTGCATTTTTTCGATGATTTGGTTCAATTCGAGCAATATTTCGTTTTTCCGAATCACATTCATGGTCGAATTGGCTAATTCCTGCGATTTGTGGCGCAGTTCGTATTGTAATTTTTGATTTTTCAGCGATACGATTTCCTTTTCTTTTTCTTGTGCATCGGCTTGGAAAATCTTTTCTTTTTCCTGCATTTCCTGTTCTTTTTTGATTTCCATTTCACGCGCGCCTTCGGTCGATTTTTTACTTATATATTTGATTAACAAAATAATAGCTCCAATCAAAAATAATATATAGAAGAGAATCGCC
>BNWW01000336.1 GCA_025999115.1 Bacteroidia bacterium
ACGGCGAACCGACAAAGTCGCCGGATTGAACGACAAAGTTGCACTGTTTACTCCATTAGCCAATTCCACCAAAAAACCTTGTCCGGGAGCAATGTATTTCGTTAAACCGGTCGTTGTACTGCTGCCGACAGCCGTTGAATAGGAATCAAAAGCGGCTCCTGTCCATAAGGTATAGCCGTTTTTGATTGTACCCGGATTATCTATCATCAATTGATCAAAATGGATGGTTGTCGGGAAAGGATTGCCAATCAAAGCGATATCCGACTGGGATCCCCGGGTAATCGAACGGATAACTATCCCTGTGCCATTGGCTTGTCCGTTGGCGGCATCAAAATTAAAATATTCGGCGTTACCCCGATTGATGACTTCCGTCTTGTCCACTAATCTTAAATCTTCTACATGATAAGCATAAAAAGTGGATTGATTACTGCCTGCGTCCGCCTTGTGAGCGCGATGCGCCAATTGATGTTTGGAAAACTCCAATACAAAGCTCGAATTGTGGTAAGGAAATTCAAAAATACCGTTGATTTGCGATAATCCTACCGTGCGACCGGTAAATCCGGCTGCCGTTTCGTTCAAACCGGTTTCCGTTTCACGGTAAAACATTTGATCTTTGTAATCGTTGATCCAAAGGGCAAAGCCTTCGGCCGGAGCCAAGAGTTCGACATTGCCGGTATAATAATCCGTCCAATTTCCTTTAAAAGTAGAACCCGTATTGGATAGATTGGCATCGAATTTACGAATAAACGTGCGCGGCACTCCGCCGAAAGCATAATCGCCCGACACCATACCGCGCATCGGAGCTGTCAGTAAATGCCATTTCCCGCGACTTAACTGATGGTTTTGCGACAAGCCGGCCGAAAATTTCAAATGGTCGTAAGCGTCATAAGGGTTAGTATTATCAACCAAATTATCCAATTCGGCTTTGGTCGTAAATTTCGATTGCGAAGATCCGCCCAAACCCAGGTTATATTGAAAATAAGCGCCATCGTAATGCAAAAATTGCGGATTGCCGATTTCTGCCCCCTGCATCAGATAGATTCGTTCGCAGGCTGCATTGTCGGTATTTTTTAAGAAAGGAAAATGCATTATTGCAGCGCCGGTATTCAAA
>BNWW01000337.1 GCA_025999115.1 Bacteroidia bacterium
AAATTACTGCTATAAGGTTGGTCGTAGCGCGTATAGTCGATATTTTCGCGATCGCGATCGAACCAATATTCGGCTGTTCCGCGGGCTTCGAGCGTCCAACCGAAAATGCCGGCGTCGCGCATCGCTTGATTGTCTGTGGCCACACCGAGCATATACAAACCGCCCCAGCCTTGCATGGCTTCGGAAGTTGATTCCTGACCGTTGCCATTGTTGCCCATACCACCCGCGTAGGAATGTCCCGCCCAAGGGTCGAGCGTGCGGAAAAACGGAAACATCGCATCGTTTTTGTCCCAATTGGCATAATCTTTGGCGATAAGCGAAATCATTTCGCCGTAATTCGTGCGAAAATCTTCATCAAACAGCGCCAGAAGCGCCGCGGCGTAAGTAAAATAGCCGTAATGAAAATGGTGATCGTTGAAAGTATCCGAATCGTAACTCGTGTCGTAGCCCACCAAACCGCCCCAGTGATTGAAACGGGCGAAGAAAAAATTGTTTTCGCCGGGCGTATACGTCAGCCAGTTGATTAAATTCGCTTTCAGGCGGGATTTGCATTTTTCGAATAATTCGGTTTCTCCCAATTCATGCGCAAAAGTCATATACAGAGCCATTTGCGTCAACCCTTTGCCACCCCAATAAGTATCGGCTCCGAAACCGCCTTTATCGGCATAATCAGCGATTAGTTGTTTCATTCGTTCACGTTGGAAAGGATTTTGCAAAGCCGCATTTTCTTGTGGTGCAGCGAAATACGGCAAAATTCCGTTGAATTTGTAAGTGATTTCGAAATGATTTCCGGCAGCCGTTTTCATTTTACCGCGCGGCGTTTGGTATTCGTAAGGCAAAAACGAAAAATTATTTTCCGAATTTTTATAATGATGCGGGATAAAACCTTGTAGTACATTTAATTGCAATTCTCCTTTTAGATTTTCGGCGGTAATATCCCATTGTGTGGTAACTTTGCCTTGCGTTTCGTTGTAATTCCAAGAAACAGAAGTATTTCGCGGAATCACGTAAGCATATTCCGCAAAAGCGGCCAAATCATCGCCCGAAGGCAATACGGCAATCGAAATAAATTGTTGATTACCTGAAAATTGCAGATTAATCAAT
>BNWW01000338.1 GCA_025999115.1 Bacteroidia bacterium
CAGAGACTTGTAACGAGTCGGTCAGTACACGATACGACGGCACTTCATGATCCATTCCTAAACTAACATCTTCGGATGTTTCGCAAGCGTAAAAACTTACAACTGCAACGGAAAAGGCTATGCGCCAAGCGATGGCAATGCCAATCTGCAATCGGATAAATACGATGATTTCGCCGACTATATGGCAACCGTCGCGCAACATTTTATTCAACAGGGTTACAATATCGACTATATCAGTCCGGTCAATGAACCGCAATGGGATTGGAAAGACGGCGGACAAGAAGGCTCGCCCTGGCAAAACAGCGAAATCAAAAAAATGGTGGTCGAACTCGATAAATCCATTCTGGCAAAAGGGATCGACAGCAAAATATTGATTACCGAAGCCGCACAATGGGACTATGCTTACGGCCGTTCCGACAAGCGCGCCGGCAACCAGATTGACGAATTTTTCAAATCCACTTCAACCAATTATGTGGGTAATTTGCCAACGGTGGCGCCAATTATCGGTGGACACAGTTATTTCACCGACGATACCAATTCCAAACTGCGCACCTATCGTCAAAGCGTGAAAACGAAAGCCGATGCCTGCAATCTCGGCGTTTTTCAAACCGAATGGAGTTTGCTTTCCGAAACAGGCGACGGTTTTCCCGGTTTGAGTAATTTTTCGTATATGGACGTGGCGCTCTACATGGCAAAAGTGATTCACGCCGATATGTCGCAGGCCAATGCGCAGTCGTGGTCGTTCTGGACGGCAATGGATATGGAACGCTGGGACCATAAAAACCGCTTCCTGCTCGTGTCGCTTTCGCCGAACAATCCTTACAACGATATTACGACTTCAAGCACGGTTGCTTCTCGCGCAACGCTTTGGGCATTAGGAAATTACAGTTTCTTTGTTCGTCCGGGTTACAAACGGATTCAACTCAACGGAGCAGACGATTATGCCTCACTGATGGGAACGGCCTATATTTCGCCCGATAACTCCCGCATTGTTGCCGTATATGTGAATATGAGTGCATCGGCTCAAAAAATCCGCACAACATTTTCAAATACAGGCAATTACCACGCTATCTCCAATAAGATGTATGTAACGAGTT
>BNWW01000339.1 GCA_025999115.1 Bacteroidia bacterium
GACAAATACAATTATATTGATAACTATTTCAGTGAAAGAGTGTTAGCTTGGGGAGGAAACCTGAAAGCAGGAATCAGCTACACCCTTGCCCGGAATCAATCGCTTTATCTCAACGGCGGATTTTATTCGCGCGCGCCTTACAGCAATGTGTATTTTGCGTCCAATACCAACGAAATTACGCGAGATGTACGGAACGAATTGAATTATATTGCAGAAGCCGGATATAAATTATCCACCGGAAAGACAAAATTAACATTCAATACTTACTATAATTATTGGAAAAACAAATCGTGGGCTTCCGATCCATACAAACAATTGGACGACCGGGAAGCGCGCTTTTTGATTACCGGTTTGGATGCACAACACGCCGGAATCGAACTCAATTGGGAACAAAAAATCAACCCTAATTTCGCTTTTACCGTTTTCGCCTCGCTCGGACACTGGCAATGGAAAAACGACGTAAGCGCCACCATCTACGATTCTTACACCAGTTTGCCGGTCGATACCATTCAAGTTTTCAGCAACGGTTTGATGGTCGGCGATGCGCCGCAAACGCAATTGGGAGCGACAACCGATTGGAAACTGTTTGACTGCCTAACCATTCGCTTGGAAGGCCGCTACAACGACCGGATGTATGCCAATTTTGAACCGTCGCGGAGAACCAATTCCAATGACCGCAGCCAGTCTTACCGTATCCCGTCGTCGTTTATCGCCGATTTGCACATTCAATATCCACTCCAAATTCACAACATCGCAACCGATTTGTTTTTGACTTGCAATAATTTATTGAATACGCAATATATTGAGCGTGGGGATGATGGGGCGACGCATGATTTGGCGGGGTTTCGTGGATTTTGGGGAGCGGGACGGATGGTTCAAATTGGGTTACGCGCTAAATTTTGATTAAATTAAAATTACGCTTTTAAGCCATATACCACAATATCTATCACTTTTGCGCTTATAAAAAGTTAATGTTTCGCACTTCCCTTTAACTCATTGACAAATAGAAGATAAAGAGAAGTATTAAAATTCTATCTATTTGTGTATAAATCAATTAACATTTCCATTTTCGTTATCCGGCCTCTTGGAGGCAGT
>BNWW01000340.1 GCA_025999115.1 Bacteroidia bacterium
TAGCACAAAGGTATAATAAATTTTGATACAAACAAAAAACTGAGAACAACCTAAAAGAATTTACCGATTCTTCCGATAACTCATTATCGCCCAAAAATTTAACGCCAAAGCAAAAAGCGACAAAGCAACAAATTGATTGCCTAATTGCATGACCGAACTGCCTTTCAGATACACCATCCGCATCACTTCCACATAGTAACGCAGAGGATTGAAGATCGTAACCGTTTGCGCCCACCCGGGCATACTCGCGATTGGCGTGAACAATCCGCTGAGCAAAATCATGATGATCATGAAGAAAAACATCAAAAACATGGCTTGCTGAATGGTGGACGAATAATTGGAAATAATCAATCCTAAACCCGATACGGCCAAGATGTAAATCAAGGCGAAAAAGTAAATCGTCAGCAGGTTACCGGCCGGTGTTAATCCGTAAACCAAAGCCGCCAAACCCATATAGACAGACATGATCACAATCCCCATAATCCAGTTCGGAATCATTTTGGAAAGGATAAACACCCATTTTTTGACCGGCGTTACATTGATTTGCTCGATGGTTCCGATTTCTTTTTCGCTCACGATATTCAATGTGGGCAAAAATCCGCAAATAATCGTCAGCAACATGACCAGCAAAGCGGGAATCATAAATACTTTGTAATCGCCGAAAGGATTGAAACGGGCAAACGGGAGGATTTGAAGATTTGCCGAAGCAGGCGCACCGGAATTTTCCATCCGGATTTCGTCGGCAAAGTCGCGGATAATATAATTCATATAGCTCGATCCCAATCCGCCTTTCATGATATTGACGGCATTGGCTGAAATCATCATATTGGCATAACCTTGGGTGAGGAGGTTTTTTTCAAAACCCGGTTCAATTGCCAAAATGACATCGGTATCGCCATCTTCCACCTTCTGCAACGCTTGTTCGTGCGTGGCGGAAGATGCATCCAAACTAAAATAAGTCGATGCAGCGATTTTTTCGGTCAGCCGGCGGGACAAATCGCTATGGTCGTTATCTACCACATCCACTTGAATGTTGGTGATTTCCTGATTGGCCGCCCACGGAAACACCAGAATGACCATCAAGGGCAATGC
>BNWW01000341.1 GCA_025999115.1 Bacteroidia bacterium
ATCTGAAAAATTGGAATAACTGGGACCTCCTATTACACTATAAGTTGACTGTAAGGAAGAACGAATCGGCGCATCAATCAAATAAGTAGTGCCATTTTGCTGGTGGTAAACCGTTTGTATGCCGGCAAAAGTTCCCTTATCCAAATCATAGCCGCCTTGCACTTTTGTACCACTCCCCGATACCTTTATTATATCATTTGCTTTTGTTATATAATAACCGTCACCCGAAACATCTCCAATAACAATATGGCTGTCAAGAAGTTTCCAAAGCCTGTCTTGTATGAAATCGGCGTCAGTTATAACCGATATGGAGTCACCGGCCACACCGGTTGCCTTGGAATATGCATATACTGTCGCATTTACCCTGGAAGTTTGCTCATTATACCAATACTTTAAAACCCCTTGTACACCTGACTGTCCATAACTAACCGGGTCTATGAGATATTTATCCCTGTACACATCAAAATAATTATCGACCGGAATAAACAATCCATACTTAACAACCAAAGAATTGAGATATAGCTTATAAAAAGCAAATTCAACGCCCTGTTCTATAATTGTACGGGAAATCGCCCAGTTCATTATTTTAGCATTCCTGTTCCACAATACAGGAGCATATACGGATAAAAAGTCAACCGGGACATATACTTTGCCGGTCAGATAAACCTGTCCGTTGACAGCCGTATAATTTTCCTCTTTTAATATATCTGTTTTTTCAACAGGTAATGCAAAGTTTTCTTCATCTACCATTTTACTGAAACGACTTGGAAGAGACTCCATCAAAGAAGTTCTCATGTGGCGTTTCACAAAAGAAAAGATAATATCATCCGGAATATTATCCCAATCGCCATAACGTTCCTTTAGCAGCAAGCCGGTAGGAGAATTATTCAAATAATCAGTCATAGCTTCGTCGGTGGGGACAAACATGGCTGCCATATCCGGATAAATAGAAGTTGTTTGATATGAATTCCATCCCGGATTATAGGGTAACCTGTACGGAGCAACCTTGTTATCAGGCGTAGAAGATGATCCTCCCCATACTGCAAAATAGCTTTTATAAAATATCGAATCATTGAATCCCGGATTCAGTTC
>BNWW01000342.1 GCA_025999115.1 Bacteroidia bacterium
GACATGCTGGGAGAAACTGTTTTGCGCGTAGGTATCTGCAAAGAGTTTCCGTGAATCATTCCAATATTTTTGGTAAAATCTTTTTTTAATGGCGTTTGCGATTTCCGTATAATGAGCCGTTATATCCTTATTTCCAAAATGTCGTTCCATTTCAGCCGACATTTGTAAAGTCGTCAGATACAATAAATCTTGAAAGGCGGAATTTCCTTCTTTTTCGCGAGGCGGCTCACCGTAATTGAAAGAACTTGTCCAATCGGCAAAAAACCAATTGGGGATATACGCCAAACTATAATCGGGTTTTAAAAATTGTTCGTACCAGGAAAGAATATTCCTGTGGGCAGGCAGCAAGGTTTTCAGGTAGGTTTCATCGCCGCGATACATCCAATAATCGTAACTTGTGGCTATCCAAAAAAGGGAAAAAGAGGAAATGAATTGATGTATCCCGGAAGGATAACGGCTCATCGTGATTCCATCGGCGACCATAGATTGGCGACCTTGCTCCAAAGCATTTTTTATTAAACGGGTGTCGCGCGTGTTATACATTGTAATCATCGCTTGAATACGGGTATCACCAAAATATTGCAATTGTTCGTAATACGGACAATCCATATAGGTTTCGTTGGCACAAAGACGCGCCGTTCGCCAACCTGTTTCCAGCATATCGAGGAGATAATCATTGCCGGACACAGCCAATGTGCTTGCTTTTTCAAAAGGATAGCGCGAGGTCGTTCCGAAAATATTGTCAATAATCAGAGCTTGTTCTGCTGTGGTAATTTCCAATTGAATGTATCGCCAAGTGCGCCACCACAAAGGCGTAAATGTCCGATTTTCACCGCCGTCGGCAATGATTTTGTCTTCATAACCGATGTATTTGGAGACTACGAATACTCGGATGCCGGAATCCCTTTCGAACATTCGTATGTGTCGCCGGCCGCCGATCCGAAGTATTTGCCCCGAATTACCTTGCCTGCAGGTGTGAACCGGGATACAAAAATTAGGAAAGGAGGGCCTCAAGATGCCCATCTTGCCCGCTTACAATTAAAAGGTAAAGCGCAACCGGATACTTATGTTGATGATAAAGACATCGTT
>BNWW01000343.1 GCA_025999115.1 Bacteroidia bacterium
GAACAGGAAAAGAAAAATGCCGTGCGTGATGTGCTTTTTAATGGCATAACTGCAGGTGACGTCGAATGCAATGCACATCCGCTTGTACCTCAAGTAAATGCACAGGAAAGATTTGAAACTTATTTCAATCGGTTTTTTCGCGACGGCGGCGAATACAAACAGTTCGTTTCGCTCAAAGACGAACGGATTTTGGATAAAATCGACCGAAGCAAAGTCAACACACCGCAAGGACAAACGCACGGAATTGTGTTGCGTATTCTTCGCGCCGAACTCAAAGAAAAATTGATAAATGACAGAATAATAAACAATTGAAAAAGATGAAAAATATTTGTTTTACAAACGGATTGATGCCGATGCTGTTGCTTTGTCGGAAAAAATCTCTTTACGAATGAAAGACCTTAACCAACGCGAATGGGATTTTCTCAACTGTGCTTATGACAAAGAAACCGAAACACAGCAAATGCTTATCAAAGCCTTGCGCGATATTGGCGTGGCTTATGGCGAAAATCAGAAAGCCGTCAATGTGCAGTATAAAACATTATGGTAAATACACGATCGCACAAATACCACATTTATGGTATTTCCCAATCGCTAAATCCTATGCATCTTTGTACCCAAAATTATTCTATTAAAATTTATGGCACAAAATGATTTACAACGCAGTATTACCACTGCCACCGCGAAAAAATTAGCGACGACAACAAAAACGCCCCCTCAAATGGGGTCGATTACGCCGCGCTTGTTGTTAAAACTCCTTCCTTGGGTGCAAGTCGATTCGGGAACTTACCGTGTGAACCGCACAAAAGTGGAGCTGAAAAAAGCCGAACGCATCGAAGTGGAATTTTTCAACGGTGTGCCGTCGTTTCGTGTGGAATCATTCCGGCGGATTCCTCTGTTCGCTCATATCGACGAAGGTATTGTAAACCGTTTGGCTAAAAAATTCCAAATCGAAAACGTGGATTTAGGCGGAAACCTGATTGGCGCCGACAAAGATCCGCAGAAATTTTTTATCGTAGCGCAAGGTCAAGTCGAAATTTCGAGCAAAGGCACGCACGGCGAAGATTTGCGTATTGCCATCCTTTCCGA
>BNWW01000344.1 GCA_025999115.1 Bacteroidia bacterium
CTCACTATTTTTATTATCTGTTTCATAATAACTTTCTATTTTTCAAGTGGATATTCCCAAAACAATGGGTTACTTATGTAATCCCAATCTACGCCATAATGTTTTTTAAAATATTTCTTTGCGCGTTTGTTGGCTCGCCTTTCCGTACAGTAACGCATTATATTCACTCCAAATCTTTTTCTGCAATAATAAAGGTCAGTACCCAACCTTTTTTAGTGCTACCGCTACACAACCAATTATCTGCAACCCATATCTTTTTAATTAATTTTCGACTACTGTGAGTATTAATTATAAAACTATTTTCATTAATTTTTGGATTACAATCATAATTGTAAATAACACGCATATTTGCTTTGAAAAATTCGCTACAACTATTTGGATTAGAGACAAATGAATAAGCAAATTTTGTATCTAAAATAGTTATCGTGTCACTTGTTCGATTATCAATAATCAAACAATAAGGAACATAGTCATCACCACAAGAAATCGCCCCAAGCAATACCGTTATAATAAATAATATCTTTTTCATAATTTCACTAATTTGATGTTGGATAATAATCTTCAATGGTAGTTCCTATTCCTAATCTATATGGATCGTATAGTGAATTCCAATCTACACCATAATACTTACCAAAATATTTTTTAGCACGTTTATTAGCTCTTGTTTCAGTCCAGTAACGATCGTGAGAAGAAAGTCCCCACCATTCCATTTGTTTACTTTTTCCAGCACTAAAAATACTTGGAATACCAATTGCAAACAAATAAGATAATCCAAATGCTCGACTATCTATCGTATGACCGTATTCGTGCATGTACATAGGATTGCTTAAAACATAATCATCAAAATTGCCTGTAATTTCATGGTCTATGTTTGCATTGATATAATTCCCCAATGAAACAGCCGGACCGTTTGTACTATTTTCATTAGTAGCAAAAGTAGCCCCGCCAAAATAATCGACTCTATCAACAGCCCCTACCGCATTTTTCATCAGGGAAAATCCGTAACCAAGCATTACTTGTGTGTTTTCCCAAGTAAAACGTGAAAAAACAACGCCTATATTTTCCAAAAAGTTTTTGTTTTCAT
>BNWW01000345.1 GCA_025999115.1 Bacteroidia bacterium
TACCTTATTGTTTTTTAGCAAACAAGTGTTTACTGATCATTGGTTTGCAACAGGTACGCCCACTTTTTTGGTCAATCTCATTAAGGAGCGCAATGATTTATTACAATATGGTGATTCGTTGGGGAGGCGTTCCTGTTTTGAAGAAAAGAACGAATGACATTGTTCCAATTTCTCCGGAAGCCGATGTGTGGAATTTTATTCTCGAAGATTTGGGAAAAGCAGAACAGTTATTGCCCGAATTTTCCGATAAATATTATGTTTCCCAAAGTGCCAATAATGCCTTGTTCGCAAAAACCTGGCTCAGTCTGAAGAATGAAGCAAAAGCAACGGAATATGCAGGAAAAGTAATTGCAAAAACCAATTTTGCCTTAGCTTCCAATTCGGAAGAATATGCAAGTTCTTTTGTCCATAATACGCAGAGCAAGGAAGTCATTTTTGCTTTTGCGAATGCCCGCAGTACAGGGACACTTTTGATGTATCAAAAAGTGAACGATACCGACCCGACTTGGGATTATGCACCTGCTAACGATTGCTACGCATATTTATATGCCGACAAAGCGGAAAAGAGCGGTGATATTCGTGCGCAAACTGTATTCAGTCCAACCGACAATCAACGGACATTGAAATTTGCCAACGGACAATCCGGACAATTTATTGCGAATGACAATCCGGCACAATCGCCGATAGTTGTTTCCCGTATTGCTGAAATGCTCTTGATTAAAGCAGAAGCACAAAAGAACACTCCTGACGGTCGTCAATCGTTAAAAGCATTTTTGGATAAACGTTATCAAACAGTCAACGAAATTTCAGCATCTATTAGCGATATTGATTTTCAAAACCTGATTTTGGACGAACGCCATCGCGAATTTTTCGGCGAAGGACAACGCTGGTATGACTTGAAACGTACCAACCGCTTGGATTTATTCAAAAGTTTGAACGGCAGAAATTATTTGATGTATTTCCCTGTTCCTCAAAATGAAATTGATTTGGCAGGAAAAAACAACTATCCTCAAAATCCGGAATATTAAACAATTAATAATAAATTAAAAATCAATAAATTATGAGATTTGAACACATTTTAT
>BNWW01000346.1 GCA_025999115.1 Bacteroidia bacterium
CGAAGATGCTGCGAACAATTTTGTTGAAGTATCATTCTTCGATGAAACAAATGTGAGTCTTATGCCCGGTGTCGTTTACAATTTTTCGATTTATGCCATCGACTTTTCGGGTAACCAAAGTGCAGCGAGAGTCGTTAGTACGGAAGTCATCGAACCTACGTGGATTACCGAAGGCACAGCGCAGGCGATTTCTTTTAAGTTAGACAGTCGCTCATTGACCGAATTGAAAATCGAAGGTACATCCAATGATTTTATCGGCGATGCTTTCGTGAAACTCGAACTCAATGGCGTAGCTATTGCAGGCGAATGGAAACCGGTTATCGACCAAGCAACCGGTACGAAAAAATATCAAATCGTCGTTCCTTCCGGCGAAGTTCCGGGTTGGGCGCAAGATGCGGTACTTGGTTTGAATCTCGGCTATATCATTATGCCGATCGGCAATTGGGGTCATTATGTAGTTGAAAACAAGGTGATTACCGCAGGCGAAAACAACGGTTCGCCCATTTTGCACAAAATCGGTACCGGTGTGGATATTCAAGATCCCGATCCCGAACCGGAATATCATTGCGAAAACAACGTGCTTGCCGGTGCAGCACTTACGGTGGGTGAAATTTATTATGCACCGAATTGGACGCCAAGTACTAATTACACAGCCACTTATGCCAACGACGAGTTTAACCTGCATTTATCCGATGCAACTACCGATGCGTGGCAGGGACAATTCCGTTTGGTGTTGGCAACGCCTATTACCATCGATGCCGCTAAAACTTACGGCTTGCAGATGACGGTGGAAACAAACAACAATTTGCCGTTCTATGTGAAATTTTTTGCCAACGACGACAATGCCTTCCTCGAAATTCCGAAAGCAACTATTAATGCAGGTACAACAACAGCAGGGGCGTACAACATTACCCCGCCGGCAGCATTGACTACGATTACGCAAATTTTATTCGACTTTGGCGGTAACGTTGCAAATACCGATATTAAAATATCGGATATTACACTTTGCGACCAAATGCAGGTCGGTATTGAAGTCGTTGAAGTAAGGCCTCTTTAGGCTTATCCTAATCCGGCAGAAAACG
>BNWW01000347.1 GCA_025999115.1 Bacteroidia bacterium
ATCACCTTAAAATCCCATTTTCGGACTAATTGTCGCAAGCTTCGGACGGATTGTCGCATCATTTTCATTTTTTTGCCTGATCTTTGTACCTGAAATTTTGATAAAACAAATCAAACATTTTCGCGGGAAAATCCTCGCACACGTCGTAGAGCAGAAATTGTACAAAATGCGGTGGAGCATTGAAACATTTTTCAATTCTTCAAGTAAGCAACGATTGCTTGTTGGTAAAGTAAAAAAGGATGTATTATTAAACTTAAAATGAATGTATTATAAACTTAAAATGAATGTAAATGTATGAATGATTATTTGCCTTTTAAAAAGGAGAAAAGGAATCTTGGGCGATCCAAGCCTTTTCGTTTGTACTCCCTTATCTTAGGGATACTGTGTACATGGCTATTGTCCGCGGCGAGTTTATCGGCGCAGACCACGGTTAAGGTGTCCTCCATCTTGCAAGGACCTAACGACTATGAAGACTTTGCCTACACAAACCCTGGTGTTTGGTATGCAGGTATTGATGACCCTTCTACGCTTTTTAGTTTGGAAGCAGACGGTTTGCACATTAGCTTGTCCAAAGAGCAAGCAGGCTTGTCTTTCGGGCTTGCAACGCCTCTGACAGCAGCTGCTCTTACGGCAGAACCGATTTTGGACTACTCTCGTACAAGCTCCAGCGGTTATCCTGCAATGAGTTTCTACACAGACCCTGCTAGTACTAATGGCTGGGGATGGATTTCTAATAGAGTGTCGCCGGAAACCGATTGGTCCACCAAATGGAATGCCGCACAGAACGATGCTCTGAATTGGACTGCTGTTCTTAATAACCTTGGTACAGGTGAAATAAACGTTATCAACCTTAGCGTTGGAAGTACCGGTGGCACATATCCATGCAACGTAATAATACGTTCACTAACCGTTGGCGGTGTTACTTACGTTTTTTCTTCTGATGTAGCTCCATTAACAGTAGTAGTAAGTGGAACACCAATCCAACCGACATGTGATGATCCGACAAAGGGAAAAATCACGTTTACCGCAACGGGTGGAACAGCAACGGCTGTTTATGCCTATGAATTGTGGTTGAAC
>BNWW01000348.1 GCA_025999115.1 Bacteroidia bacterium
TGCTGCAGGAAAGTGATCACGGTAGCGGGTAATTTTTCGGTCGAAGCATATTGTTTCAATTGTTCGATCAAATAGCGATGCCCCCGGTGAACGCCATCGAAAAAACCGGTCGCAACAAACGTTTCCGGCCATTTAGTAATTTTGCCGGCGCGAGAAACCGCCGCTTCCGCCGGGAACAGCCCCGGGTGCGGTGTTGGTTGCGTTTCGGTTATTACCGGTACGAACGTTTCTATTTTCATTCTGTTGTTCACGTTTTTTTGTCTGTTTTTCTTTCGGTTTATTTTTCGTGATTTCCAAGGGTTTTTGTTTGTCCAAAGGCAAAGCTTTCAAATCCCATGGCGTTTCGTTTTCAAATTCCATATAGGCTTTCAAGTCGAAAAATCCGGAATAATAATACACCGGTTCGGGTTGGAGTTTTTCTGCGTAAAGTCCTGTATCCCAACGTTGATTGCCATTCAAATCTTCGATATAGCGCAAATAATATTTGCCGGGTTTGAGGTCGTAGAAAGCGAGTTCTCCGTTTTCGATCGACGATTGTTTGACCACTTTGCCGGAATTGTCGAGGATTTGACCGAATCCGGCCGTTTCGTTTCCTGTTACGGCGACAAAAATACTGCCGTATTCTTTTTCTGCGCGGATTTTAACATTGCTTTGAATCGAATCGTTCCATCGTCCGTAAACACTATAAATCGTAGCCGAATCAATTTTAATTTGATATTCCTGTTCGTATTTCCACGTTTGATCGACCCACAACACACGCGGATTGAGCGAATCACGCAACAAAGGCAAGGGAGTATTTTCCCACAAAGTATCTACTTTTTGCCGGAAATAGATTTTTTCCAATGGAAAATCAACCGGCGGTTCTGAAAACGTAATTCGCAAAGTATCAAATACTTCCATCGTTCCGGAGGGCGTAACCTGAATGGCCAAAGCCTCCCGTTTGACGGTTTCTTCCTTATTTTTCTTATTTTCTTTTTTCGGCTCCTGTATCTTTTTGGTAATCAGACGAATCGTATCGTTTTTTGTGATGTATTCGTTATCAATGTCATGTGCGCAACATTCGGCCG
>BNWW01000349.1 GCA_025999115.1 Bacteroidia bacterium
CAATTACGCCGGCCGGTTAATCAAATTTTTATTGACAAAACAGGCAAAACCGTTTTTAACCGATTCGAATACCTTGTATTTGGGACGACGTTCCAATGCGATCGACCATTTGGAAAGCGCCTTTGAAAACGGATTCAATTCGATAGCTGTTCCCTGCCCCGTGATTATCGCCGACGGCTTGAAAGCGCTGGATTATCGCGAAATTCCGGTGGATTTGAAATATTGCAAAACGGCTAAAATCGGCGCTGCAATTGCCGATGCCGACATCATCATTTCGATGAATCATTTTAAGGGACACGAACAGGCAGGTTTCGGCGGCGCTTTGAAAAACTTGGGAATGGGTTCGGCTTCGCGCACCGGCAAATTGGAACTTCATTCTTCGTCGCAACCAATTGTGGATAAGGAAGCTTGTATTTCTTGCAAACAATGCGTCCGTTATTGCGCTTCCGGCGCCATTCATTTGAATGCCTGCAAAAAAGCCGAAATCGATTATGCAAAATGCACCGGTTGCGGACAATGCGTGGCTGTGTGTCAATTCGAAGCCGCTCAACCGGTTTGGGACAATTCGGCCGATGTGATGAATTACAAAATCGCAGAATATACGACGGCCGTTTTGAAAGATAAACCGAATTTCCACATCAATTTTATTATGGATGTTTCGCCCAATTGCGATTGCTGGGCTTGCAACGATGCCGCGATTGTGCCGAATATCGGAATCGCCGCTTCGTTCGATCCGGTGGCTTTAGACAAGGCTTGCGCCGATATGGTTACGCAAGCGGGCGCCAATTTGAATACGGTTTTGAAAACCAAACAATACGGCGATTTGCAGAATGTCGATAAATTTACGATGATTCATCCCAATACCAATTGGTTGGCGGGATTGAAATACGCTGAAGAAATTGGAGTTGGAACAACTGATTATGAGTTGGTTACAATTTAGATGTACCCCCAAACCGTTACTTCGCCCGGAATCAACGATTTTTCGCCTAATACGATTTTCGCTTTATTTGGAATCGGAAGATCGACCGTTTCGGAAGTGTAATTCACTGCAACATAATAACCTGC
>BNWW01000350.1 GCA_025999115.1 Bacteroidia bacterium
TGGATGTTCCTTTATTGTTGAAATCGGTATCCATTACCCATTTACATGAAACTACCTTTTGTTTTGGCGTTGTAAGTACCGCCGGGAAAACTTCATCAATACTCGAATGTTGCCCGCCGCCGGAATACTCGTTTACTATTAAATGCGGGCTAACCAACGATAACCGGTCAAAAACTGTTACAGTTGGACATGGATTCTCAAGAGACAGCGCGTTAGTTGCCTGTTTATCTTTTGCATTTGAATAAACTCCTATAAATTTGGCTTGCACAAGCTCCTGATTGCCGCCGGTGGCTGTTATGGTTCGGTCGGGTTGCTCTGTCGAAAAAACTTTGCTGTTAGGATTGCCGGTGTTACGCTGCTGTATGAAACTTGCATTTATTAGCGCGTGATGGTCGATAGGCGTTACCGTGTGCGCGGGTTCTTCAACTGAAAATTTTTTGCTTTCGGTATGTCCGCCGTAATACTTTGAAAGGAATTTTGTTTGTATTACTCCTAATCTGTTTTGGCAGCTTACTACCGGGCAAGGCTCATCTATTGACGGCGGTGTATATTTCCCGGTTGCGCCGTTTGTTGAATTGTATTTGAGTATCCATTTATCCTTTCCCCCTGCAACAAACTTTATCAATCCGGCATAAATGCGTTCTAATGTCTTATCCGATAGCGGTTTTTTGCGCGTGAAAATGCTTTCTCCATCGTCTGAAAAGTCTAAAACGTCTTTTACCGGCTTCCATTTTTCAAAAGTGCTACGACCAAATAAATCAGGTCTAATCAGGTCTTTATTATCCCCTTTAACGTGTGTCTGTTCTGGAAATGCTATCGGCAATCCGTTTTTTGCAAATATCCCGAAAAACCTTTTGCGGCTGGTATATGCCCCGTAATCGGCGGCGTTCAAAATCCTATGTTTGAATGTGTAATCATATTTTTTGACGTGTTCAACCCATTGCAGGTATTTCCGCCCTTTGTCCTTGCTTACGGGCTTTCCGTTCTCGTCCAAATCGCCCCAGCACATAAATTCTTCTACGTTTTCAATCTGTATGTAATCGGGGTATATTTCTTCTATGTACC
>BNWW01000351.1 GCA_025999115.1 Bacteroidia bacterium
TTTTGCCTTCGTACAGTCCAAATCTGAATATTATCGAACGATTGTGGAAATGGACAAAAAAGGACTGTCTTAATTGCAAGTATTATAGTAAGGTGGCGGAGTTTACAGAAGCAATAAACCGTTCTCTAATGAAAACGAAAAATAAAGAGAACAAAAATGAGTTAGATACACAATTATCTCTTAATTTTCAATTGTATGATAACTCAATTTATAACCGAGTATAGTATATATTCAAGTCTAAAAAAGGATATAAAAATAGACGGAAGGTAATAAATATAAATGAAAATAAATGAACAAGGAACAAGTAATTAAAAAGCAGCAAGAGATCATTCAGCTTGCAAAAAGTTTTTGCGATGCAAAGCTAAACGAAGAATATGCTGTGCTCGCTGAAAAATTAGTCTGTAAATTAGGACGTAAACGAAATATCCCGTTTATAGCGGGACAATCCTCCATTTGGGCAGCAGCTGTAATTCATGCATTAGGCAGTATCAATTTTCTGTTTGACAAATCTTCTGAACCGCATGCTACGCTTGATGACATCAATGACTTTTTTGGAACGAAGAAATCGACAACAGGCAATAAATCAAAAGAAATTAGAAATTTACTCAAACTTGGCTATTGGGATAAAGAGTTTTCAACGGGAAGTATGATGACAAACAATCCCTATTCGAATTTGGTGATGATTGATGGGTTTGTTGTACCTATAAGCTCATTACCGGAAGAATATCAAGAGATAGCAAGACAAGTGGTGGCTGAAGGTGGAAAAATTTCATTTTCAACGAAATCTGTTTAATTGAACTTGTAAGAAATCCTTGCGGATTGAAATCTTCATCCGCTTTTTCAAAATTGGTAAAATTCTGTATTATCAATTGCCTGTCATGCGAATAGGGATACCTTTCTTCATGTAATTCCAACATTTTAGATATTGGATAACTATCCAACAACTCATGCAAATCCTGCGTTCGGCGAAGGCTCAGGCCTTCGTCGTTTAAAAAGTCGGCCTCCGGCTGACAACAAAACGCAGTTTTGTACGTTTAAAAACAGAATAAAAAAATGTCAAGATA
>BNWW01000352.1 GCA_025999115.1 Bacteroidia bacterium
TTATTAATTGGTACATTGCCAGCGAACTCACAGGCGACCCCGACTGCTTTTGGAGTACGTATATTTACAAAAAACGCACGAGCGAGAAGCTATTTTTCGGCCCGCTGTGGGACAAGGACATAGCTTTCAATAACTGCAACCGCATTGGCGAGGCTACACAAAGATTGATGCGCGAATACGCATTTAATCCCCGCACTTGGATACAGCGGCTTTGGGAAGACGACTGGTTTCGAGCTGCGGTAAATCGCCGCTGGATTGAATTTAAAAACGGCGGATATTTAGAAACCGTTCTACTTGCATATATTAACGAACTCAATACCTTGCTTGCACAGTCGCAAGAGCAGAATTTTATTCGCTGGAATGTGCTGAATACGCGCGTTTACAACGAACAGCAACTTTTCCCCACTTATGCGGGCGGTGTTAATTTCCTCAAAAATTATATCACGCAACGCATTGCATTTCTTACCGAAAGTTTTGCCGGCACGCAGCCTGTTTTGCCTTCGCAACCCTTTGTTGCCGAAAATTTTTATTACAGAATTATTAACGAAGGTTCTAATAATGCTATTGACGTACAAGACAATTCGCTGTCAGACGGAGCTAATCTCGTTATGTGGTCGCCCATACAAGAAGCGTTGAGCCAGTTATGGTCCATTGTTCCATTGGCTAACGGACAATATCAACTTCTCAATATGTATTCGGGGTTGGCAATGCAAGGCAACGGCAGAAACAATTCGCTCACTCAAACTGCTCCCGATGTTGCTATGGCAACCCAACGATGGAAAATCACGCCGGTACTGACCGGAAATATTTACGGGCTTGAAAATGTGGCTACAAATTACTCTGCCAACAATAGTGGTGGCAGCCTTGCCAATGGAACGGCATTGATAGAATATGACAACAATATTGCGCTTGCCGAAAAACGAAACCAGCACTGGTATATCGAAAAAACAATGGAAATTTCACAAATAACTTCATTGCAGGATATTGTTACTCAAGACATCATAAAGATTTATCCCAATCCGGCAAAAGACCGGATAGTTGTTGACAATTTACCATTTACACAT
>BNWW01000353.1 GCA_025999115.1 Bacteroidia bacterium
GCTAAAGGCAAAAAACTCAAAGCCGCATGTATCGTCGGCGGGATTCGCGATACGCATCAAATTTTGGAAGCCGATTTTCCGGTGTTTTACGAATATCGTACTTCCAACGGCAGTTTGGCTCGCTGTTTAATCACGCATTATCAAATTCCTATCAAAATAGTTTAATGGTTGCAAATTTAGTGTATTAATTTCGGAAATACAAAAAATGTTTGTTTATTGAAATATCTATATTAATTATGGACTAACGTTCCAATCTTTTCACCCGACAACACTTTTTTTAGATTGCCTACTGTATCCATATCGAAAACGATGATGGGCAAATGGTTGTCCTGCGCCAACGTAGTAGCGGTTAAATCCATGATTTTCAGTCCGCGATTGTAGATTTCGGCATAAGTGATTTCGTCGAATTTCACGGCTGCCGGGTCTTTTTCGGGGTCGGCGGTATAGATGCCGTCCACGCGGGTGCCTTTCAGCATCACGTCGGCTTCCAATTCCACAGCGCGGAGAGCCGAAGCGGTGTCGGTAGTAAAAAACGGATTGCCGGTTCCGCCCGAAACAATCGCGATTTCGCCGCGTTCCAAAGCTTCTATCGCCTCTTGTTTGATGTATAATTTGCCGATGGGTTCCATCCGCGCCGCCGTAAAGACATGACTTTTGACGCCTTCTTTTTCCAAAGCCGAACTCAAAGCCAAACTGTTGATTACGGTCGCCAACATTCCCATTTGATCTCCTTTTATGCGGTCGAAACCTTTGGCGGCGCCGCTTAATCCGCGAAAAATATTTCCGCCGCCGATAACGATGGCTACTTGGATGCCCATTCCGGCAATTTCTTTGATTTGTTGGGCGTAATCGGCCAAGCGATTTTCGTCGATGCCGTATTGTTTTTCTCCCATCAGGGATTCGCCGCTGAGTTTAAGTAGAATACGTTTGTATTGCATGATTTGAATTTTTGAAATTGAAATACAAAGGTATAACTTTTCAGCGAAATATGCCCTTATTTCCTTATCAATTTAGTATAAGTTGGCATCCGGTATAACATCCGTATTACAA
>BNWW01000354.1 GCA_025999115.1 Bacteroidia bacterium
ATTAAAAGGTATTACGATTTTGGGATAAAGCCGATAAATAAAATCCGTCTTATGGCAACATCCAAAGGCGAAGTTTACGGATTTGTAACGTCGGACGGAACTGTTTACATTGACCCAAACAGATTGAGCACTAACCTCGCTACTTGCGTCTGTATTTTTCTCTTTTACTTTCCAACCTGAAAACAACCAACTTTCGGTATTTCCAAAGCGCGTTAAGGCAAGCAACACTTCGTATCCGTCTTTTTCTATCACGACGGTTTTGTTTCCGGAAACATAACGTAATATTTTCCATTGGCAATAACATCAAGTAATTTCATAAGTGTATCTCCACCGTGTTTTGCCGCTATATGTGAAACTCCAAAGCCTCCTTTAAAGTCTTTTTCAGGGTCGCCTATTCTACCCCAATCAAAAGCAATTTCAGCGGCACCATCGTATTGTGTTAAATCTTCGCGTTGCATTGCGTTCTCTATACGCTCTTTTCCTTCTGCAATTTCTTTTAAAGCATTCCAACCCGATTTAATATTTTTCTTACTTTCCACCGTCTGCGCTACCAACTTCTTACCATCTTCGGTATTGTTCAAAAACTCCTCAATCTCACGCGCCTGCTGTTTGCCTATCTGTGCTTCGGTTGGATTATTAATTGCGTATTCTGAAAACGGCTTTATACGCCTACCATCGGATTTTGCCCACTTGCGAAACGTTTCTACATCGGTTTCCGTAATTTTTCCCAATCCTTTCCAACCCTTTTCATAATTGGCATAATACGCTTTTTCAGCATCTTCAATACTGTCAAAACCAAACATCACCTTATGCTCGTCAAATTTACCATCTTCTGGGTTCACCTGGTCAACGACAAACACTTTATCGCTCAAAGGATTATTTCCTAAAAACAAGTCTATATGGTCACCATCTTTACTCTCTGTCTTGCCAAAATAACCGTAGGTATTAGCCATTTTATTTGACCACTTCTTACCGTCTTCGCTCACTCCCGAACGGACAGAGCCTTTCGGGTTTTCAATGGAAATGTCAAAGCCTTGGATATTGACG
>BNWW01000355.1 GCA_025999115.1 Bacteroidia bacterium
CGTTCATTTCATGGATGCACAATGCCATTGATTTGACATCGGTAATGTTCCCGTTAATCAGGCGATAATAAACCGGCTGTTTCATTTGAGCTGAAAACAGGTACATCAACCGGATTTGTTTGTCAAAGTCAAAATTCGGATTGTAGCCCTTTGCATTGACAGCCAGATTTTCCGACACGCTTAGTGTGTGCGTGGAATCCATCAGCACAAAGTTCTGCTCATCGGGCACGTCTTTCAACTGTGTCTTCATCCATGCCACGACAGCCTGCCGGTTTTCGCCAAAATATTTCAAGGTCGAAGAAACAATCTTGTCCGAAAAAGAGTTCCTCGCCCATAATTCCGAACAAAAATCGTGCGAATGATACTCTCTCGCCCGTTTTATCGGCGTTTGATGCGCCCAGCGCATCATGGCAAAACTGAGCATCGTTTCCGTATGTTCCTCATCAAAAAACGTTCCCAAAGACGAGATTTCTTCTTTCATCAACTCCGAAAAAAGATTGTAAACGCCAAAAGTCTTTATATCGACTTGCGGAAGTTCCTCATTTCGCAACCTCAACTCGTTTTTTGACGAAGGAACAAACCCTTCCGTCTCGGTGATTTTTCCAAGCAGGCAAATAGTCTTCTTTGCCGAACGTTTTTTCTGCTTGTCATAGACATACTTTACTTGATACTTGTAAAAAGTACCGTTGATGAGCCTGATTTCCGTCAAAGGCTCCTTGAACTGTTGAATCCATTCCGGTAAATACATAATGCAACCTATTTAGGTAGCACAAAGTTACAACAAAAAAGTGGAATATCCAAATGTTTATGCCACTTTTTTGCTAAAACTACCTAAATTTTTGCGGAGTTAGGGTTTAAACGTACAAAACTGCGTTTTGTTGTCAGCCGGAGGCCGACTTTTTAAACGACGAAAGCCGGAGCCTTCGCCGAACGCAGGACCTCCAAGCCATCCTGCATAGTCGTACCACTCTGCATGCAGACTCAAACTATTTACCAATGCTCTATTCTTCCGGCGGATACACCACTGTCCAATTCATCCTTTGCAA
>BNWW01000356.1 GCA_025999115.1 Bacteroidia bacterium
TTACGGCTCCATATTCAACAAAATAATAATGAATGCTTACGGATATGTTTTAGAATGGTTGAAACAACATTTGTTGAATTGTCCGGTAAAGTATTTGACACATATCGACTGTCCGGGTTGCGGAATGCAACGAAGTATTATTGCCTTGTTGGAAGGAGATTTAGTGAAAAGTTTGTCGTATTATCCGGCAACAATTCCTATATTTGCGCTTTTGACATTCACGGCTTTGCATTTGAAATTTGATTTTAAATCCGGCGCGGAAATAATAAAGTGGGGTTTTATCGGATGTATGGTTCTTGTAGTAGGTTTTTATATTTATAAAATAATTACACATAAATTCATTTAGTCATGGAAAAAAATTTTGAAAGGCCCCAAGTTGCCCTTCCCAATGCAACAGTTATTTTAGTTTTGGGAATCGTTTCTATCGTTACTTGCTGCTGTTATGGTATTGTAGGCGTAGTCTGCTCTATCATTGCGCTGATTTTGGCCGGAAAAGCGAAAGATCTTTATGAAGCAAGTCCGGAACAATTTACCGCCGGTTCGTACAAGAATGTAAAAGCCGGAAAAATTTGCGCCGTCACCGGCCTCATTTTTTCGATTCTTTGTATCATTTATTTCATTGGAATCATCGTGTTGATTGGTTGGGAAGCGTTACAAAATCCCGAATTAATGCAGGAACGCATTCAGGATTTATTTATACAATAAAAAAATACCGGTATTTAATGTTAAACTTAATATAAAGACACCATGAAAGTCTATCAAACAAATGAAATTAAAAACATCGCCCTCATCGGCGGTTCGGGATCGGGAAAAACCACTCTTTCGGAAGCTATGCTTTTCGAGAGTGGAGTTATAAAACGTAGAGGCACAGTCGATAGCGGTAATACCGTAACCGACTATTTTCCGGTAGAAAAAGAATATGGCTATTCCGTTTTTTCCACCATTTTCAGCGTGGAATGGAATGGTAAAAAGCTGAATTTCATCGACAATCCGGGCTCGGACGACTTCGCAGGCGGCGCTATTTCGGCGCTTAATGTAACCGAC
>BNWW01000357.1 GCA_025999115.1 Bacteroidia bacterium
GATAATCAACTCGAATGTGTCGTTAGGATACGTTACCCGTAGTTTTTGCAAAGTATTAATTGTGTAAGAAGGCTGAGGAAGGCTCCATTCAATGGTCGAAACGATAAATTTTTCGTAGTCGCCAACCGCTTCGGTCAATAACGCCAACCGGAAATCCTGATCAAGCAAATCGCTTTGCTGTTTCAGAGGATTTTGAGGCGTGATCAGAAACCAAATTTGGTCGTATCCTTCAAACTCTGCAAGATAATTGGCTATCGCCAAGTGTCCTACGTGTACGGGATTAAATGATCCCGGAAAAATTCCAATTTTCATACTTGATTGATGTAATTATTTATAGTTAGCAATGTTTCCTTTTTTGCTTTTTCCAAATTGTCGTTCATAATAACCGTATCGTATTGATTTGCCAGACTTAATTCGTAAGCCGCTTTGGAAATCCGGTCGCGAATCACTTCCGGCGAATCGGTTCCTCGATGTTCCAAACGTTTCTGCAATTCCTCGATCGAAGGCGGACAGATAAAGACCAGCAAGGCCTGATTTCCGTATAACTTCTTGATATTCAGTCCTCCGGCAACATCTACATCCAATATTACATTTTTTCCCTGCAACAATTTATTTTCCACTTCCGATTTCAGAGTACCATAAAAACGGTTGGGATACACTTCCTCGTATTCGAGAAACTGATTTTCTTTGATTTTTTCTTTAAACGCTTCGGGTGTAAGGAAATAATATTCCACGCCGTGTTGTTCATTGCCCCGCAGGGGACGACTTGTGGCCGAAATCGAAAATTCCAGCGGCAAACCCTTATCCAACAGGTGCCGGATAAGCGTGGACTTTCCCGAACCGGAAGGCGCCGACAAGATGACCAATTTTCCTTTCACAATACGTTTAATATTTGTTCTTTGATTTGTTCCAATTCATCTTTCATCTGCACCACCATTTTTTGCATTTCGGCGTGATTGGATTTGGAACCTAATGTGTTGATTTCCCTGCCCATTTCCTGTGTGATAAAACCTAATTTTCGGCCTTGGCTTTTTTCCGTTTCCA
>BNWW01000358.1 GCA_025999115.1 Bacteroidia bacterium
AAATTGCCGCTTGTGGTTGCTTCGGTGTTTTCGGATTGCAACCAATTGTCGGTGCGGTCTTTGAGGGTGCTGCGGTCGGCGAATGTGGCGCCGGCCAGTAAAATTGTTATTGCTAAAATTGTTGCTCGTTTCATTGTTGTTTATGTTTTAACCCTACCTAACAGGGTTTGAAACCCCTGTTAGGGTTCGGTTATTCATCATTTAATAATTATTTTGCTCACTTCACTCTTGCCCGATGCGTACACCGTTTTCACGATGTAGATGCCCGGTTGTAGGGGCGTTGCGCGCAACGCCCCTACGGGGATTTGCACACCTTGCAAATTATAATATTGCGTTGCAACCACCCGGCCGGTCGAAACATCGCGGATGCCGGTAATCGTTTTCGGCGCCAATTGAATGGCAAAACGGTTTTCTTCGTTGGCCGTCAGCGGTGTGTAATCAAATTCGTAGGTGTAGGATTCCAAATTGGTGAGGTCGATAACGGCTCCCGCAGTGGCATCCGTAAATGTAATGGCTGCATCGTAATTATCCATTCCCGTAAATGTGAAACTCATATTTCCGTTGTAATTGGTTCTTAAACCGATGGGAATGATTTGATTATCCGTTTGAATCAATTGTACGCCGAATTTTTCATCGCTTTGCAAAGTATATATATCGGGAGTTGCGCTCAAATCATCAAACAATTTATGAGAAGCATCGCCTGATTCGCGTTGAGCAATGGTGGCAATAACCGAAGCTACCGAATTTTCGGCTGTGATATTTAATTTGTTGCTAATATTTGCCGGAGCAAGAAGCAAACCGGCTTCCGGTGCATTGGTTGCTTGGATGGAGGAATTGAATACCAAATCGCCGTCTGCATTCTTTTCAACAATAAATGATTGCAAAGGAGCAATGTATTGTGTAAGAGAATTAGCTACTCCAAAATGGCCGGTTGCACTATTGTATCCTGCATATCCACCATTGGTAAAAATCAAATAGGAATTATAGATGGCGGAAGAAGCGATTGCACTAAAATCAATTGTTGTCATAAACGGATT
>BNWW01000359.1 GCA_025999115.1 Bacteroidia bacterium
GCCTTTGAGTCGCTCGTCGTCCATTGTGAACCCTTTTACAATGTATTCTTTCAAACGCTGTGTCGCCCAAATGCGAAAATTGGTTGCCACGCGCGAATTTACACGATAACCGACGGAAATTATCATGTCCAAATTGTAGAATTGGGTCTGGTAGTTTTTTCCGTCTGTGGCAGTATGTGCAAATTTTGCACATACTGAATTTTCATCTAATTTGCCATCGTTGAAAATATTACGCACATGTTTGGTAATCACGCTCCTTTCCACACAAAACAATTCTGCTATTTTTGCCTGCGTGAGCCAAATTGTCTCGTTTTCGAGTCGTACTTCAATTTTCGGCGAACCGTCATTGGCTTGATAAATCACAAATTCTTTCTGCTCTTTGATTTCTGTTGTCATAAAATTTTCTCCTTTTATTGTTATATTTTATTTCGATTTTAACAACATGATATAATCCTGTTCGTTTTCGTTGACAATTTCAAATCCGAATTTTTGATACATCTTGACGGCATAATTTGCTTTGTCCACGCTCAACGAAATTTGTTTATAGCCTCTGCTATTGAACGTTAAATCAATCAAATTGTTCATCAACCCTGTTCCAATTCCCAGATGGCGGTATTCTTTAAAAACCGCAATTGCCAATTCGGGCGTTTGGGAGTCGATATTTCCGTAACCCTTGATTTCGCCGTTTAAAATACGCACCCACGCACCGCCGACAGTTTTTCCATTAAATTCGGCAAAGATACAAAAATCGCCTTGTTTCTTTCCCAAATCACGAATATATATGTCTAATTCAGGCTTTTTGATAATGTCGCGTGGCAATGGCTCTCAAATTCTGCTTTTTCAAGCACTTTTTGCGAAGCAATATTGAAACCGAAAGGCGTGGCGTAAATTTTTTGCAACGGAAAATGAAGAAAAGTGTAAGAAACCATTTCTTTGACTGCTTGTGTCATAATGCCTCTGTTCCAATATTTTTCGCCCAGCCAATAACCCAATTCCGCCGGCATTCCACGCATCTATGATACCAACCAATTCGCGA
>BNWW01000360.1 GCA_025999115.1 Bacteroidia bacterium
TCATAACACTGATGCATAAGTTTGCTATACTCCGCTGCCAGTTCTCTATCACCTGCTTCCATCGCTTTTCCCAGAACTTCGGCATAATGTGCACAAGGGTCACTGCTGTTACTACTTGAAGAAGAACTTGAACGGTTGCTGTAATTGTCTTCCTGCCGATTATCTCTATTTTCGGCATTAGACTTCATAAAATCTTCCGGCGATTGGTATTTCGCATCCATTTCTCTGTCGTATGATTGTTTGGATAAGGCTTGCGCTTCGTCTATCTTTTTTTGTGCTTCGGTTTCGGCTGCTTTGTCGCCGTTTCTTTTGGCTTCATTCAGTTCTTTTTCGGCTGCTTCCGTTTCTTTTTCGGCTCTGTGTTTGTCAGCCAACGCCTTATCAATGGCATCTGCTCTTGCTTTTTCTGCTGCTGCTTTTGCTTTTTCTGCGTCAGTTTTTTTCTGTTCTTCGGCTTTTAACCATTGTTGTATGGCTCTTTCGGCTTCGTAATCTCTGCCTTTATAAGAGCCTTCACCGGGTATATCTACGCTTACAGATTCCCACCAATCATCAATGTCGCGGTTCTTATTGTTTTTTTCAATTTGAAAAAGATTACCCAAACCTGTCAAATTCAGTTTTTTGGTATGGGTATCGTTACTACCAAAAGAAACCCTGACTGTAACTTGTGCGGCTGCACTGCTAAGATTTTCGACATCTAAAGAATTGCTGCCTGCAAATGCGGGGTGTGGGGCATTGTACATTACCCCTTTGTAAGTGTAGTTCCCATAGAAACCCAATTCTACATTTTTAATTTCTACATCGCAGTACTCCAAAGCCCTGCCAAGCCGTACTTGCACAGTAAAATAGGCTCTTAATTCAGGTCCATCACCCGAATTTCGAATCAAGATGAATTTCTGTGGAAATTCTTTTACGGTTTGTGCCTGTGCAGTGTGGGCAAAAAGCGTACAACCCAACAAAATTACGCTTGCTACTGTGAAAACTTTCAATTTACTTTTCATCTTTTCAATTATAGTAACCGAACCGAATAAAAT
>BNWW01000361.1 GCA_025999115.1 Bacteroidia bacterium
AAAAGTGAAAGAATTGATCGAACAAACCAACAAGGTGAGCGCCGAAGCCAACAACCTCGCCTCTGCGTTGAAAGGCCAAAGCAAAAAACAAGGCAATTGGGGCGAAATGATTCTGGAAAGTATTCTCGAACAATCGGGATTGGTCAAAGACCGCGAATATTTCCTCCAGCAAACCATTAAAGACGAAGACGGAAAAAACCTTCGTCCCGATGTGTTGATTAAACTGCCCGATCAACGCATCATCATTATCGATTCGAAAGTGTCGCTCACGGCATACGACCGTTTTTCTGCTGCCGAAACCGTCGATGAACAAGCCATTCACCTCTCCGAACACCTGAAATCCATTTACGCCCATGTCGACGAATTAAGCGTTAAACAATACGATAATCTGGAAAAATCGCTCGATTTCACCATGATGTTTGTTCCCATCGAACCGGCCTATTTGCTTGCCATTCAAAACGAGACCAATCTCTGGGCTTACGCCTATTCCAAACGCATTCTGTTGATCAGTCCCACGAACCTGATTGCCTGCCTGAAACTGATGGCCGACCTCTGGAAACGCGAACAACAAAGCCGCAACGCCATGGAAATCGTGAAACGCGGCGAATTGATGTACGAAAAATTCGTTACTTTCGCCGCTACCATGGACGATTTGGGCAAATCCATCGACAAAACGCAACAATCGTATCAAACGGCGCTCAATCAATTGAGTTCAGGTAACGGAAACTTGGTCGATCAAGCTATGAAAATGAAACAATTGGGATTGAAATCGGCGAAGGAAATTCCGGCAAAATTATTATCCTTGCAGCCTGAAAATTAAAAAATAAGAAGTTAGCCACCCAACATAAACGTTCTCCATTCCCCATTATTGGAAAAGTGGCAGCCTTATAAACGCTAAACGCCCCCTCCCCTTGTTTTCTCAAAAAGGAAGCGTTGTTATTGGTAGCCGCAGGCGAGGAATCTCCTGACAGAACGGAGGCGCAATAGAACGCGGATAACACGGATTGGCGCGGATTTTTAATTACTACCGCACC
>BNWW01000362.1 GCA_025999115.1 Bacteroidia bacterium
GATACATGATTTGTGGGTTTATTCAATAGATAATTAATAATTATGTGGAAAGTGTTGATAGGTTGTTTGTTAGTCCTGAACTTAATTGTTTTAGAAGCGACTGCCCGCGAAGTTACGGATATGGCAGGGCGAAAAGTAAGCCTGCCGGTTACCGTAAACAAAGTATTTGCCGACCGGTTTATATCGCTGATGGCATTTGCATTGGACGAAAAAATGCTGTGCAACGCCACGTTCAGCGTTCCCGATGCAGGACAAAAATACATTTCAAAAGCCTATTTCGACAAACCTTTGGCGGAAACCAATGCCGAAGAAATATTGAAATTGCATCCGGATGTTATTCTGCTCTCTTTTTTGGACGATGACGACCGCGAAACTGCCGAAAATTGGCAGACGAAACTGCATATTCCCGTACTGCTCGTTCGGTTTGAACTGCCGAAATATCGCGAAGCATTCGCTTTTCTCGGACAAGCATTGAACAGACAAACTGCTGCAAATCAAATTATTAACTTTTTGGATACATACATCATTTCGCTCAACGAGCAAGCAAAAAAAATTGCCAAACGCCCGACGGTCTATTATGCCGAAGGCAATCTCGGTTTGAATACCGAAGCGGCGGGGTCGCTGCACAGTCAAGTGATTGATTATCTCAATGCCCGCAATGTGGCGCAAGTAAAAACGGGCAGTATTCATGGGATGGCGGTGGTAAGTATTGAGCAGGTTTTACTGTGGCAACCCGATGTAATCGTTGCCTGGTCGGGTTTTCCTGCCGGAATGGATTTGTCGAAAACAGTGAAAAAAGAATTTTCCACACGGGAATATATCCTTAGCAACTCCGTATGGCAACAGGTTGCTGCTGCCCGAAATAAAAAAGTGCATCAAGTTCCTGCCTTGCCTTTCGGGTGGATTGATCGTCCGCCAAGCGTCAATTGCTTGCCCGGTGTGCTGTGGTTGGCAAAGCAACTTTATCCCGAAAATATGACCTTTGATTTGAATGAAGCATTAAAAGCGTGTTTCCGTTTGTTTTATCACGT
>BNWW01000363.1 GCA_025999115.1 Bacteroidia bacterium
TTTTTAACTACGATTCGCTGCCTTATCGAACGGTTTTGACCGATTCGCTTCTAAAAATCACTTATACAACCGGCTCGGGTTTATCGCAAAGTCTAAAAATAAAAGGTACGGGAATAGATGGAAACGATACTATTTATTGGAAAGCAAGTAAAGACTCCATCCGTTTGGTTAACAATGAATTGCGATTTACCATTTTCGCTCCCGACTCGACCGCCGGCCACAAGGAATATCTTTTGAAAGTGAATATTCATCAAGTGGACCCCGATTCTGTCCAATATATTAAACTAAACAACGGTGACGAATATCCGGAATATGGAGAACCGGCCGGATCTATCTTCGACCCGGCAACCATTCTTTCCTTGGGATTTCTCGGCCAAAATAGAGCGGTACTTAAATTAGATGCCGTACCTAATTATTTTGCATTGTATAAAGCGCCCGGATATACCGAATGGGAACGGGGTTCTGATGCTCCCAACGATTTCCCGCGTTCGGATTTTTCGGCCGTTAATCCGCCTTCTCTTTTTGCAGAACGTTTAACGATTATCAGTAGTTTACATTCGGTTTGGGCAACGGAAGACGGTTTGTATTGGGCGAACCTGTCGAATACACAAGATTCATTACCAACGATTAAAGGCGGCCTTGCATTCCTCTATAACAACGAAATCTGGTTTATGGGCGGTTCCGTCTTGAACGAACCGGGTAATATCAAAGAAGATAATCACACGGTATATTATTCGCAAGACGGCGGTGTGGTTTGGAAAGCCCGGGCTTCAAAAGCCGGTGCACCGGTTGCATTTAACAGAAGCAATGCGTCAATAGTCCAGTATCAAGAGATAGAAAAAGATCCCAAAAGTCAATATTTTTATATCATAAAAGATACGGGAACAGAAAAAGAAGTTTGGAAAGCATTTATCAATTCCAAATTGTTTGATCATTGAAATATAATTTTGAAGCCTTTTTTTCGTTATTGTTTGTATGAAATTGGTTTCAAAATATACGGGAATCCTGATTCTGCTGTTTAGCAGTTGTTT
>BNWW01000364.1 GCA_025999115.1 Bacteroidia bacterium
AAAGCGTCGGTTCCGTCGGTGCGGTATTCAATTTTGTCCTCTTCGGATTCTGCTAATTTTTCGCCTGATTTATCTTTTTCAAAACCGGTAGTCCCGTTGCGTGTGCCGGTTTGCTCCATAGCCAACAATAATTCTTCATTATTACCTTGATTGAACATCGGGAACAAGCCCATTTGACCTTTCAATCCTTGCGAAATCAGCAACCATTTTTCGCTGTGTTTCATCGGATTACCGATGTATACGGGGATAACTTCCCATCCATGTGATTCAAATTGATTGCAAACAACTGTGTTTGAAGTCATCTTCATTGACGGCGTAGTTACTGTTTAAGGCGGTTGTATCGTAATAATAGACTACGGTTTTCGTCCGGTGGTGGCGGTAGTATTTGCAAAAGTCGTCGACAATTTCGCGAATTTTACGCTCGTATTTCACGAAAAACGATTTTAAGATAAGCATTTGTTTGCCTTTCTGCTGGCCGGCGACAATCCAATTTATTTTTGCATTGTAGTCCATTGCGATGCAAATGGGTTGATCGCGGTCGGTGTCCTGTAAGTACTACATCCTATTTTTTATGGGCTATATCGCGCCTTTGTATTATTTTAAAATACCGGACTACCGGAAACAAACACGGGCGGTGGTGTAGCAGAGCGGACACCAAGCAATATATTACCGCCAAACATGATTTTTAACCGCTCAACAAAGGACGGTTTCCAACATGATACACTTTGTTTCCCATCACTCCAAACGTATAAATCACAATCGCCGCCTTTGCCCGACACTAATTTTGTAGATTGTGGAAAATCAATTGTTTTCATAGGGTACATACTTTTTTATAAGCAATATGATAAAATCAATGATTTCAGGCGGACATTGATAAATGTTTACTGTGTATCCTATGCCGTCAATGAAGATGACTTCAAACACAGTTGTTTGCAATCAATTTGAATCACATGGATGGGAAGTCATCCCCGTATACATCGGTAATCCGATGAAACACAGAGAAAAATGGTTGCTGATTTCTCAAGTATTGA
>BNWW01000365.1 GCA_025999115.1 Bacteroidia bacterium
AAGTAATCAACCTAAATTAGCAGCATAAAATTATGGAAGACAATATTATATACAAAATTACTGTTGAAGATTTGCAAAGAGAAGCAATAGAAAGTATTGGAAGAGAACTAAATGACGAAGAAATAGATATTGCTAAAGATGCTTTTGAATGGGGATTAGACGAAACAAATCATATAATTTGTAATACGATTTTTACCGAAATGATAAAAAAATAAATGTTATGAACAGATTTAGCAATTCAGATTTATTGGCTTCACAATTTCTCGAACAAGCGCAACATTTTAACGCTAATGTTGAAGTGATAAAAGTTCTAAAATCAAGGACTTATAGCATTGGTGAATCAAACGTGTTAGTTCGTACTGCTTCAGAATCAGAAACCAACCGAAGATATTTTTTCGGCTTAAATTATTTAACCGTTGAAGAAATCGCCAATATAGATAACCCATTTGTCGCGTTTATTTGTGGCTCAATAGACAAAATTGTTATTATTCCTGCGAAAATATTATTCAAGTATCTTCCACAAATTAGCCATGATAGAAACGGAGAATATAAAATTAACATTGACAATGATTTAAATATAGTTTTAGCAGGAAAGAAAAATAGGCTTGATTGCTCAAATTATATCAATAATTGGGACTTACTTTTAGCACCACCATTGATAAAAGACGAAAACAAAAATACGGTAGAGAAAAGTTTGCACTCAGTAATGCAAGGACGATTGATAGAAATTGGCAATATTCGCGGATATGAAACCTATTGCCCAAATAAATCATGGAAATTTAATGATGTGAAACTCGAAGATATTACAACATTACAAACTTGTCCTCAACTACAATTTTCCGATTACAATTTATTAAGGGAAATTGATGTGCTATGGTTTAGACCCAAAGGAAATAATTATATTCCGAAAATGAGGGAAAAGAAAAAATTGCTCGAATTGTCGGAGAAAAACGTGCAACAATACAAAATCGACCGCTTGAAACAGGCCGACCAACTCAATCCCGAACAGCGTACCACCCGCATTTTG
>BNWW01000366.1 GCA_025999115.1 Bacteroidia bacterium
AAATTGTTGTAAAAGTGGTTAATAATCCACCCGTTGGCGGCGTAATAAGAGGCGGTGAGGCTTCAGACGGAGCAAAGATAATTGAAATATATTACAATACTTTATCATTGGACGCTATTGTTAAAGACACGGATAATGCCATTAAAAGCGCAAAATTGGTGAGCACATTAAATGATGAAGATCGACAAATGATAAAAAATTCTGTCCGAGATGGTCGTTCAAATCAAAAAGTAGAAGTATTATTGTTACAAATTGCACGTTTATCTACTCAACTATGCCACCCCACCATTCATGTTTCTTTTTCAATGCACTTAAAATTGCCTCATTTTCTTGTAAATTCTGAGAATTACAAAAATAACCTTTCTGATTATGAATACTTTTTGCATATCCGATATAAGCCGGTAATTTTGTAACAACGTTCGTGTTTGAACTATTTTCACTTTTACTCATATAAGGGTCCGTTTTTTCATCACTTTTATCCACAATATAAGTATTTCCGTCTTTATCCACAATCGTCGCCGGAAAATCAACCGTCCCATCCTCTTTTTTAGGCAATTCTATAGTATGTGGATTATCATTAGCATCCATTATAACCAACACACCACTTTCAGCATCATAATAGTAAGTTGGGTTTTCCGGAATTACAAAATTTAATTTTGGGGTATTGGGCGGTAATCCATCATTGGTTAAGCCGTTTATTTCATCTTGCAGATTATCCACATAATCTTTTATCGCATCCACATCCAACAAAAATTGCGGATTATACACACTTTTGTATTTCATAGTGATTATTTGATTATCGGTATTAACCGACAAATCACGATATTCACAAAGCACTTTCTTGTTATAGACTCCCCACCAAGACAGAAATTGACCTTTATATTTGCCATCGCCTTGCGGTATGGCTGTTTTTATAGTATAGCGGCTGCCACCACTCTTAGGATGTGTCAAGAAATCGCCTTCTTTCAAGTCGTCACGCAAGGTATAATTTGTAATCGGTATGCGCTGTACTTCGCCACCACACTCA
>BNWW01000367.1 GCA_025999115.1 Bacteroidia bacterium
GTTATCTGGATTTCAAAGCAAGAGCTTTGATTTTAAGACGGCGGAAGCCGGAGCTTCCGCCGAACGGTAGTACATTTAGAAGTTTATACCCATATTAAAATTTGTGCATAGGTATGAGTTTAAAAAATTGTATTGGAAAAATCTTTGAAAGTGTATTATTAGAGTGGTTTTATTTAAATAATATTCCGATTTCTATTGTCAGATTATATATTAAAGTAAATTCATACTTTGATATTACTTGTTGCGAAGAAAATGTTTTCATTAAAGAACAAAAAGATATTCCTAACACTACAATTTCCCATGAATTTATATACAAACCAATAGAACAGCATATAGAATGGTTACATCATTGCAAAGTTATCTCTATTAAATATTTGATAGATTCAAAGAACATAAGAAGAGGTATATTGTTTATGTTTGAACATGATCATAATTTTGCATTTTATAATAAAGGATATGAATATGATGATAATGATGTGTTTGAAATAGATATCAATACAAATTCCGTGTTTTATGATCTGATAGATATTTAGCAGTAATCAGTTTATGAATAATTTTAATGACTTTTATTGGCATGATGTTGTAATTAAAGAAATCATTATAGATCGACATAATCAAGATCCAAGTAGTCATAATTTTCCATATAGTTATGACGATGCTGTTTTATCAACCACTCCTAATGTTTTTGATAGTGGTTATAAAATATATCAATTAGATGGATTTATGAATAGGAAATATGACGTTTATGAAATAGGAGTTACAAAAAGTGGAATTATTAATCATCGTTTTTTTAGACTGCGTTCGGCATAGCCTCTGGTACTTGTTGCTCAGCACACTACGGGCACCAAGGAATATAAACCGTAAAATTCAGACCTCTATACCAAGATATTCCGAAAAGAATTGTATTTTTGAGGCCGAAAAACAAGTTGTAACAATAGTGAGATTTTTCTTTGTTAATATATTATTTCACCGGTGGCTGACTTGGCTGTTTTGCCTTGTTTATGTTACCGCAGGCTCTTTTACATC
>BNWW01000368.1 GCA_025999115.1 Bacteroidia bacterium
AAATTTACGTTATTGCGTTTTAAGGCTGCAAAGGTAATATTTTTTCTTCATCCGAGGAACGGATAGTCGTCATTTCTTTCTTCCGGCGCACAAAATCACGCCAACTATTAAAATCCTTCCGGAAAAGAATACCGAACCCTTGAGTCATTTCGGGCGTTAAACTGTAATAATTGCGATAATTGTAATGATTGAATCCCTTGAGCCGGATGTCGCCGCTTTTCGTCAATTTATATTCCAAATCGAAATCGCCGATGAGCGAAATATTACTATTCGAGGTATTTAAATACGGTTTATCGATATAACCTACATTTCCGTTGATAATCAACCGATTATTAAGCAAAGTACCGGACAAAAGCAATTCCACTTCGGTATTCGTAATATCGCCTTCGTAGAATTGATGGAAATTGGCGCCGACTTGAATTTTATCGCTCAACTCGGCCAACAGATTGGAAATCGAAGACGAAAGCGTAGAGGTAAGAAAGGATAAATCGGTACCGGAACGTCCATTGATGTTGGCGTATTCGGGAGCGGTATAAAACCGCCCTACCAACAAAAGGTAGATGATTTGGCGATTCATCATATCGTCGGTGCGGATATAACTTTTTACTTGCCGCTCCAATTCGGCAGTTACTCCGGGCATTTCCAAGTCAAACTTAATTTGCGGTTGTTCGAGTACGCCGGAAAGCAACAACACGCAACTGACCGGAACATTGCTGCGGGCGCTCCAACGCCCTTCTTCGGAAGCCACCAATTGTTGGTCCAAATCACCCAAATTGGCCGAAACCGTGTGAGCGGCTTTAATGTTCAGATCGGCTTTCAACGGATCGCCCCGAAAAGTAACCGAACTGCCGTCGGCAATGTCGAAACGACGATAAAAAGCCTGTTGGAAACTGAAATTATATTTTCCCTCTTCAATCCTGTAATTTCCGAACACTTTTACCGGCAACAAGTTACCATATTGAATATTGATGTTGCCGGCGCCGATCACGCTGATTTTATCTTCCGTAATCGGATCCATAATTAAA
>BNWW01000369.1 GCA_025999115.1 Bacteroidia bacterium
TTTACTGCCGGTAATAACGGTACGGTAATTCTCCGTGCTACGGCAGCCGACGGCAGTGGTGTTTATGGTGAAAAACCGGTTACTGTTGATGCGGTTGTTAAAAAGATTACGAGAATTGATCTTGCCGTTGTAGGTTTTACTACTTTTGGTTCCACCGAAACCAAGCAAATCAATGCCACTATCACTCCCTCTGATGCCAACAATCAAACATTGAGTTGGTCTATCAGTGCAGGCTCTCCGGCTTCTGCGGCTACGGTTAACTCTTCCGGTTTGGTAACCGGCGTATCTGCTGGCACGGTTACGGTGCGGGCAACTGCTACCGATGGTAGTGGCATATATGGTGAAATTGGATTAACTCTTACCCAATCTACTGGAGCCGGTCCGGAAGTTGGCGGTATGCAAACGTATTGCTACCCGGGTACGGTTGGTTGTTGGACGATCACCAACAGTAAGTTAGGCACTTATGCTGCGACGACTTATACAGGCCATTCTGCCGGCGAACGTGGTTATTATTATACGTGGGCTAATGCTTCGACCGCTTGCCCTACCGACTGGCATTTGCCGAATGCCGACGAATGGAACGCCTTAACGAATTATATTAAGGGCACCTCTGCTACTACTGCCGAAAAGAATCAATGGATGTCCGGGTCTGCGCTTGCTGGCTACTACAGCACGAGCAATAGCGCGTGGTACACTTGGGGCAGCGACGGCGGCTGGTGGAGTTCCGGAGCCACCAGTCAGTACTTCGACGCCAATACGAGCAATATGTATGGGCCGTACACGTATGCCGGCAACTACTTCTCGGTGCGGTGTATTAAGAATTAAATGACTCTTCGAGCTTTGATTCTTTGATTTACTAAAAACTGAGGCTGCTTCTTTTGGCAGCTTCGGTTGGTTATGCACTTCCTCAAACAAGGTGAAGAATCTCTTGCTCCGGGAATGAAAGAAAAGGTAAGTTTAGCAATAGCTAACCGGTAAAAGTTTTAGGGAAGATTATGAATAGGTAAAAGTATTCATGGTC
>BNWW01000370.1 GCA_025999115.1 Bacteroidia bacterium
TCCCACAAATCATAATCGGAAACCGAAACATTGAAAGTGTGTCGTGTCGATTCCAATCCGCTGTGAACGGCAAAATGTTTGGCGCAGGCGGCGGCTTTCAAATATTCGCCGTCGCCTTGGAGGCCTTGCACGAAGTTTGTTCCCAAAACGGAAGTCAGAAACGGATCTTCGCCGTAGGTTTCCTGACCGCGTCCCCATCGCGGGTCGCGAAAGATGTTGATGTTGGGCGTCCAATAAGTCAATCCGAGATAGCGCCGGTAATCTTGTTTCTTTTGCGATTCGTTGTAAACGGCGCGACCTTCTTCGGCCGTGAAATCGCCCATTTGTTTCATCGCTCCGGCGTCGAAACCGGCAGCCATTCCGATGGCTTGCGGATAAACGGTAACGTGAAAATCGGGCGTGCGCGCTACGCCGTGCAAACATTCGTTCCACCAATCGTAAGCCGGGATTCCCAAACGCTCTATAGCCGGCGTTTCATCCAGCATTTGTGCGATTTTTTCATCCAAAGTCAGGCGCGAAACCAAATCATTGACTCGCTCTTCGATGGATCGATTTGTGTCTTGAAAGGGGAATAATTGCTGTGCAAAAATACTGGTCGCCATACATAAAAGCGACAGAAGCAGAATCGTGTTTTTCTTTTTCATCCGGAATTTTTTAATTTTCTGATTTGCAAAGATACGATTTTCATTGTACATTTACCGTTTTATTAATTTCAAAACTTCTTTTCCCGACAATTTTTCCACATTCAACAAATAAATTCCCGGTACGACGGTTTGCAATTCGCTTCCGAAATCATATTCCGTAATGCCGTGATTGACGGTTATTTGCTTGTTGAGAACCGTTTTGCCGTCGATACTGGTTAAACGCAGAGCGATGGTTTCCTTGGACGAAGAAGCGATTTTCAGCGTCAAACGGTCAGCAAACGGATTCGGATAGGCGTTGATTTTTACAAGCTGCATTTCCGGCTCCGCAATGCTTGTTTGGCCTGAAATATGGAAGGCGGAATATTTGACGAAAGA
>BNWW01000371.1 GCA_025999115.1 Bacteroidia bacterium
CAGGAGAATAAAAAATGACTAAAATATCCTGCCTGTTGCTTTTGGCTGCAATCATTCTTTTTGTACTGATGATGGAACTGGGCAACAAACATTTGAGTCACGCATTGGCATACTTTGTCTTAACAAGTACAATCGTAGAAGTCATTCTGATAACAGGCGGGATTACCTGCTCTGTCATTGCCTTATGCAAGGAAAAAACGATTTTGTCGGGAATTTGCCTGTTTTTCTTTTTCATACCCGTAGTTGTAATTATCTGTAATTTGACAGGTTTTCACCCAAAAATCAAAGCCAAATCGATAGCAGAAAAACAACTAATCAGCCGAATACAAAAAACTTTTGGAATATTATCTCTCGCACAAATCGAAAATATCTGTCTTAAAATGAATAACTTAAAAAAATAAAGAATGAAAATAATAATAGCAGTAGCATACATAGCAATTATACTTATAACGTTCAGCCTTTTAATATATTGGCTGCTAAATGGAATAACAATTCTCTATTATAAAAAGAAAATTCGTGAATATAGCCAATCCGATGCGGATGAAATTTCTTCATTTATGCTATATATCATTGGAAAAGGTAATTTTGCAATTGGAGAATGTCCAACTTGCAAAACAATATTGCCGTCAACGCTGAAAGTTTGGGTATTCTTGGCTTATTTAATATCCATTCTGTTTTTTACCGTTGCTCTTGTATGGCTACTGAAAGAAACTGTTGAAGCGAAAAATACATTGATAAAATCATTCATTGCATTGTTAGGAATTATCATTTTGGCTGCGTATATTTTGGCTTTTCGTGCAGCAAACAAGTTTATAAGAAACAATCTCAATAATCTTAAATTTATAAAATATGTTTTTGTAAAATTAATTTTTTCTGTAATTTTCTTTTGCTATGGCAATTGACTTATGCTGTTTTATCTATCTGTTTCTTAAATCATTTCCATTATTATCCATTAACATTTGTTCCCTTATATATTTTTTAAATGATTTTTCTGTTTCATATATTTCATCACCT
>BNWW01000372.1 GCA_025999115.1 Bacteroidia bacterium
GATATGGCCTAGCCGCTGTCGCCTCGTCGATACGTTACACCTATAAAATTCATATAATCATCATAAGCTTCCGAGCGACGCCATTGGGTACCGGTCTGTCCTTTGGAATATTGCGACCATCCGGCGGGAATATTATTATTTATAGTGGAATTGAAATTTTCCGACCAAAACGTATCAGCTTGAACGGAAACAATGGTAAATAACGAGAAAAATAAAGCGACTAATTTATACATTACGAACTTTTTAAAATAATCTTCGGCAAAAGTAGGAATTTTTTATGTAATTTTGCAGGCATTAATGTAAAATAGAAATGGAGAAAATCATTATTCTGGATTTCGGTTCGCAAACCACGCAATTGATCGGCCGCCGTTTGCGCGAATTAAATACCTATTGCGAAATTGTCCCTTACAATAAATTTCCCGTTGAAGATGAATCGGTTATCGGCGTTATCCTGTCGGGAAGTCCATTCTCGGTGAATGATTCGGAAGCTTTTAAACCCGATTTATCGGCTATTCGCGGCAAATATCCCGTTTTTGGAATTTGTTATGGAGCGCAATATCTGGCTTACAGTTCGGGTGGAAAAGTGGAAAAAGGCGATAGTCGCGAATACGGTCGTGCGATGTTAACGCCTGTTATTCAAGAAGATAAATTGATGCAGGGAATTGCTCCCCATTCGCAAGTTTGGATGTCGCATGGCGATACGATTACACAAATTCCCGCTAATTTTACGATTATCGCCCAAACCGAAGATGTGCCTTGTGCGGCGTATCGCATCGAAAACGAAGCCACTTGGGCGGTGCAATTTCATCCCGAAGTATTTCATACTCAAATAGGTACAACGATTTTAGATAATTTTCTGAATATCTGCCAAGCCAAAAAAGACTGGACGCCTGCCAATTTTATCGAATCGACCGTAGCGCAATTAAAAGCAAAATTGGGCGACGATAAAGTAATTTTAGCCTTATCGGGCGGCGTGGATTCATCGGTAAGCGCAGTCCTTTTAAATAAAG
>BNWW01000373.1 GCA_025999115.1 Bacteroidia bacterium
GGGAGAACTTGGAGTACAAATATATACTGCTAACAACCCGCAGGAAGTGATTGACGAAATAAACACTTTTATGACCAATATAGTTACTGACTTAGAAAGTGAGATAAACATGGAGGGTCAAACCTTAGACAGCGATGTACAAAAACTACTTGGGGACATGTCGGCAGAATACAACCGTCTAATGGGACAACTTAGTCAGAGCGAAAAAAAGTATTTGGCAGGATATTTTGCCGCACACCCCGGACTACTTAATCCTGAAGGATTAATTCCCGAAGACACTTTTTATAGAGCAAAATCTTTGATGAAGAGTCCTGCTTTGGCAACAGGCATAATAGATTTATTAAGAACGACAGAGGCAAAATTTGTGCGTAAAGTAATGGCATGTGGCATGTTGGTTGGTGTTTTTGGCGTTGGTTTTTTGGCACCCGACCCAAGTGTTACCAAAGTTCTTGCCATTGTATCAGGTTGTGGTGCAGCAGCGGTTTTAATTAAAGCAAAAAAAGAGTTAGATGTATTGTTAGAGACAGCAATATTTCCCGACAAAGTAACACCTACAGTGACAGGTGGTGTACAAAATGCAAAAAACAGTACAGCAGAACTAAGGCAAACTCAAGCAGACGAAGATTATGATTATACATTTATTTGGGGTGTTCCTATTACATTCAGCGATTTTAGTGTAAGTTACAGAACCATATATGCAGAAGATGATTGGAGAATAGGACAACCGGATGCGTTGGGCAATATTGTACGTCATGTATTGGATTTTTATAAATATTGGGACAAATTGGATGGTGCAATAGGCAAAGTAAAATCCTTTTTTGGTTTTGGTGGAGGTTTAGGTGATAGACCTAAAAATTTAGAAGATATAACAACCTATAAAACAGGCGAAACAGAACTTGTACAGCCAAACAAAGTTAAATTTGAGTATAATGGATTTGAACATGAAATATTTCCATTTACTGTAGTTTATCCATTTGACGGCTACGGAGAATGGTATAACGTCT